>NZ_CP046619.1:2400000-2700000 GCF_009755725.1 Diaminobutyricimonas sp. LJ205 | reverse complement strand
ACGTTCCACGATGACCGCCAACACGCGGTGGCGCTGGCCTACGTGGTGCCGGTCACCGGCACCTGCGAACCGCGGCAGGATGCGCTGGAGCTCACCTGGATGACACCCGCGGAGGCGGCATCCGCTTCCGTCTCCGCCGAAATGGAAGGCGGCCGGGGGACGCTGTTGCGCGCGGCCCTCGCCTCGGCGGGCGTGCTGCCGTAGCAGGCACCCCGCTCGCCCCCCGGCTCGCCTCCCCGCTGGTCGAGCCTGCCGAGACCCTCGCGCCCGCTGCGGGTCCCGCGGCTGAGTGTCCGTGCCCCTTCGGTACGTTTGTGCCGGCGCGCGCAGGCACAAACGCACCAGACAGGCACAGACGTCCGGCCGAGACGCCAAACGGCCCCAACCGTGAAGGTTGGGGCCGTTGTGGTGAGACGGATGCTGCGGGCTTTAGCCCTGCGCGCGACGGTTGGGGCGGCGCTGGCCGCCCTGGGACTGTCCGGCGGTGCGGAAGTCGGTCGACCCGGCCCCGGTCGACGTGCTGAAGGCACGAGCCGAACCGGCGCCCGACGGCGCGGAAGCCCGACGCGACCGGGGAGCGTGCGAGCCCTCGGTGGTCGGACGGCCATGACCGTGCTTCGGCTGGTCAGACGACCGGCGCTCGCCACCGGCAGCACCGGCACCGGCTGCGCGGCCACCCGAGCGACCGGATGCCGCGGCTCCAGCTTCTGCCGGACGACTGCTGCGGCCCTCGGCCGGACGTCCCGACCGGTCGCGGCGGGGCGCCAGACCAGTGCGCTCGTCGCGAGCGGTGCGCTTGCGGCGGGCGTTGGCGCCCTGTGAAGTGCCACCACCCTGCGATACAGCGGCCTTCGGCTGCGGCTTGACGTACGCGGCGACGTCGCCGACCAGTGCGGTGACTGCTGCTGAGGTCGCGGTGACCGAGAGGGGCTCGACCGCGATGCCGGCCTTGCGCAGCAGCACTGCGACGTCCTTGCGCTGCGACGGGGTCATCACGGTGACGACGTCACCCTCGCTGCCGGCGCGGGCGGTGCGGCCCGAGCGGTGCAGGTATGCCTTGTGCTCCATCGGCGGGTCCACGTGCACAACGAGTTCCACGTTGTCCACGTGCACACCGCGGGCGGCGACATCCGTGGCCACCAGAACGCGAGCCGAGCCATCGCTGAACGCGGCCAGGTTGCGGTCGCGCTGCGGCTGCGACAGGTTGCCGTGCAGGTCGACGGCGGGGATGCCAGCCTCGGTGAGCTGCTTGGCAAGCTTCTTGGCGTGGTGCTTGGTGCGCATGAACAGGATGCGGCGACCGGTGCCCGAGGCGAGGGTGCGCACGAGCGCGATCTTGTCGTCGGCAGGCACCTCGAACACGTGGTGGGTCATCGCGGCGACGGGCGAGTTCGCCTCATCGACCGAGTGCATCACCTCGTTGTGGAGGAACTTCTTCACCAGCTTGTCCACGCCGTTGTCGAGCGTTGCGCTGAACAGCAGGCGCTGACCGGAGTCCGGGGTGGCGTTCATGATGCGGGTGACGCCGGGCAGGAAGCCCAGGTCGGCCATGTGGTCGGCCTCGTCGAGCACGGTGATCTCCACCGCGTCGAGCGAGACGAAGTTCTGCTTCATCAGGTCTTCGAGCCGGCCGGGGCAGGCGACGACGATGTCGACGCCTTCCTTCAGCGCGGCAACCTGACGGTTCTGCGAGACGCCGCCGAAGATCGTGGTGGTCTTCAGGCCGTACGCGTCGGCGAGCGGCTGCATGGCTGCCGCGATCTGGGTCGCGAGCTCACGGGTGGGGGCAAGCACGAGGCCGAGCGGGCGTCCGGCGCGGCGCTTGCCACCGGACAGCTTGCCGCCGAGGCGCGCGACCATCGGGATCGAGAACGCGAGGGTCTTACCCGAGCCGGTCTTGCCACGGCCGAGCACGTCGCGGCCGCTCATGGTGTCGGGCAGCGTGTCGACCTGGATCGGGAACGCCGTGGTCTTGCCGTCCTTCGCGAGGGCGGAAACGATCGGGGCGGGCACGCCGAGCGCGCTAAAAGTGGTTTCAGACAAAGAGGTACCTTTTCGGGTGAGTGGCCTCGGGGAGTCTGATCGAGTCAGCTTTCCGCTGGTCGAACCAGTTTCCGCTGGTCGAGCTTGTCGAGACCAAGTTGGCGAGAGTGCCGATCGGCACAATCGATCGCCGTGAGAAAGATTTCTACGAACCGGGGCAGTTGTCAGGTGCTACCGGTGAGAAGAGGGAGCGTTCTACGACGCAGGGCACGCGCAATTGCGTGCACAAGTCAGGTAAGACTACCGGATGTCTCGGCTCGTGCCCGACACAGGCCCGCGTCTGGTCATCGTTCGTCGGCGAACCGAGCGCCGATGCGGTGCCGCAGGTCGTCGAGCAACTCCATCACCCTCACGCTCTCGTCGAGCCCGAGCAGCGGCGAGTCGGTGAGCCCGTCGTGCAGGTACCGCGCGAACGCTGCCGCCTGGAAGACCATGCCTTCGCGGCCGGAGTAGCGCCGGTCTTCCCACTCCAGTCGCCGCTCGCCGTGGGCGGAGATCAGCCGCAGTGGGGCGGGGTTCTGAAACGGCTCGCCGAGCTCGATGCGCGCCTGACGGCCGTTGATCTCGGCGCGCACGGGTCCGGTGCCACGCCAGCTGGCGCTCACCATCGCGCGAGAGCCGCTCGGAGTGGTCAGCACCGCGGCGAACGAGTCGTCGACGCCCGAAGCGGCGAGCGTGCCGGTCGCCTGCACGTCGCTGAACTCACCCAGCAGGCTCGCTGCGAACGAGAGCGGGTAAACCCCGATGTCGAGCAACACTCCGCCACCGAGCGCCGGGTTGAACAGACGGCTGTCAGCGGCGTAGGGGATCGGCGCGCTGAACTGGGCGACCACGCTGTCGAGTTCGCCGAGCACGCCGTCCTCGAGCAAACGGTCGATCACCTGCCGCTGCAGTTGGTAGCGGGTCTTCATCGCCTCCATCACCAGCACGCCGGCGGCGCGCGCGTGATCGCGGATGTCGCGGGCCTCAGCCGCGGTTCGGGTGAAGGACTTCTCAACCAGGACTGGTTTGCCCGCGCCGATGGCCAGGAGCGCGTTCGCATGGTGTTCGCTCATGGGGGTGGCGACGTAGATCGCATCCACCTCGGCGTCGGCGACAAGTTCCTCATAGGAGCCGTACGCACGCGCGATGCCGAATCGTTCCGCAAAGGCTCGCGCGCGGTCGGCGCTGCGAGAGCCGACGGCGACCACCTGCTGGTTCGAGTGCTTGAGCAAGGCCGCAACGAAGTCGATGGCGATCACACCGGGGCCGATAACGCCCCACCGCAGCACCGGCGCGTCACGCGGATCCGGATGCGACGGCAGCGGCAGCGCGAAGGGGAAGGTCATGCGCACATCAAAGCAGCTGACCGCCCGCCCTCGCTGGTCGAGCCTGCCGAGACCTACCCACGCCGGTGCACGGCCGCGGCGACGACGAGGTCCTGCCAGGACATTCCGACGCTCTTGAACACCCGCGGACGGGAGCGATCGACGGCAACCTCCCCGGTCACCACCTGCCGCAGCGGAACCAAGGAAGCGGCATCCATTGCTCCCTCGCCGACCGGGATGATCACGTCGCCCGCTTCCCGCAACGCGGTTGCGGTGTCTTCGACGACGACCTGCGAGCGCGAGATCAACTGGGTGTCGAGCTCCCGGCGGTCCGGCTCGTGCGAGCCGACGGCGATGACCAGGGCGTCACCCCTGACCAGGGCGCCATCGAACAGCGGCACTGCGGCGGTGGTCGCGGCGATGACGATCCCCGCCGAGGCGATATCCGCTGGCGTGCCGACCGCGGCATCCACCCCGGTGCCGGCCAGCCGCGCCGCAAGGGCTTCGGCGCGCTCGGCATCCCGGCCGACGATCCGCACTCGGCCCAGCTCGCGCACCGTGCGCAGCGCGGCCACATGACCCTCCGCCTGCGGTCCGGACCCGAACACGACCACATCGCAGACGCCATCCGGGGCGAGATACCGGGCGGCGACCGCGGAGACCGCCGGAGTGCGCAGCGTGGTCAGGGCGGTGCCGTCCAGCAGCAGCATCGGCGTGAGCGTCTCGGCATCCATCAGCACGTACAGCGCCTGGATCCGCTCCCGGCCGCGGGCCGGGTTGTCTGGGCTCACCGAGAGCAGCTTGGTGCCGACGAAATCACGCGTCTGCGACGGCATCAGCAGCAACTGCCCTGCCGTGACATCGACGATCTGCCGGGCCGGATCATGCGCGGGGTCGAACCCGTCGCGCAGGGCGGCGTCGATCGCGTGAACGGCTCCGGCGAAATCGAGCCGGCGGAAGATTTCGTCGGCGGGAATCCAGGTGGGGACAGCAGTGGCCATGCTCACGACGATATCCGCGTGACGAAGCGTGACGGTCACGGCCCGGGTCATGGTCGCGTGTCGCTACCCTCGACTGCATGAGCGAGTCGCAAGCCACCTATCAAGTCCGTTTCGACTGGGGGCTCGCCGGGGCGGCGGCCACCCAGGAGGGTGCCGACGCGGTGATCTGGGTCGACCAGCTCGCGGCGGACGACGGAACGGGCGATGCCACGGGTGACCAGGCCGGCGAAGCTGCCGGCGCGGCCGGGCTGTCGGAACCCGAGGGCGCCCTGGTGCTGGCCACCGTGCAGAACGCGCGCGCGGTCGCCGACTGGGTGCTGGAACGACAGCACGAACGCGGCGGACGGTTCCGCGTGACCGTCATCGCAGCCGGGGGAGTGCGCGCCGACGGTTCGCCGCGCTTCAGCGTCGAGGACCTGCTCGCCGCCGGCGCGGTCATCGATGCGCTCACCGAACTCGGTCTGGATCACTGCTCACCCGAGGCCGCGGCCGCGGGCGCCGCCTATGCGGGCCTGAAGAACGCCACCAAGCACCTGGTGAAGAACTCGGTCACCGGGCGTGAGCTCGGCGTGAGCACCCTCGACCTAACCCCGCGCGACGAGGTCACCGTCGTCAAAGAGCCCGCGGCGGCCTGACCTCTGCGCCGATGGCCGCCGGTTCCGTCGATGGCCGTGGTTTCGGCACCCGCCATCGGCAGAAAGCTCGGCCATCGGCGAGCTAGCGAGCTAGCGAACCAGCCGCACCTCGAGAAGCTGCTCGCCGAGGAACTCCTCAACATGCTCCGCGCCATCCGGCATGAAGCCGTTGCGCTTGTAGAAGCTGTGCGCGCGCGGGTTGTCCTTCGCGACCCACAGGTACCCGGCCCGGTCCGCGCAGGCGGCGTCAAGCAGTCGCTGGCCGATTCCGGTGCCCTGGTACTCCTTGAGCAGGTAGATGAAATACAGTTCCCGGTCTCGCGGGGCATCCTCATCCCGCGCCGGACCGGATCCGACGAAGCCGATGATCTCGCCGTCGACGAGTGCGGCGAACTGGTTGTAATCCGGGCCGAGGCTGGCCCAGTGGGTCCACAGCTCTGCCATGCGCCGTGGCGACACCTTTTCCAGCGCGGCCTTGCTGATCAGGTGGTCGTAGGTCTGGTGCCAGCATTGTGCGTGCACCCTGCCGAGGGATTCGGCATCAACGTCACGCACCGGGCGGACGATCACAGTGTGGTCGGTCAAATCGGAGACGGCTTCGGGAACATCTTCGTTGGTGCTCATGCGCCGAGAGTACGACGAGCTCCACCCGAATCTGAAATCGACCGCGCCCGGCCGGAGATGGCCTCAGGAATGGCCTCTGCACCTGCGGTGTTATGTCTGATATATCGACGGCTCGCGATGCAGGAGGAACACATGAAGGCACTATTGAACGGCACCGTGATCGCCGAAGCTCCCACCGAAGACCTCGTTCAGATCGAGGGCAATTGGTACTTCCCTCCGCAGAGCGTCAATGCCGAGCTCCTGGAGAAGAGCGACACCGCATACACCTGCGCGTGGAAGGGTGATGCGCAGTACTTCACCGTGAAGATCGGTGACACCCTGGCGCCGGACGCCGCGTTCAGCTATCCCGATCCGCGCCCGGTGTCGATCAAGCGAATCGGCCGGGACTACAGCAGCTACATCGCCTTCTGGAAAGAGGTGCAGATCGTCGAGTAGCCCGCGCTCACCGCGCTCGCCGCGGAATGACCTAGCTCGCGAGAGCCCGCGCCCGGTGCGCGCGCACCTTGGCCCGGTTGCCGCAGCGCTGCATCGAGCACCAGCGCCGGTTGTTCGAGCGGGACTCGTCGTAGAACACCAGTTCGCACTCCTCCGCAGAGCAGGAGCGGATGCGGTCAGCCCCGCGTTGCCCGAACAGTTCGACCGCGTCCCGGGCCACCGTCGACAGCGCCTGTCCGAGGCGCACCCGACCGGCTCCCGCCTGGCGGCGTCCGCCGTCCAGCACCGGCGGCACGTCCGGCATCGCCGCGAACAGGTTGACCGTGTCGACATCCTCCGCGGCCGGAACCGCTCCGATCGACTGGGCCTGCGCGACCCGGACGATCGCCTCGCGCAGCAGCAGGGCGTCCGCCAGTTCGCGGTCGGATGCCTCGCCGTCCACCCGCTCGACCCGTTCGACGAGCCACGAGGTGAGGTCGGCGGCCGTATCCAGTGTGCTGTGGGCGAAGTCGAGGCTCACCGCACCGGAGTCGAAGAAGAAGCCGTCTGGGAGAAGTTGTCCGGTGGTCACGTAACCACTATAGAGAGTTACTCACGATGGCTCCGTCCGCGAGGTGCAGGTGCTCGCCGGTCCAGCGACGTCGCAGCCAGCGGTCGTGGCTGGCGACCACCGGTAGGAGTTACGCCGTCCGCTTCACCCAGCGGATCGTGTTCGCCGGGTCGTACCGCCGTGAGCACTTGCCGCACGCGAGCGCCGACTTCGGTTGCCGGTATCGGAAGTGCTCGTGCCCGCGTGGGCAGGTGCCGACCCAGGGTGCCAGCTCTGAGGCGATCGGTCCGTCGTGCAGGCGCTTGCCGACATAACCGAGGTCGGCGGCGATGGCCCGCCACTTCGGGCCGTGCCCGGCACGGGAACCGGCCATCGCGTGCGCGACCTCGTGCAGCAGCACCTGGTGGATGGCGTCGTCGTCGAACTTCGCGGCCAGGTGGCGAGACACCGTGATCCGCTTCGACGTGTAGTTGCACAGCCCGGCACGGGTTTTCGCATGGTCGAAGCCGAACGACCACTCGGTCGGATCCAGATGCAGCGCGATCAGGGCATTCGCCCAAGTACGCACACGATCCAGATCAGCCACGCATCGAGATTAACCCGACCCGGTGACAGCGACGTGCGGCTATTGTCCGGCGGAGTTGTCCACCGGACCCGCCGGAGAGGATGCCTCGGCGGCGGGCGGCTCAGCCACAGACGGCGCCACGGCCGGCGGTGCACCGGCTGCCGCAGCCCCGACCGGGTCGCTGAGGAAGGACTCCGTCACCGCGATCGCGACCATGGAACTGTCGATCTGGTTGCCGGGCGCCTTGATTCGCACCCGGATCGTCAGCGCCTCGCGGAAGTCGCGCAACGCCGACTGGTACTCCTGCTGGTCGAAGTAGACCTTGCCGCGGTGCTGCAGCGCGAAAGCCTCAGCCGCCGACCAGTCGTGCCGCCGGGACTCGGTGACGCAGTCGCTCAGTTCCACCAGCGCAGCGTCGAGCTTGCCCTGGTACTGCTGCACCTGCGCGCGCCGCACCCGCGCGAATACCAACGCCTCGCGGTCGCCGCCGAAACGGGCCTGCCGCACGGCTTCGTTGGCGACATCCCACGCCTCATCCAGCCGATTCGCCAGTCGCAGCAAGCCGACCTTCTCGTTCAACGCGGTCGAGCTGCGCAGATTGCCGAGCTCGTCGAGGCGCTCGCCGAGCGCTGCCAGGTCAACTTTCTCGCGCAGAGTGACCGGGTCGTATCCAACAACAATGCTCACGTGTACCCCTCGAACTGATGCCATTAACAGGCTAGCCCGCGGGGCGCGGCGTCAGCTGCACCTGGAGCAGCTTGTCGTCTCCAGGTTGCGGAGTTCCCCGAGCCGTGTTGTTGGTCAGCATCCACAGCGTGCCGTCCGGCCCTTCGACGACGTCGCGCAGCCGGCCGAACTCGCCGGCGAATGAGTCCACCGTCTCGATGCTCTCGGGGTTCGGGTAGATCGCCCACAGGCGTTCTCCGCGCAGCGCGGCGAGGAACAGCGTGTCCCGGGTCCACAGCAGGCCGCTTGGGCTGGCCTCGCTGGTCGACCATTGCGCGACCGGGTTGACGTAACCGTCCCGGTTGGCGATGCCTTCGACAACCGGCCAGCCGTAGTTCTGACCCGGCGCGATGATGTTCAGTTCGTCCCAGCTGTTCTGGCCGAATTCCGACGCCCACAGCCTGGCCTCGTGATCCCAGGCAAGTCCCTGCGGATTGCGGTGCCCGAACGAGTACACCGGGCTGTTCGTGAACGGGTTGTCATCCGGAATCCCTCCGGTCGGCGTCAGCCGCAGGATCTTGCCGGCGAGCGAGCCGACATCCTGGGCGGCATCCGCATTCCCCGCATCGCCGGTGGTGACGTACAGCATGCCGTCCGGGCCGAACTTGATCCGCCCACCGTTGTGGTTGCCGGACTTGGGGATGCCGGTGATGATCTCCTGCGAATCGCCGAGCCCGAGCGTGCCGGCGTCGCCGGTGAGCGCGAACCGCAGCACCCGGTTGTCGGCGGCCGCGGTGAAATACGTGTACAGGTACCGCTGCTCGGGGTCGACCTCGAGGCCGAGCAGTCCGCCCTCACCGCCGGGCTGCACGTCGGGAACCGTCGCCACTTCGCGCAGGTTGCCGGATGCCTGAAGCTCCAGTACCCGGGCGGTGTCACGTTCGCTGATCAGCGTCGACCGGTTCTCGAGCCGCACGATGGACCACGGCACCTGCAGCCCGGACGCGATCGTCTCCACCGGCCCGACCGGTTCGACCGGCCCGGGATCGGTCGTCTCGGTCGGCGTGGGCGTCGGCGGCGTGGGTGTCGTCGTGGAACGTTCCGGCTGTTTCGGCGGCTCGGGGGCCGTGCACGCAGTGAGTGCCAGCGCGCTGATGATGAGCACTCCGCAGACCCGCTGCATCCTCGCCATTTCCCTATCCCACCATGCGAGGATGCGATTGGACATGCCGATCAGGTGGGCCGCCGCGACTGGCTCCACCGCCGCCGTTCCTCTAATGTCACCTTTATGGGGCCCGATGAAGCACTCCCGGGGGATCACCCGCGGCGACCGACGATCTACGACGTCGCCAGGGCATGCGCAGTGTCACCCTCAACCGTGTCGAGGGCGTTCTCCCGACCGGGCAGGGTGAGCGCCGAGACCGCCGATCGCATCCGCCGCGTAGCCGAAGAGATGGGCTATCACAACGCGTCCGAACCGAGTTCGCGGCCGTCCGGCAAGACCGGGATGATCGCCATCCTCGTCGCTGATCTCACCAATCCGTTCTTCCTGGACATCGTCGAGGGGGCACGCAAAGAGGCGGAGCGCTACCACTACACGGTGCTCGTCATCGATGCGCAGGAATCGCTGGCCGGCGAGCGGGAAGCCGTCGACCGGGTCGTTCCGGTTGTCGACGGACTGATTCTGGCGACCTCGCGGATGTCGGAGACCGCGATCCGGATGATCTCCAAGCAGCGCCCGATGGTCGTGCTCAACCGTCCGATGCCGGATGTGCCGAGCGCGGTCACCGACAACGAGCACGGCATGGAGCTGGCCGTCGACCACCTCGCGAGCCTGGGCCACCGCTCGCTGACCTACGTTGCCGGCCCGGAGGCGTCCTGGGCGGATGGCATGCGCTGGCGATCGATCCGGCGAGCCGCCGCCGACGCCGGGTTGCGGGTACGCCGGATCGGCCCGTTCGCGCCGACTCTCGCCGGTGGCGCGCTCGCTGCAGCCGAATTCCTGCAGAAGCCGACCAGCGGAGTGGTCGCCTACAACGACCTGATGGCGATCGGCGTGATGAGCGAACTGGGTGGTCGCGGCATCCGGATCCCTGACGACGTCAGCCTGATCGGTTTCGACAACAGCCTTGACCTGGGCTTCGGGCCATCGCCGCTCACCACGGTGGCCGTGCCGCGCCTGGTTCTTGGCCGGTTCGCCGTGGAGATGCTGCTGGGTGAGCATCTTGCCGTTCCGGTGGGTCGTCCGGCCATGGTGCCGGCCGAACTGGTCGTACGCGGGTCAACAGCCAAGGTCGGCGGCAGGCTCGGTCTCGCGAGCGCTGCCATCGGCATCGCCGTCTGACTCGCGATCGCCCGCGCTCCACCCGATCTGACGCGTTGAAAATGTCTCGTGACAACCGATGGCAATTGGTTGCCAAATTGACGTGCGGCGTGAGTCAATGTAGGTCAGCACCGTTCTGTACAGCGTTCGAAGGAGAACTCCATGCACAAAACAACCCGTCTCGCGTTCATCGCGACGACCGCGATAGCTGCCCTCACGCTCGTCGCGTGCAGTGGTGGCGGCACCAACGACAGCACCGCTGCCCCGGCAGAGGACGTCAAGCCCACCACCCTCAAGCTCGCGCTCAACCAGACCGAGGAACACCCCTCGTTCATCGCGCTGGAAGCCTTCGGCGAGCGGCTGGCCGAGGCCACCGACGGACGGTGGAACATCGAGGTTCACCCGAACTCCACCCTCGGCGACCAGGCCGAATACATTCAGTCGGTCAGTTCTGGCGTGATCGACCTGGCGATCGTCTCGGCGCCGCAGCTCGAGAACGTTTCGAAGGACTTCGTGGTCTTCAGCCTTCCCACGGTCTTTGACTCGATCGACAGCCAGATGGAGATCCTCGCCGACGACGAAATCGTCGGTGACCTGTACACGTCGCTTGAGGACAGCAACAGCATCACCGTCGTCGGCGGATTCACCCAGGGCGCCCGCAGCGTCTACGTCAAGGACGCCGCTGCTGAAGCGCCGGACGACCTCGCGGGCAAGAAGATCCGCGTTCAGGAGAGCCCGGTGTTCATCTCGATGATCGAGGCGCTCGAAGCATCGCCGACCCCGATGGCGTTCGGAGAGGTGTACACCGGCCTGCAGTCCGGCGTCATCGATGGTGCTGAGAACAACGAGATCTCGTACTTCACGCAGAAGCACTTCGAGGTTGCTCCGTTCTTCTCCTACACCCGACACCTGATCGGGGCCGACTTCCTCATCATCAACACCCCGACACTGGACAAGATGTCTGAAGAAGACCGGGCCGCATTCGACGAGGGCTGGGAGCAGACCTGGCAGGAGCACACCGACCTGTGGGCCTCCGAGACCGAAGAGGCAATCGCCGGCGCTGAGGCTGGCGGGGCCACCTTCACCGAGGTCGACGGCGACGCGTTCGTCGACGCGCTCGAGCCCCTGCTGGACAAGTTCATCACCACCGACTCGCAGAAGGCGCTCTACGACGCCATCAAGGGCGCCCAGTAGGCTCACGCATCACCGGCAAGGGCGCCGTGTGGTCGATGACCACCGGCGCCCCCGCCGCGAGCCACAACGAAGTGCAGCACATTATGGCAACGCCCTCGCGGGCAGCCAGCGGAGGACAACGTGACCACCAATTCACCCGAGCCCGACGAGAACACACCGGGCGATAGTGCTCCGGGTGGTCCCGGGCCTCACGAACCAGCCGCGCCGGTGCGCTGGGGAGCCCTGCTCACGGTTCTGGGCGGCATCCGCCTGGTCATCGACCGCGTGCTGGCCGCGATCTGCATCGTCGCCTTCACAGGGCTGGTGGTCATCGTCACCTGGCAGGTGTTCACCCGCGAGATTCTCAATAACTCCGCACCCTGGACCCAGGAAGCGGCGCTCTACACCTTTGTCGTGCTTGCTGTCTTCGCCGCCGCCTACGTGTTCTCTGAGCGGGGTCACATCGCGGTGATGATCCTCGTCGAGAAACTTCCTCGGCGAGCCCAGCGCGTGATGGGCGTCGTCATCGAACTCACCGTCATCTTCTTTTTCGTGGTCGCCTTCATCATCGGCGGCTCGAGCGTCGCCGAGAACGCCTGGGGGCAGGACATCTCCACGCTGCCCCTGAGCGTCGGCCAGGTGTACCTGGTGCTTCCGATCGCCGGCGTCCTGATCGTCTTCTACTCGGTGACCCACCTCATCGGCATCCTCGCCGGGGTAGAAGAGCCCACTCCCGATTTCGACGAGAACGCAGAGGCGATCTAGGCCATGGATACCCTCACCATCATCGCCACAGTGGTGCTGCTCGGCGGCATCGCCCTCGGTATTGCCATGGGATTGCCCGTCGCGGTCGCCATGGGTCTGCCCTCCATGCTGGCCATCGTCATCCTGCTGGACTGGGAAGGCGCCGCGTTGACCTCCGCGCAACGGATCTTCGCTGCCAGCAACTCGTTCGCCCTGCTGGCCATCCCCTTCTTCATCCTCGCCGGAGGTCTGATGAACACCGGGGGAATAGCGTCGAGACTGATCGACCTGGCACTCGTGGTCTCCGGCCGGCTGCCCGCATCACTCGCCCAGACCACCGTCGTCGCGAACGCCATGTTCGGGGCGGTGTCTGGTGCGTCGGTCGCGTCGGCGGCGGCCGTCGGCACGGTGCTGTCCCCGCGGATGCGCAAGGACGGCTACGACCCGGCGTTCTCGGCTGCGGTGAACGCCGCCGCCTCCCCGGCCGGCATGCTGATCCCGCCCAGCAACACGTTCATCGTGTACTCCCTGGTGTCGAGCACGTCGATCGCGGCGCTGTTCATGGCCGGTGTCGGACCCGGACTTCTCTGGGCTTTGGTCTGCGTCGTCGTGGTCGCCCTCTACGCGCGCAAGCACCCTGAGCTGCGCTCTGTCGCCGCGCGTCCGACGCTCAAGCAGGCGCTGATCGTCTTCCTGCGTGCGCTTCCCGCGCTGCTGATGATCGTGGTCGTGATCGGCGGCATCCTGACCGGAGTGTTCACGGCCACGGAATCGGCTGTGATCGCGGTGCTCTACTCGTTCGTGCTCGGCCTCCTGCAGCGCACGCTGTCGATCAAAGCGCTCCCGAAGGTGATCCTCGAGGCATCCAAGGTGACCGGCATCATCATGCTCCTGATCGGCGTCTCCGGGATTCTCGGCTGGGTGCTCGGTTTCGCCCGACTCCCGCAACTGGTGACCAGTGGACTCCTGGGGCTCACCGACAACGTGGTGATCATTCTGATCATCATCATGGTGATCCTGCTGCTCGCGGGCACGGTGATGGATCCCACTCCGGCGATCCTGATCTTCACGCCGATCTTCCTGCCGATCGTCACCGCGCTCGGCGTCAGCCCGATCCACTTCGGCGCGATGATGGTCTTCAACATGTGCCTCGGCAACATCTCGCCACCGATCGGCAACAACCTGTTCGTCGCGGCCCGGGTCGGCAACGTCCGAATCGAACCGGTGATCAGGCGGCTGTGGCCGTTCTTCTGGGCGCTCTGCGTCGGCCTGTTCATCGTGACGTTCTGGCCCGCACTGTCACTGTGGTTGCCGACCGCCCTGGGGTTGGTCGCGCCCTGATCGCTGAGCTGGCGACTGACTGAGTGAGGATGGGCGGGGGAGCCCGCAGATTCAGGATGGGCGGGACGGACACCGCTGAGTGAGCATGCCCCGAGGCATACCGCTGATTGAGGAGCGCCGCGAGCGAAGCGAGTGACGCGTCTCGAAATCAGCCCGCCCGCCCGGGTGCGGAGGAGACAGTCGGCAGGGGAGGCGCATTCCAGCGAGAACGTCCTCCCGCGCGGCCGAATTCCTCCCGACCCCTTCGTGGCGGCGGGCCTGTCTCCTCCCGACACACACGAATGGAGGAGAAACCGTCCGCTTCGGTCGAGTTCACCCCGCCGGAATGACGGAGGAACTGACATCCGCCGACCAGAGTTCCTCCATTTCGCGTTGATCGCGAATTGAGTCCTTCTTCTTGGCGAGCGGTTTCGATACGCGACGTCGATCCGCGACTCAGCGAGCCCCGGAACCCCCCGGAGCCCTCGCCTACTCCCCGCGACCGGACTGGAAGAGCGACTTCGTCGGCGGGGGAGACGGGATGGCGGTGGCGTCGGTGGTCACCGGCGCACCCGCGATCCACTCCCTCAGCTCACGGCCGGCCACGACCTTCGACGGGTGCGGGCCGCCGGCGAGCAGCCGGGGCATCCATTCCAGCGGCAGTTCGGCCGGCGCGGCGACGAGCACGACATTGCCGAAGCGGCGGCCCTTGAGGATCTGCGTCTCGGCGAGGGCCGCGACATCCGTGAACGCCGCCTTCAGCGTGGCCGCCTGGCTGCGCGCGAAACTCAGCCCCGGGCCGTCGGCGATGTTGACGGCGACCACGCCATCCGGCGCGAGCAGCGCGGCGACCGAGCGGTAGAACTCGACGCTGGTGACGTGTGCGGGGGTGCGGGCACCGCTGAAGACATCCACGACGACCAGGTCGACGGTGCCGTGCAGCCCCGCGGGCAGCTTCTCGAGCACCGCGCGCGCATCACCGTGGCGCACCCGGATCGACGCGCCCTTCGGCAGCGGCAGCGTCGCGCGCACCAGCTCGACCAGGTCACTCTCGAGCTCGATCACCTGCTGCCGGGAGCCGGGCCGGGTCGCTTCGACGTACCGGGGCAGCGTGAATGCCCCGGCACCGAGGTGCACGGCGGTGATCGGGCCGGACGGCAACTGGTCGATGATGTGCCCGATGCGCTGCACGTACTCAAAGAAGAGGTGCGTCGGGTCGTCGAGGTTCACGTGCGACTGCGGGGTGCCATCAACGACGAGCGTGTAGGCCCCGGGCACCCACCGGTCGGGCTGGATCTCAGCGAAGTACCCACTGCCGCTCAGCACGACTGACGGATGCTCCTGCTCGTCCCTACCCATGGTTCAAGTCTGCGGCATCCGACCTGCCGGTCCCTTCATCCTCGTGCGGCCGCAGTCAACCCACCCGAGTAGATTCGCCTGATGCCGACTCGACCCGCTGCTCGCGCGCTCGTCGACGCCGCCGACCGCGAGCCCGCCGACATCGCCGACCTTGGCGGGGAAGCGGTGCTGCTCGCCGGCGGCGGTCGCGCCATCCTGCTGCAACTGGCGCATCCCGCAGTCGGACGCGGCGTTGCCCGGCACAGCGATTTCGTCAGCCGTCCACTCGATCGCCTGCACGGCACGATGGCCTATGTCTATGCGATTGCCTCCGGAGACCAGCGGCTGATCCAGAAGGTGGTGCGCCGAGTGAACGCCGTGCACAGTTCGGTGCGCTCGGCCGAGGGGGAGTCGCCGCGCTATGACGCGACCGACCCGACCCTGCAGCTCTGGGTTGCCGCCACCCTGTACGACACCGCGACCCTCATGCACGAACTCGTGTTCGGGCCGCTCGATGACCAGGCCGCGGAGGCGCTGTACCGCCAGTACGCCGCGCTCGGCACCGCGTTGCAGGTGCCGGCCGAGATGTGGCCGGCGGATCGTGCTGCCTTCCGCCGCTATTGGGACGAGACATCCGCGACGCTTCGAACGGATGTCACCACCCGAGCCGTCGCGCGGGACCTGCTGACCCCGCCCGCGCTGCCGGTCGGGCTGCGCGCCGCGATGCCGCTCGTCCGGCTGCTCACCGTGGGGCTGCTCACACCCGAGCAGCGCGCACTGTTCGGCCTGGTCTGGAACGACTCCCGGCAGCGGCGCTTCGACAGGGTGATCCGGGTCACCAGGGTTGTCTACCCGAAGTTGCCGGACGCAATCCGCCGCTGGCCGATGCGTTACTACCTGCGCAGGCTGGCCGGCTGAGTCCCGCTGAAGCCCGCCGAAACCGGCCAACGCCGACCGACTTATAGCTGACTCTCAGCAAATCGTCAAGGAATGAGTGGACACGGCGCGGCGAAACATCCTAGTATTGTCTTTTGCGCTCCGAGATCAATCATGCCTTCATATTGCGGATGGCAGGCGCCCCGAGTATAACGGCGGGGCCGATCGCTCCGAGCTCCCTTCTTACCGATATGCCATGGCCCGACGGGGCCCACGGAGGTTATTTCCTTGGCTGCTGCGCGCAACGCATCCACCAACCAGTCCCCCAAGAACGGCCGTGCAGCTTCGCGGCTTTCGTTCGCCAAGATTACGGACACCCTGACCGTTCCCGATCTTCTCGCTCTGCAAACGGAGAGTTTCGATTGGCTCGTCGGAAACGACGCGTGGAAGGCGCGTGCTGCTGAATCCGGCGCCACCGGCGACGGGCTGAACACCGGCCTCGACGAGATCTTCGAGGAGATCAGCCCGATCGAGGACCTCGGCGAGACGATGCAGCTCTCGTTCACCAACCCCGAGCTCGAAGAGCCGAAGTACTCGATCGACGAGTGCAAGGAGCGTGGCAAGACCTACGCTGCGCCGCTCTACGTCAACGCCGAGTTCATGAACCACATGACGGGTGAGATCAAGACCCAGACCGTGTTCATGGGCGACTTCCCGCTCATGACCGAGCGCGGCACGTTCATCATCAACGGCACCGAGCGTGTCGTCGTGTCGCAGCTGGTCCGCTCGCCGGGTGTCTACTTCGAGCGCCAGCAGGAGAAGACCTCTGACAAGGACATCTACTCCGCTCGCATCATCCCCAGCCGCGGTGCCTGGCTCGAGTTCGAGATCGACAAGCGCGACCAGGTCGGCGTGCGCATCGACCGCAAGCGCAAGCAGTCGGTGACCGTCTTCCTCAAGGCGCTCGGCCTCACCACGGACGAGATCCGCGAAGAGTTCAAGGGCTACGCCTCGATCGAGCTCACCCTCGAGAAGGACTCGATCCTCTCCAAGGAAGACGCGCTCAAGGACATCTACCGCAAGCTCCGCCCGGGCGAGCAGGTTGCCGCTGAAGCTGCTCGTGCGCTGCTCGACAACTTCTACTTCAACCCGAAGCGTTACGACCTGGCCAAGGTCGGTCGCTACAAGATCAACCGCAAGCTCGGTGTCGACGCCAGCCTGAAGGACTCGGTCCTCTCGGTGCAGGACATCATCGCGACCATCAAGTACCTGGTTGCGCTGCACGACAACCAGACCAAGCTGAACGGTGTCCGCGACGGCAAGCCGGTCGAGATCACGCTGGATGTCGACGACATCGACCACTTCGGCAACCGCCGCATCCGCGCGGTCGGCGAGCTCATCCAGAACCAGGTGCGCACCGGCCTCAGCCGCATGGAGCGCGTCGTTCGCGAGCGTATGACCACGCAGGACATCGAGGCGATCACGCCGCAGACCCTGATCAATGTGCGTCCCGTCGTTGCCGCGATCAAGGAGTTCTTCGGAACCAGCCAGCTGTCGCAGTTCATGGACCAGAACAACCCGCTCGCGGGTCTGACCCACAAGCGTCGCCTGTCGGCGCTTGGCCCGGGTGGTCTGTCCCGTGAGCGCGCCGGCGTCGAGGTGCGTGACGTTCACCCGTCGCATTACGGCCGCATGTGCCCGATCGAGACCCCGGAAGGCCCGAACATCGGCCTGATCGGTTCGCTCGCATCGTTCGCTCGCATCAACTCGTTCGGTTTCATCGAGTCGCCGTACCGCAAGGTCGTCGACGGCGTGGTCACCGACCACATCGACTACCTCACTGCAAGTGAAGAGGACGAGTACCTGGTTGCGCAGGCCAACGCCCCGCTGACCAAGGACTTCCGCTTCGCCGAGGAGAAGGTGCTGGTTCGCCCGCGAGGCTCCGAAGTGATCCTCGTCGACCGCGACCGCGTCGACTACATGGACGTCTCACCGCGTCAGATGGTGTCCGTCGCGACCTCGCTGATCCCGTTCCTCGAGCACGACGACGCGAACCGCGCGCTCATGGGCGCGAACATGCAGCGTCAGGCTGTGCCGCTGCTCCGCAGCGAGAGCCCGCTGGTCGGAACCGGTATGGAAGGCTTCGCCGCGATCGACGCCGGCGATGTCATCACCGCCGACAAGGCCGGTGTCGTGCAGGAAGTGTCGGCAGACGTCGTCACCCTGATGCTCGATGACGGTGGAACGCAGGAGTACTACCTGCGCAAGTTCGACCGCTCGAACCAGGGCACCAGCTACAACCACCGCGTGATCGTCAACGCCGGTGACCGGGTCGAGGTCGGCGAGGTCATCGCCGACGGTCCCGCCACCGAGAACGGCGAGCTCGCGCTCGGCAAGAACCTGCTCGTCGCGTTCATGCCGTGGGAAGGCCACAACTTCGAAGACGCGATCATCCTCAGCCAAAACCTGGTGAAGGACGACGTGCTCTCCTCGATTCACATCGAGGAGTACGAGGTCGACGCCCGCGACACCAAGCTCGGCAAGGAGGAGATCACCCGTGACCTCCCCAACGTCAGCCCCGACCTGCTGGCCGACCTCGACGAGCGCGGCATCATCCGCATCGGCGCCGAGGTTCGTCCCGGCGACATCCTCGTCGGCAAGGTCACCCCGAAGGGTGAGACCGAGCTGAGTGCCGAGGAGCGCCTGCTGCGCGCGATCTTCAACGAGAAGAGCCGCGAGGTGCGCGACACGTCGCTGAAGGTTCCCCACGGTGAAGAAGGCACCGTCATCGCTGTCAAGGAGTTCTCCGCGGACAACGACGACGAGCTCGGCTCGGGCGTCAACCAGCGCGTTGTCGTCTACATCGCCCAGAAGCGCAAGATCACCGCGGGTGACAAGCTCGCCGGTCGTCACGGCAACAAGGGCGTCATCTCGAAGATCCTCCCGGTCGAGGACATGCCCTTCCTCGCGGACGGCACCCCGGTCGACATCATCCTCAACCCGCTGGGTGTTCCCGGTCGTATGAACTTCGGCCAGGTGCTGGAGATTCACCTCGGCTGGGCTGCCAAGCAGGGCTGGAACGTCGACGGCATCCAGGAGTGGGCGAAGACCCTGCCCGAGGGTGCGCTCAACGCCGCCCCCGGCACCAAGGTCGCAACCCCCGTGTTCGACGGTGCCGCCGAGGAGGAGATCGCTGGTCTGCTCGACTCCACCATCCCGAACCGTGACGGCGACCGCCTGATCGGATCGAGCGGTAAGGCCATGCTGTTCGACGGCCGCTCCGGCGAGCCGTTCCCGGACCCGATCTCGGTCGGCTACATGTACATCCTGAAGCTGCACCACCTGGTTGACGACAAGATCCACGCTCGTTCCACCGGCCCGTACTCGATGATCACCCAGCAGCCGCTCGGTGGTAAGGCGCAGTTCGGTGGCCAGCGCTTCGGCGAGATGGAGGTGTGGGCCCTCGAGGCCTACGGCGCCGCGTACGCCCTGCAGGAACTGCTCACCATCAAGTCCGACGACATCCTCGGCCGCGTGAAGGTCTACGAGGCGATCGTCAAGGGCGAGAACATCCAGGAGCCGGGCATCCCCGAGAGCTTCAAGGTGCTCATCAAGGAGATGCAGTCGCTGTGCCTGAACGTCGAGGTGCTCTCGGCCGACGGTACAGAGGTCAGCCTGAAGGACACGGATGACGAGGTCTTCCGTGCCGCGGAAGAGCTCGGCATCAACATCTCCTCCCGCTTCGAGTCGTCCTCCGTCGACGACATCTAAGCCGGCCACTAACAGACATTTCGACTGAGACAATTACGAAAGAGAAGTCAATTGCTCGAAGCTACAACTTTTGACGAGCTGCGGATCGGCCTCGCGACGGCTGAAGACATCCGCAAGTGGTCGTACGGTGAGGTCAAGAAGCCCGAAACCATCAACTACCGCACGCTGAAGCCTGAGAAGGACGGCCTGTTCGGCGAGCAGATCTTCGGACCCTCCCGCGACTGGGAGTGCGCCTGTGGCAAGTACAAGCGCGTGCGCTTCAAGGGCATCGTGTGTGAGCGCTGTGGCGTTGAGGTCACCAAGTCCGCGGTCCGCCGTGAGCGCATGGGCCACATCGAACTGGCCGCACCGGTCACCCACATCTGGTACTTCAAGGGCGTTCCGTCGCGCTTGGGCTACCTGCTGGACATGGCGCCGAAGGACCTCGAGAAGGTCATCTACTTCGCCGCGTACATGGTCATCTCGGTGGATGAGGACGGCCGTCACGCCGACCTGCCGGGTCTCGAGAACGAGATCCGCCTCGAGATGAAGACCCTTGAGGGCCAGCGCGACGCTCGCATCGCCGACCGCCTGAAGAAGCTCGAGGATGACCTCGCGGTTCTCGAGGAGGAAGGCGCCAAGGCTGACCAGAAGCGCAAGACGAAGGATGCCGCCGAGAAGGAGATGGGTCAGGTCCGCAAGTCGTTCGACGAGCAGATCAACCAGCTCGAGCGCGTCTGGGACGACTTCCGCAACCTGAAGGTCGGCGACCTCAAGCCCGAAGACAGCGTGTTCCACGAGCTGCAGGACCGGTTCGGCCTGTACTTCGAGGCACACATGGGCGCCGAGGCGATCCAGAAGCGCCTGCAGAACTTCGACCTGGCTGCCGAGTCCGAGCTGCTGCACGAGCAGATCTCGGGCGGCAAGGGCCAGAAGAAGATCCGCGCGATCAAGCGTCTGCGTGTCGTCAACTCGTTCCTGCAGACCGGCAACTCGCCGGCCGCCATGGTGCTCGACGTCGTTCCGGTGATCCCGCCGGAGCTGCGCCCGATGGTGCAGCTGGACGGTGGCCGCTTCGCGACCTCCGACCTGAACGACCTGTACCGCCGCGTGATCAACCGCAACAACCGTCTGCGCCGTCTGCTTGACCTCGGGGCTCCCGAGATCATCGTGAACAACGAGAAGCGGATGCTGCAGGAGGCCGTCGACGCCCTGTTCGACAACGGCCGCCGTGGTCGCCCGGTCACCGGTACCGGTAACCGCGCCCTCAAGTCCCTCAGCGACATGCTGAAGGGTAAGCAGGGTCGGTTCCGTCAGAACCTGCTCGGTAAGCGCGTCGACTACTCCGGCCGTTCGGTCATCATCGTCGGCCCGCAGCTGAAGCTGCACCAGTGTGGTCTGCCCAAGCAGATGGCGCTGGAGCTGTTCAAGCCGTTCGTGATCAAGCGCCTCATCGACCTGAGCCACGCGCAGAACATCAAGAGCGCCAAGCGCATGGTGGAGCGTTCGCGTCCGCAGGTGTGGGACGTGCTCGAGGAGATCATCCGCGAGCGTCCGGTGCTGCTGAACCGTGCACCAACCCTGCACCGTCTCGGCATCCAGGCGTTCGAGCCGCAGCTGGTCGAGGGTAAGGCCATCCAGCTGCACCCGCTCGTCTGTGCCGCGTTCAACGCCGACTTCGACGGCGACCAGATGGCCGTGCACCTGCCGCTGTCGGTTGAGGCCCAGGCCGAGGCTCGCATCCTGATGCTCGCCTCGAACAACATCCTGAAGCCTTCCGACGGCCGTCCGGTGACCCTGCCCACGCAGGACATGATCATCGGTCTGCACCACCTCACCACCGTGCGCGAAGGCGCCGAGGGTGAAGGCCGCGCATTCTCGTCGGTGGCCGAGGCGATCCTCGCCTTCGACCAGAAGTCGCTCGACCTGAACGCCATGGTCAAGATCCGTCTCGTCGGTGGCAAGTTCGAGGGTGGCGTGGAGCTCAAGGAGACCACGCTCGGTCGTGCGATCTTCAACGAGACGCTGCCGGTGGACTACAAGTGGGTCGAGGAAGTGGCCGACAAGGGTCGCCTCTCGCAGCTGGTCAACGACCTGGCAGAGCGGTACCCGAAGGTTGAGGTCGCCGCGACTCTCGACCGTGTCAAGGACGCCGGTTTCTACTGGGCAACCCGCTCGGGCGTGACTGTTGCGCTCAGCGACATCCTGACTCCTCCGTCCAAGCCTGAGATCGTCGCCAAGTACGAGCTGCAGGCCGGCAAGGTGCAGGACCAGTTCGACAAGGGTCTGACCACCGACCTCGAGCGTCGCCAGGAGCTCATCCAGATCTGGACCAAGGCGACTGAAGAGGTCGCCAAGGCCATGCAGGAGAACTTCCCGCAGGACAACACCATCAACCGCATGGTGACCTCGGGTGCTCGTGGTAACTGGCTGCAGGTGCGCAACATCGCCGGTATGCGAGGCCTGGTGAACAACCCGAAGGGTGAGATCATCCCTCGCCCGATCATCTCGAGCTACCGCGAGGGACTGTCGGTTGCCGAGTACTTCATCGCGACGCACGGTGCCCGTAAGGGTCTGGCCGACACGGCGCTTCGTACCGCCGACTCGGGTTACCTGACCCGTCGTCTGGTGGATGTCTCGCAGGACGTCATCATCCGTGAGGACGACTGCGGCACTTCGAAGGGTCTCGACCTGGCGATCGCGGTTGAGGACCACACCGGTGCCTGGGTGCGCGACGCCAACGTCGAGAACTCGGTCTACGCTCGCTCGCTCGCCGCTGACGCGGTGAACGAGGCCGGCGAGGTCGTCGCTCCGGCCGGTTCGGATGTCGGTGACGTGCTCATCGACGACCTGGTCGCCAAGGGCGTTCGCACCATCAAGGTGCGTTCGGTGCTCACCTGCGAGTCCGCGGTCGGCGTTTGCGCCGCCTGCTACGGCCGCTCGCTGGCGACCGGCAAGCTCGTCGACATCGGCGAGGCCGTCGGTATCATCGCCGCACAGTCGATCGGTGAGCCCGGAACCCAGCTGACGATGCGTACCTTCCACACGGGTGGTTCGGCATCCGCCGACGACATCACCCAGGGTCTGCCGCGTGTCACCGAGCTGTTCGAGGCGCGTACCCCGAAGGGTGCGTCCCCGATCGCCGAGGCCGCCGGCCGCATCACGATCGAGGACACCGACCGTCAGCGTCGTCTGATCCTCACGCCCGACAACGGCGACGAGCCGCACATCTACCCCGTGCTCAAGCGTGCGACCCTCCTCGTTGAGGACGGGCAGCACGTCGAGCTCGGCCAGCAGTTGCACGTCGGTAACCTCGACCCGAAGGAAGTCCTTCGTGTTCGCGGTGTCCGCGCCGTTCAGCTTCACCTGGTCGATGGTGTGCAGGGCGTCTACCGCTCGCAGGGTGTGCCGATCCACGACAAGCACATCGAGGTCATCGTGCGCCAGATGCTGCGCAAGGTCACCGTCGTTGAGCACGGCGACACCGACCTGCTCCCCGGTGAGCTGGTCGACCGGTCGCGCTACAACGAGATGAACCGTGCCGCGCTCACCGAGGGCCGCAAGACGGCATCGGCCCGTCAGGAAGTCATGGGTATCACCAAGGCTTCGCTGGCGACCGAGTCGTGGCTGTCGGCGGCGTCCTTCCAGGAGACCACCCGCGTTCTGACGCAGGCGGCAATGGAGGGCAAGTCCGACCCGCTGATGGGCCTGAAGGAGAACGTCATCATCGGAAAGCTGATCCCGGCTGGTACCGGGCTCGGCAAGTACCGCAACGTATCGGTTGAGGCCACGGAAGAGGCCAAGGCTGAGCGGTACCCGAACCGGATCTTCAGCGATGACGCGTCGTTCAACGAGGCTGACCTCAGCTTCGTCGACTTCGACAGCTTCTCGTCGGACGAGCCGGGCACCTACCTCTAGGAACCCGCTGGTCTAGCTAGTCGAGACCACCACCACGAAGGACCCCGGCACTGCCGGGGTCCTTCGTCGTTGGTGCGACTTCTTTCTCAGTGAGGTGCCCGAAAATCCTAGTGCCGGGCGTCGGACACTAGGACTTTCGGGCACCTCACCGGGGAGGGTGGACAACTTTCGACGCCTCAAGGCCTCGCCGAGCACACTGTGCTGCATGTCGCAGCGCAAGCCTTTGGATCCTTCTCTTGATGGAAGACCGTTCCGAATCGGCGAGGCGAAAAACGTAGGGACGCCGAAGAATCGGCTCTACGCGAGTGACCTCAATCGGGATGTGCATGGGATGCGCCTCGCTGGGAACGGTGATCTCGAGTTCGAGCAGCGGTGCTATCTGTATCAGCGACGCATGCCGGGGGATGCCTTCTTCAGCCACGCGACGGCAGCGCGCCTGATGCACATCCCGGTCTCCTGGCGAGCATGGTCGGATCCGCGTGTGCATATTGCATTACCGGCACCATCTCGGGCTCCGCACGCAGCCGGCATCGCCGGGCACAAGCTGGTGATCGAGGATGACGAGCTGATCGTGCTGCCAGGTGGGTTGCGAGTGACCAGCCCGGTGCGCACCTGGCTCGATCTTGCGGCCGTGCTGCCGCTACTTGACCTCATTGCGGCAGGTGACCACCTGATTCACTGGCGAAGGCCGATGGCGCATCCGCATGACCTGACCGCGGCGGTCGAGGAGCGCAAGAATCGGCGTGGACGGCGTCTCCTGCTTCGAGCGCTCGGGCTCCTTCATGATCGTGCCGAGTCGCCGCAGGAGTCGAAACTCCGGACGCTGATCGTTCTGGCAGGTCTGCCCCAACCGCGCATCAATCATTCCGTCACAGACCGCTTCGGTGAGTTCGTCGGCCGGACGGACCTCATCATCGACGAATTTCGCCTCGTCATCGAGTACATGGGGGACTATCACCGCACAACACCTGGGCAATGGCGGGCCGACATGTCGCGCCGTTCGAAGATCGAAGCGGAGGGTTGGCGGGTGATGGAAGTGAACGCCGATGACTTGAAGGACCCTGCCGAGTTGATCCAACGCATCCGGGACTTCGCGCGCTTGCCACGTTTGGCTCGCATTCCCTTCCAAGCTCACTGAGGTGCCCAAATGTCCTAGTGCGGCGGCGCGTGCACTAGGACATTTGGGCACCTCACGGAGGGATAGGAGCGCGGGCAGGGGAGCGCTCCCCATCGAGAGGGGTCGCTCCTCTTCGGTAGGGTTAGGGCCGTCCGGGGGCGCCTTTGTCGTGCCGCCCGGAGGAAGGATGCCATGCGGCTCAAGGTCACCCTCGCGCGCGACACTGGTTCCAGCGACGACATCGTCATCACTACGGATGCCGCGGCCAGTATCGGCGAGATCGCACGCACGCTGACCCGAGTCGACCCCGAAGCATCCGGCCCCAACGCCACCCGCAGCATCGACGACCGGGCGCTGACCCTGCAGGCGACCCTGCCCGGCCACACCGAGTCCCTGCTGCTGCCGCCCGACGCGCCGGTCGGGGAGGCCTGGATCGGCTCCGGAGCCACCGTCAGCCTCGCCGACGCTGGAGTGTTCTATTCGCCGGCGTCGACCGGCCGCGGACCTACCCTCGCAACACTGCGCGTGCTCAGCGGACCGGATGCCGGCCGCGAGTTCCCGCTCACCGCAGGCACCAGCGTGCTCGGCCGGGAAGCCGGCTGCGACATCGTGCTCAGCGACCGGATGATCTCCAAGCGGCATGTGCGCTTCGAGGTCTCGAACGTGGTCGAGATGGTCGACCTCGGCTCCGCAAACGGTGTTGTCGTCGACGGTGGACTCGTCGGCCGGCTGCGCATCGAGAAGTCCGAGCGGCTGCTGATCGGCGACTCCGAGGTGGTGGTCACGATCGTCGGCCACGTGGCCGATGCGGCGACGCCGACGGCCGGCCCGATCTTCTTCAACCGGTCACCGCGGGTGGAGGCGCGCTACCCCGGCCAGCAGTACACCGGCCCCGAGGTGCCGCAGGAGATCGACACCCCGCCGTTCCCGTTCCTCGCGATGATCGCGCCGATGATCATGGGCGCCGCGCTGTTCTACTTCACACGCAGTCCGCTCTCGATCATCTTCGTGGCGATGTCACCGCTGCTGATGATCGGCAACTACGTCACCCAGATCCTCGCTCGCAAGAAGAAGCAGAAGGACGCGATCGCCAAGTTCGACGCGCGCCTCGCCGCCCTCGACGAGACGCTCACGCGCGAGAAGGTGGACGAGCGCGAACGCCGCCTGCTCGAGGCGCCGTCCACTGCCGAGGTCGATCAGGAATCCCGCCGGCTCGGCACCGCACTCTGGACCCGGCGGCCCGAGCACTGGTCGTTCCTCAACGTGCGGCTCGGCACCGGCACGATGCCGAGCCGGAACAGCATCAAGGGCGACAGCAAACCGGAGGCGCTGCCCGACTTCCAGGAGCGCTTCGACGCCCTCGTCGAGAAGAACCTCACCGTCGACGGCGTGCCGCTGCTGGACAACCTGCATGACTCCGGCGCGCTCGGAATCGCCGGCGCGCCCGCAACCGCCGCGCAATCGGCAAACTCTCTGCTCGTGCAGCTGAGCGGCCTGCACTCGCCCGCCGAACTCGCGGTCGCCGCGATCGTGTCACCGGAATGGTCCGCCCCGCTGGAGTGGTTGAAGTGGCTGCCGCACACCTCCAGCCCGCACAGCCCACTCGGTGACGGCAGCCACCTCGCCGACAGCGCCTCCAGCTGTGCCGCCCTGGTGTCTGCCCTCGAGGAACTCATCTCCACTCGCCTCGACCGCGCCAGGAACGCCCGCCGCCGCGGCGCCATGGGCGACGGCGACGCCGCCGTCGAGCGCGGCGCCGAGGTCGGCCAGGCCGAGGGCGCTAACAACGGCTCGCCCGCGCCGGTGCCCGCCCTGGTGCTGCTGATCTCTGACGACGCCCCGGTCGACCGCGCCCGGCTCGTCCAGCTGGCCGAATCCGCGGCCGACGCCGGCGTGTACCCGATCTGGGTCGCCGCCGACGTGCCCTCACTGCCTGCGGTCTGCCGCACGTGGCTCGAACTCGGCGATGTGCCGCAGGCGGCCCGGGTCGGCTACGTCCGCCTCGGTCAGGTCTGCGAGCCGATCCAAACCGAGTACATGACCAGCGAGGCCGCCCTCGACTTCGCGCGCAGGATGGCGCCGGTCATCGACGCCGGCGCACTGGTTGCGGATGCCTCGGATCTGCCCCGCTCGGTGTCCATGATCACCCTGCTCGGCCACGAGCTCGCCGAGCAGTCCGAGGCGGTCATCGACCGCTGGCGGCAGAACGAGTCGCTGCACGACCGCACCCCGGGGGCGGTGCCGCGCAAGCGGCGTGCCGGCCGGCTGCGGGCGATCGTCGGGTCCAGCGGTGTCGATGCCATGCACCTCGACCTGCGGTCGCAGGGCCCGCACGCCCTGGTCGGCGGCACGACCGGGTCGGGCAAGAGCGAGTTCCTGCAGGCGTGGGTGCTCGGCATGGCCGCCGAGTACAGTCCCGACCGGGTGACCTTCCTGTTCGTCGACTACAAGGGCGGCTCCGCGTTCGCCGACTGCGTCACGCTGCCGCACACGGTCGGCCTCGTCACCGACCTCAGCCCGCACCTGGTGCAGCGCGCACTGACCAGTCTGCGTGCCGAATTGCACCACCGCGAGCACCTGCTGAACCGCAAAAAGGCCAAGGACCTGCTCGAACTCGAGAAGCGCGGCGACCCGGAAAGCCCACCCGCGCTCGTGCTGGTCATCGACGAGTTCGCCGCGCTGGTCGGTGAGGTGCCCGAGTTCGTCGACGGGGTCGTCGACATCGCCCAGCGTGGTCGTTCGCTTGGCATCCACCTGATCATGGCCACCCAGCGTCCGGCCGGCGTGATCAAGGACAACCTGCGCGCCAACACCAACCTGCGCATCGCGCTTCGCGTCGCCGACGAGTCCGACAGCATGGATGTGGTCGGGGTCAAGGATGCCGGGCACTTCGATCCCGGGCTGCCCGGTCGTGCGATAGCGAAGACCGGCCCCGGCCGGCTGACCCTGTTCCAGTCCGGCTACGCCGGCGGCTGGACCTCGCGCACCCCCGACCGGCCCGGAATCGAGGTGGCGCAACTGCGATTCGGCTCCGAGCACAAGTGGGAGGAACCGGGCAAGTCCGACGTCGTCGAACAGCGCGACCTCGGCCCCACCGACCAGCAGCGGCTGGTGCGCTCCATCGCGCAGGCTGCGGCCGCGGCATCCGTCCCCCCGCCTCGCCGGCCCTGGCTCGACGAACTGGCCGTGGTGTACGACCTCGGCAAGCTGCGCCAGCGCACCGACACCGCACTGCTGCTTGGCGTCGCCGACCTGCCGCACCGGCAGCAGCAGGAACCGGTGTACTTCCAGCCCGACGTCGACGGCAACATCGCGATCTTCGGCACCGGCGCCTCGGGCAAGTCCACCGCGCTCCGCACCCTCGCTGTCGCCGCCGGGATCACCCCGCGCGGCGGTCCGGTCGACGTCTATGGCCTCGACTTCGGCGGTGGCGGGCTCCGGATGCTGGAGCAATTGCCGCACGTCGGCGCGGTCATCAACGGCGACGACAGCGAACGGGTCATCCGACTGTTCCGCCAGCTGAAGCAGGAACTCGAATCGCGGGCGGCCCGGTACGCACAGGCCAACGCGGCGACGATCACCGACTACCGCGCGCTGGCCGGCAAACCGAACGAGAAGCGCATCCTGCTGGTGCTCGACGGCTACCCGAGCTTCCGGCAGGAGTTCGAAATCCCGAGCGGACGCTCCGGCTGGTACGGCGTCTTCCAGGACATCGTCAGCGGCGGCCGCCAGCTCGGCATCCACGTCGCCTTCAGCGCCGACCGGCCCGGTTCGGTGCCGAGCGCCATCTCCTCTGGCGTGCAGCGCCGGATCGTGCTGCGCCTGGCCGACGAAACCGGCTACGGAATGCTCGACGTGCCCGCGGGCATCCTCGGCTCCAAGTCGCCAGCCGGTCGCGCGGTCATCGACGGCTACGAGACGCAGATCGCGGTCTTCGGCGGCAGCTCGGTGGTCGCCGACCAGTCCGCGGCGCTCGCAGGACTCGCCACCGCGATGCGCGGAGCCGGACGGACGGATGCCCCGGCGGTACGCTCGCTGCCCCGCGAGTTCCCGCCATCGATGCTGCCCGACCACTCCGACGGCCTGCCCGTGCTCGGACTCAGCGAAGACGACCTCGGCCCGCTGCCATTCGACCCGGTCGGCACCCTGCTCGTCGCCGGGCCGCCGGCCAGCGGACGGTCGACCGCGCTCGCCGGCCTGGTCAGTTCGCTGAACCGGTTCGATCCCGACGCGAGGCTGTACTACATCGGCAACCGGCGCTCGAAACTGGCGGGTGACGCCCGGTTCACCGCGCACGCGACCTCCATCGATGAAGCCGCCGCGCTCGCCCGCTCGCTGGTCGACGCGGTCGCCGATGAGGACACCGAGGGGCGCATCGCGATCGTCGTCGAGCAGCTCGCCGACTTCCTCACGAGCGCTGCCGACCAGCCGCTGGTCGATCTGATCAAGGCGGTCAAGCGCAGCGAGCACCTGCTGATCGCCGAAGGCGAGACCTCCACCTGGAGTTCGTCCTGGCCGCTGCTCGGTGAGATCAAGAACAGCCGGCGCGGCCTGCTGCTGCAGCCGGAGACCATCGAGGGCGACCTGCTGCTGAAGACGCAGCTGCCCCGCGTGCAGCGCGCCGACTTCCCCGAGGGACGCGGCATGTGGATCGCCGGCGGCAAGTCGGTGCGCGTGCAGCTGCCGCTCGCGTGATGGGGACTGCTCCCCATCGCTCGTCTGACGAGTGCTCAATACAGTTGAACGCGGAGAGGGGATAACCATGGCTGATCTGCTGGTGCGGTCATCGACGCTCGAGGGGGCGGTGAACGACCTCACGGCCGTCATCGACGAGTTCAGCACTGCCGAGGAGTTCAGCAACCAACTCGCTGAAGCCGTCGGCCATGACCAGCTGAAAGACACCGTCCGCAACTTCGGCGACGGCTGGAACAAGAAGCGCACCGAGATGGTGGAGCAAGCCACCGCTGTGCGCGACAGCATCCGCTCCATCAATGACGCCTTTACCCAGGCCGACGCCGACCTGGCCGCGGCGCTTGACGAACCGGCAGGGAACTGACCATGGCGATCCCAGCGAGCAGCATGCGCACCGTCCCCGGCGACCCCGACCTGGTCGCCCGTAAGGCCGCCGACTACGAGAACATCGCCGACGCGATCCGGCGCGCATCCGAGAACCTGAAGCGCATCGCTGATCTCGACGGCATCACCAGCGAAGCGATTGAAGCGGTACGCGGCAAAGCCCGTGACGTGGCCGATTCGATCAGCCTCGCTGAACAGCGCTACCGGGGCACGGCCTCGGCGCTCGGTGAGTACGCGATCGTGCACAAGGACGTGCAGGAAGCCGTCAAGACCGCCATCGCCGACGCCCAGAGCGCCGAACAGAGCGCCGCATCGGCCCGCAACATGCACGACCACTACACCGCCGAGGCGGCGACTCCTGGCCCGGAGCAGAACGCCAACCAGCGGCTCGCCGACTACTACGCAGACCGCCTGGCCACCCAGACGGGCAATGCGTCGAGCGCGTCCAGTGCGTACACCGAGGCGATGGACCGCTGGGACACGGCGGCGATGACCGCCCGCAACCGGATCAAGGAAGTCGTCAGCGCCAGCGGACTGAACAACGACTGGTGGGACGACTGGGGCGACATCATCAAGACCATCGGCGAGATCGCCGGGGTGCTCGCGCTGTTCCTGTCCTGGGTGCCGATCCTCGGCCAGGTGCTGCTCGCGATCGCGATGGTGGTCGCCGTGGTGTCGCTCGTCGCGGCGGTGATGAAGGCCATGAAGGGCGACGGCAGCTGGAGCGATGTCGTCTTCGCCGCGCTCGGTGCCGTGCTGACCATCTTCGGCGGCAGCATCTTCAAGTACCTGGGCAAGGTCTTCGCCTACACCTCACGGGCGAAGTACCTGCGCTTCGGCGGCAAGACCTTCAAATCGATCACCGGGATGTCGAAGACGCAGTTCCACAAGCTGCACCCGAACCCGCTGGGCATGCAGAACGCGATGAAGGAGGTCTTCCTCACCAACCCGTTCTCGATGAAGGCCAGCCACTTCACGGTGGCCGGGTTCAAGGGACAGGCGTTCGAGGATTACCTGAAGTTCTACACCAACCCGATGGGCTTCAAAACGTTCGACATCCTTGCCGACAGCAAGAGAATCGCGGATGTCCCGATGGCCGCACGGGTCACGCTGGGTGTGCTCGAGGTGCGCTCCGGTCTGGGCAAGATCCAGACGATCACCAACGACCCGTTCAACCCGAACGACCCGACACTCACCCTCACCCCGGATGCCATCGCCAAGAACCTCGCCAACGGACAGGCTCCTAGACTGGTTCCGTGGCAGTGACGAGGGGCCGGCGGACGGTCGACGATTTCCGGCTCGACGTCCCCGAGAACTGGTATCCACTGCCGCTCGGCGAAGACTTCTCGCCGAAACGGTGGGCTCGGGAGACGGTTGAAGATGCCGCCAGGCTGGGCTCGATCGATCAGGTCCCAGCGGTGCTCACCGATCTCGAGCAGCATGCGGAGCGATTCCGCGTGCAACGCGAGCACAACCCGTGGCTGTCGGCCGTGGTGATGATGCGCATCGACGAAACTATGAGTGTCGGCGCGCTGCTGCACTACCAACTGGTCACCCTCGGCGACGGCGACGGCCCGGACGCATTCGAAGCGCAGCTTGCCGAATTCGGGGCGCAGTATGTGCCCGGCATGCGCGTTCGCGCCCTGGAATCGTGGCGAGCACCGATCGCTGCCGGTGAACTGGTCGGAGCGCACTACCTCATCGAATCCCGCGAAGTCGGTGAGGCCGGCGCGTGGGTCGAGCAGCGCACGCTGTTCGGGGTGTTCCCTCCTGGGGCGGTCGAGATGTTCATGTTCACGTTCACCAGCTCCGACTTCGCGGCCTTCGATGACATGCGCGCCGAGACCCAGGCGATCATCGAAAGCCTGCAGGTCGACCTGGTGGCCGCGTGACCCGGCAGTACCGCGTCGAAGCGGGCAACTTCACGGTGGTGCTCCCGGGCACCTGGGCCAGCGTCCCGATGTCGTCCGACGCCGAACTCGAGCGTTCGGTGGCAGCCCTCGTCAAGCGCCAGGTCGGTCGCGATGACCGGCTCGCCACCGCGCGCCGCGATGCCAAGCAGCAACTCATTGAGATCGCCCGCAGCGCCCGTGCTGCCGGGGCGTTCAGCCTTGCCCTGTCGCTTGAGATCATGCCCGGGATCCCGTTCCCGGGCTCGATCATCTTCGACTTCGTGGGCTGGCCCGGGGCGTCCGATGACTTGGCCGAACAGCTGCGCTCGCGGTTCCCGGCCGGTGAGCTGCTCGAGCTGCAGGCCGGGCTCACGATCCGCACCAGCGCTCTGGAAACCCTCCGCGTCGGCGATGAAGAGGCTCCGGAACTCAAGCTGCAGTACTTCACCCCCGCGCCGGACCGGGAACGGATGCTTCGGGCCACCGTGAACCTGCCCACGGTGGCTCATCCCGAGCTCTACACCGAATTGTTCGACGCGATCATCGACTCGATTCGCTGGTACGCGATCTACGAACCGACGGATGACGAACCGACCGCTGCCGAGAAGGAGAACTGATGCGCGCGCTGTACCTTGCCGGCTCTGCGATGGTGTTGGCGCTGATCGCCATGCTGACCTCGACGGTGCTCCTGCTCGCGAGCGGCGGACCCGCCGCCAGCCTGCCCGAGGGCTGGACGCGGAACCACGTCATCGGCGTGGGGTTCATCCTGATCGTGCTGGCCGCCGCCTGCTTCATCCTCGCCGAGTTCTCCCGCCGGGGGCGCATCGAGCAGGACCGCGACGGGGGCATGTTCGGCTTCGGCAGTAATCGCTCAGAAACCGGGCGAGTCTCGACCGGCTTCCGTGTTCTGTGGATCCTCGTCGGTCTCGCCGGGTGGTGCGCTCTGACTCTGTTGCCGCTGGTCCTAGTCGGCAACTATTACGCGGGCGATGACCTGTGGTTCATCCTCGCTGCGTACGGGTTCTTCGCCGCAGGCTCCGTCGGAGTGATGCTCACCTCGCTGGTCAAGGCGGCCTTCCACGACCGGGCGGTGGCGGCCGGACGGTTCGTGCACGTGTCGGAGGCAACCGGCAGGAAGGCGAGCGCGCAGTTGCCCTCGGGGCAGAAGTTCTGGCGCTTTGCGTCCTATCAGTTCCGCCTCGAGCTCCTGGTCGGTTTCGCCGCCGGCGCGACGCTCGGGCTGATCCCGTTCGCGCTCGCCGAGACCGGCGCGGATTGCGGGTCGATCTTCGCCGAGTGCCTGCTCGGCATCCCCACCCTCGCCTTGGGCACGCTGGTCACTGGGGTCATCCTGGCAGCCCTCGCTGTCGCGCTGGCGTCCCAGACCTGGCGGTCGGGGGAGCACCTCACGGCGGCGGAGTCGATGGCGTCCGGCCCGCGCGCGTTCCAGAAGTCGGGTGGGTAGTCCTCCCCATCGTGCTCGCTTGCGGCGACCTGTACGGTCGTTACCAGAGAGGCCACCGCAGGGGGAGGCCCAACCGAAGGATTGGACAAGGCGCAATGGCGAATCTGAACGTAACCTACGGCGACATGCGGGACGCGGCCAGCCGGCTGCAGACTGGCAAGGACGACTTGATCGCCAAGCTCACCGAGCTGCAGTCGCTCGTCAGCAACCTCGTCTCGGGTGGCTACGTCACCGACGCGTCCTCTGGCGCGTTCAACGAGTCGTACAACCAGTTCACCACCGGCACCAAGACTGCCGTTGAAGGCCTCGACGGACTCTCGCAGTACCTGACCAAGGCCGCCGAGGCGCTGCAGACCACGGACCAGGAACTCGCAAACGCGCTCAAGGGCTAATACCCCCGCTGGTTGAGGAGCGCGCGACGGAGTCGCACGCGTCTCGAAACCACCAGCGGTTCACGAAACCAAACGAAAGGGCCGGTCGAGACTCGACCGGCCTTTCGCCTTTAATCGCAACCTGAACTCGAGACACTCGCTGCCGTCACAACCCTTCAGTGCAACTAGTGCAGAATCTTCTTCGGTTCTCGGTGCGTGGCCACTAGCTTGTAGGCGAGTGAAATTCGTCACTGGGTGACGTGGGCGGTATGAGGAACGGTTCGCCGCCGGGACCTAAGACAACCCGAGGGGACAACATGAACTTGCCCGGTGACCATCACCCACTACTGCGCGAAGCGGCCGATCCCGGCACGGCGCCCGCCCGGCTGGCCGAGATCGCCGCGTCGCACCATGAGCTGCACAGCGTCATCGTCGCCAACCCGGCGTGCTACCCGGCCCTCGCGGATTGGATGCGACAGTACGGCAGCCTGCCCAAGGCTGAGACCGCGGCCCCAACCCCAAGCACGCCGTGGCCGCCGACCGCGGACGCGCCCTGGGCTGCGGTCGCGAATCCGACTGTGGCTTGGGCTCCAACCGCAACCGCCACTGCAACGCCGTCCGCGACTCAGACTGCGGCAGCGCCCGCGATCCAGCGACGCGGGTCTCGCGCGAAGCCGATCATCATCGGCGCCGTGGCTGTTGCCGTGGTGCTCGTGATCGGCGGCGGTGCGTGGGCCTGGTTCGGCTTGTTCTCCAAGCTCGACGGCGCCTCGTCGCCGGATGCTGCCGTGGACAAGTTTCTCAGCAGTGCCGAAGCCAAGGACGTCGTCGGCATGTACGGCGCGCTCTCGCCCGCTGAGGTATCAGCTTTCCAAGGGGCGTTCGAGGAACTCGCCGTCCTCGAGGTTCCGGGAGAGGAAACGCTCAACGCCAAGACGCTGTTCGAGCGAGCGGCCGGAAGCATCGACGTCACGATCAGCGACGTCGCCTATGTCACCGACGAGGTCGACCCCGACATCGCGATGGTCACCCTCACCACGGGCACCCTCGTCTTCGATGTGACCGACCCGGCGGCGCTCGCCGACGTGTACATTGACGCCTACGCTTCGCAGTCGCTGTCATTCCTGACCGGATTCGGATACACAGACGAGGAGATCGATGCCCAGCTCGACGAGATGCGCGCATCCCTCGTCAAGTCGATTGAGGCGGAGATGCCGTTCGAGCTATCCGTCGCCGAAGCCGAAGCGCCGATCGTGCTGGCGACCGTCCGTGAGGGCGGCAACTGGTACGTGAGCCCGCTGCTGACGGTCGCGGAAACGGGTTATCAGGCGGCCGGGGCACAGGCACCCCGCGGCGCGGTGCTCTCCGACGATGAGGTGGCCTCTTTCGCCTCGCCGGAGGCTGCCGTCGAAGGCGCTGCGGGTGCCGTGGCCGCGTATGCCATGACTGGCGACTACCGCAAGCTCGCCGCTGTCTTGCCGATGGCGGAACGACGCCTCATCAGCCTCTATGGCCCGACGACGGACTCCTTCACTCCGCCGGTCGGGCGGTGGGAGCTCGTCCACGTCGATGTCGACGCCCAGATCGATGGCAACGTCGCGGATGTCGCCATCAACAGCATCGAATTCGCCGGCGACGGCGACGGTTACCCCATCCGGCTGGAAGTCACCAGCGACTGCGTGAACGTCGAGAGCAAGAACGGTCAGCAGTCCTCCTGTCTGTCGGATCATGCGGGGCTGCTGGAGCCGGACGTGGATGCCATCCGGCTGATCACCGTCGATGAGGACGGCGGATGGAAGGTCAGCGTCCTCCGCACCGCCGCAAAGCTGTTCGCCATGGGCCTGCAGAACGTGGCAGCGCTGAGCAGCGAAGGCACCATGCCCGACATGGTCGAGGAGTGACCATTCCCGACATCCGCTGATCGCCACGGATTTCGAACCAGACCACGGGCCGAATGCGCGCCAGCGACATCCCCCGTAAATGGGGGTGTCGCTGGCCGGGGTTTCGCCACTAGTGTGACATTTCGGAACAAGTGTCCTGCCATGTGGCTCATTTGGGGGAATGAGTCGCACCCGAGGTGAGGAGACAACCATGACATCCCTCACAGAAATTCTGATCCTGCGGGGTCTGGTGCCGATCGAGAGTCTCGATACGCTCACCGGCAATCCCGTGGACGAGATGGAATCCGCGCGCGCACTCGTTGACGAGGGCACGATCACGGCGGTGCAACTGGCGTCTGCCCGCGCCGCCCAGGCGAACCTGCCGTTCGTGGAACTCATCGACTACCCGGTCGAGGCCACGGCGGTCGCGCTCGTCTCCGCGGCGATCTGCCGCAGGCACGGCGTGCTGCCGCTTGCCCTGAATGACGATCTGCTGACCTTGGCGATGGTCGATCCGGGCAACGTCTTCGCGATCGACGATGTGCGAGCGACCGCCAAGGTGCGCGTGAATCCCGTCGTCGCGGAGCAGAGCGACCTGCTCGCTGCGCTCGACCGGTATCACCGGGCCGACGGCGAACTAAATGACCTCAGCTCGGTCCTCGAAGAGGAAAGCGCCGCAGCCGAGTCCGATGAGAGCACCGAGTCGCTCGACGATGATGCCCCGATCGTGCGGTTCGTGAACCTGCTGATCAGCCAGGGCATCCAGGATCACGCCTCCGACATCCACATCGAGCCGGCCGAGAAGGACCTGCGGGTGCGGTACCGCATCGACGGTGTGCTGCACGAGATGCAGCGGGCGCCGAAGGCGATCCAGAACGGTGTCATCTCGCGGCTGAAGATCATGTCGGACATCGACATCGCCGAGCGCCGCAAGCCGCAGGACGGTCGCATGTCGATCAGCCACGGTGGCCGCAAGATCGACCTTCGTGTCGCGACCCTGCCCACGGTGTGGGGCGAGAAGGTCGTCATGCGAATCCTCGACAACACCAACACCAGCCTGTCGCTGCGCGACCTGAACCTGCTCGAGGACAACTTCGAGGCGTACAAGGCGTCGTACTCGAAGCCCTACGGCATGATCTTGGTCACCGGCCCGACCGGTTCCGGAAAGTCGACGACGCTGTACACCACACTGAACACGGTGTCGAAGCCCGAGATCAATGTAATCACGGTCGAGGACCCGGTCGAGTACCGGATGCCGGGAATCAACCAGGTGCAGGTGAACCCCAAGGCGGGCCTAACCTTCGCCAGTGCGTTGCGGTCCATCCTGCGATCCGACCCCGACGTGGTGCTGCTCGGTGAGATCCGTGACCATGAGACCGCGCAGATCGCGATCGAGGCGTCGCTCACCGGTCACCTGGTGTTGTCCACGCTGCACACCAATGACGCTCCGAGCGCCGTTGTCCGTCTCACCGAGATGGGCATCGAACCGTTCCTGGTCGGCTCGGCGCTGGACTGCGTGGTCGCCCAGCGTCTGGCGCGCCGCCTCTGCGAACGCTGCAAGGAGGCGTACGAGCCTGACGCCGAGCGCCTCATCAACCTGCGGTTCGGTTTCCAGGACGGGATGCCGGTTCCCGAGCTGTTCCGCCCGCTGGGCTGCACGCATTGCTCGAACACCGGCTATCGCGGGCGGCTCGCGCTGCACGAGGTGATGACGGTGACCGAGGAGATCGAGCGGCTTGCGGTCGATCGAGCATCCAGCGCCGACATCGGCCGGCTGGCGGAGACACAGGGGATGTCGACGCTGCGGCAGGACGGCTGGGCGAAGGCGCAGCTCGGGCTGACCAGCGTCGACGAGATTTTGAGGGTCGTGGCGTAAGCCACGAATGCACCTGGGGGGAACCATGGACAAGCCGATTTACGAGATTCCGGTTACGGAGTTTCCGCGTGCCTCCGCGCCGGAGCCGCCGCGCGAGCCCGAACAGTCCAACCCGCCGACGCGCGAGTTCCTGCTCCCACCCGCCCCGCTCACCCCGTCGGCCCCCTACCCGGCCACGTCGTCGGTCGAGCCCACCGCGCGGGTCGAGCCCGCCGAGACCGCCCACACTCCCACCTCGCGGGTCGAGCCTGCCGAGACCGCGGAGTCCGCCACCCACACTCCGGTGGTTGAGGAGCGCCCTACGGAGTCGGACGCGTCTCGAAACCACCCCACCGAGACCCCGCTCTACCTCGCCGACCCCACCCCGTCGCCCGCGCACTACGAGCAGCCGGCCGAGCCCGCTCCGGCATCCCAAGACGGTCACTCCGTTCCCGGATGGTGGGCCGAGCTAACGAACGAGCTCATGAGCGACCCCGAGCCCACCCCGCCGGTCGAGCCAGTCGAGACCTTCGCCGCCCCGCCGGTCCCGACCTACGCCCAATCCGTTCCGCCGGCATCCGTGATCGAGCCAGTTCAAGCAGCTTCGGCTCCCGAACCGACGCCGGTCCAGGCGCCCGCCCCGACAACCTGGTCGCTGAGCCAGCCGGAACCCGCCGTGGCTCCCGCTTCCGCGCCAGTTCTCCCGCCCGCATCCGAGACCCCCCTCACGCGACCCGAACCCGAGCACCAGGCGCCGCCCGCCGCGGCCGCCCCTATTCCAGCCGTTCCGTCGAGTCAGGAGGCCGAAGTGCCCGCTCAGAACACCGCGCCCACGAACACCGCACCCAGCTACAGCGCGCAGAGCGACGTGCAGCCGATCCCCGCAGCACCGGTCCTCGCGCCGCCGCCCGCCTACGTTCCAACGGTGATCGATGAGGTCGCCGACGAGTGGCGCGAGTCCCGGGCAAATGCTGATCAGGACCTGATCACCGCGCTGCAGGAGGTGCTGCTGTCCGGGGCATCCGACCTGCACGTGAGCGCGAACGCGGCGCCGATGATCCGCGTCGACGGCGGCCTGCGGCCGATCGAGGGCAGCGAGCCGTGGAGCCGCGACAAGGTTGCCACCGCGCTGCACAGCATCATGACGCCGGCGCAGCAGACGGCGTTCGAGGAGCACCTCGAGCTCGACTTTGCCTACACGATCTCCAGCAACGCGCGCTTCCGCGTCAACATTTATCAGCAGCGGGCGTCGCTTGGTGCCGCCTTCCGTCTGATCCCGACCGAGATCAAGCAGCTGCACGAGCTCGGCATCCCCGACAGCGTCGAACGCTTCGCCAAGCTGGTCCGCGGTCTGGTGCTGGTCACCGGGCCAACCGGTTCCGGCAAGTCGACGACGCTCGCCGCTCTGATCGACCTGGTGAACCGTTCGCGTGCCGACCACATCATGACGGTCGAGGACCCCATCGAGTTCCTGCACCAGAACCACAAGTCGTTGGTCAACCAGCGCGAGGTCGGTCACGACACGCACAGCTTCGGTGCCGCGCTCAAGCACGTGCTGCGGCAGGACCCCGACGTAATCCTGGTCGGCGAGCTCCGTGACCTCGAGACCATCTCGGTGGCGCTGACCGCAGCCGAGACCGGTCACCTCGTCTTCGCCACCTTGCACACGCAGTCGGCGGCGCAGTCGATCGACCGCATCATCGACGTCTTCCCGCCGCATCAGCAGGAGCAGGTGCGCGCGCAGCTTGCGTCGACCCTGCAGGGTGTCGTCACGCAGACCCTGCTCAAGAAGAGCGGAGGCCGCGGCCGTGTCGTTGCCACGGAGGTGCTCGTCGCTACTCCCGCGATTAACAACCTGATCCGCGAGGGCAAGACCTACCAGATCACCTCGTCGATGCAGGCCGGACGTGAACTCGGAATGCACACGCTCGACCAGCACCTGGCAGACCTCGTCAACAGCGGCCAGATCACGCCGGCTGCCGCATACGAGAAGTGCCAGGACCCCGAGACGCTCAAGCGCCTGATTCACCGGCAGGAGTCGCCGACTGGCGGCGGACTGCCCGGCGCCATCGACTTCGGCGACTCGTTCTCGGCAGGAGTCAAGTAATTGGCCCCCGCAGTCACCTTCACCTATCGCGGCCGGAATTCGTCCGGCAAGACGGTGAAGGGAACGGTAGACGCTCCGTCCGAAACCGCGGTCGCCGCGCGCCTGCGCATGATGGGCATCGCGCCGACCGAGATCCGAGAGGGCTCGGGGACCGGCCTCAACCGCGACATCAGCTTGGGCGGCATGTTCGAGAAAAAGGTCGGGCTGAAAGACCTCGCGGTGATGAGCAGGCAGATGGCGACCATGGTGGGTGCGGGACTCTCGCTGCTGCGCACCCTGTCGATTCTCGCGGCGCAGAGCGAGAATCCGAAGCTCGCTGACGTTCTTACGCGAGTGCAGGCTGATGTTGAGGCCGGCAGTTCACTGTCGGAGGCGATGGCCCGCCATGACCGCGAGTTCCCGCCGCTGATGATCAACATGGTGCGCGCGGGTGAGACCGGCGGGTTCCTCGAGACCTCGCTCGAATCGATCGCCGAGAACTACGAGAAAGAGGTCGAGCTGCGGGCGACAATCAAGTCCGCGCTGTCCTACCCGGTCGTCGTGCTGGTCATGGCAATCCTCGCGGTGATCGCGATGTTGCTCTTCATCGTGCCGATCTTCAAGAACATGTTCGCGGGGCTGGGTGGCACCCTGCCAGTCCCGACGCTCGTCCTGGTATGGCTCTCGGAGCAGTTGATCTGGGCCGGTCCGCTCTTCGTGATCGTTGCCGTCATCTTCGCTGTCTGGTGGGCGCGCAACAAGAACACCGACCGGGTTCGCCGCGTCGTCGATCCATTCAAGCTGCGCCTGCCAGTTTTCGGCCTTCTCTTCAAGAAGATCGCGATCGCCAGGTTCACGCGCAACTTCTCGACGATGATGGCTTCGGGCGTGCCCATCCTCACCGCTTTGAGCGTCGTCGGCGGAACCTCGGGCAACTGGGTGATCGAGCAAATGGCCGCGAAGGTACAGGAGGCCGTGCGGCAGGGCCGTCCGCTCGCCGGCCCGCTGGCCGAGGAGCCGGTCATCCCACCGATGGTCGCCCAGATGGTCGCGGTCGGTGAGGACTCCGGGTCGCTGGAGACGATGCTCCGCAAGGTCTCGGATTTCTACGACGCCGAGGTCAAGGCCACGACCGAGCAGCTCACTTCGCTTATCGAGCCGCTCATGATCGCCTTCATCGGTGTCATCGTGGGCGGCATGATCGTGTCGCTCTACCTGCCGATGTTCAGCATGTTCGAACTCGTCAAGTAGCGCGATATTGCCCCCACACTGGGGGTGCAGAAATGGCAAAAAGTACTGATCAGACAGTGTATTGAGGTTGAGCTTTCTGCCATGATTCAACACGGGGGGCTATTCAATTGGGGGCCACCTGTCCACGCAATTCACTGAACAGGAATGGAAAGAAAAAATGACTGCAATCACCCGGGCGCTTGAGGCCAAGCGCGCACGTCTCAACGAGGACGAGAAGGGCTTCACCCTGATCGAGCTCCTCGTTGTTGTTCTCATCATCGGCATCCTTACCGCGATCGCAGTGCCGATCTTCCTCGGTCAGCAGGAACAGGCGCGTGAAGCTGCAGCGAAGTCGGACCTGGGCGTTGCCAAGGTTGCATACGTCTCCGCCGTTACGGCCAACAACGCCGTGCCCGACGTCGCGGCCCTCGGCACTTTCGGCTACATCAAGAGCCCTGATGTCGACGCCATCGCGATCGGAGCTGGCGCGTCGAAGACGACGTTCTGCATGTCGACAAAGGTGACGGGCGCGGATGCCGCTCGCACGTACAAGATCACTGAGTCCACGGCTGTAGCGCTCGGGACCTGCCCGTAAGCACCTGAACGTTGTCGGGGAGGCATGCGTGCCTCCCCGACAGCTGTCGGACCAGTCCGGGCTGATGCGAAGCACCCACCCGAAGGGAGCAGACCATGACCGATCCCACCAACCAAACGCGCCGTAACGACGAAGGCATCGGCCTCATCGAGATTGTTGTCTCGATTCTGCTCCTGGGGCTGCTCGCGGTATCCGCACTACCTCTGCTCGTAGCCTCGATGCAAACATCGCATCGCACCGCGTCACTGGGAACGGCGACCCAGATCGTTAGTGGGCAACTCGAACAGATTCGTGCGCTCCCGAAGCCCCTTGCCTGCACGGCCGTCGCAGTTCTTGGCGGGCCGGGCGCCATCGTCACCGACAACCGCGGGGTCGAGTACGGACCGTCGCTGACTGTGTCAGCTTGTCCTGCCACCTACCCAGGCGTCGTCGATGTGACTGCTGAGGTCAAGGCAGTTGCGAGTGGCGAGGTTCTCGCCGAGGCGACAACGAGTGTGCTCGTGGAGCAGCCATGACTCGCAACTCGAGTCGCCAAGAAGGCGGCTTCACCCTGATCGAACTGCTCGTCTACATGCTTCTGTCAGCCGTCGTGCTGATGCTTGCAGGTGGTCTGCTGATCAACTCCATCCTCACGCAGCGCACCATCAGCGACTCCGCTGAGTCGACCAACACCGGTCAGCTCATCGCTCAAGCAATGTCCGCCGCAGTTCGCGACGCGTCCGCGGTGCGGGTGGTGTCGGGTGATCCCGCGATCCTCCTGGTCCAAGTTGTGGACGACGCTCGTGCAACCCCGCCCGCTGCTCACTGTGAGGCGTGGGCACTCAATTCCGGTGACATGCGGATGGTCCGCTACAGCGGCGCGACCGGCGCGCCCGTGTCCGACGCGGCCGTCGCATCCTGGCTGACCACCGCCGTCGGCGGATTCAACACCTGGACAAAACTGGCCACCGACGCCAGCGCGCACGATGGTGGATCGGGTCCGATTCCTGTCTTTCAAGCCAATGGATCCACGGGAGTGGACCTCACCCTCGACGTCGCGACCGGCCGCGGCGTCACCGCGCTGATTGAGACCACCGCGGTCAGCCGGCAACCATCTTTGACGGGAGTGTCCCCGACATGCTTCTAGATCGAAACCCTTCATCCCGGTTCCAACGCCACTTCGGCGACCGCGAACGCGGAGGTGCCATGGTCGCCGTCATCGGTGTGATGGCAGCGCTGGCAATCATCACAGTGACCGTCACCACCATGACCACGCAGGCGGTCGGGATCACGAGTTCCTCTCGTGCGTCGGTGCAGGCTCGGGCTGCCGCCGAAGCCGGAATCGACGTCGCAACTGCGGCCCTCAAGACCACGAACGGCTGTGTCGCCACGCTCGCCTCAGCTGACCCGACCTGGAATGCCACGATCGCCTATGACGAGGGCGGCGGCTGGATAGACGGATGCCCGACCGCGATGGCGACACTGGCGCGCGTGCTGTCGACCGGCTCCGCCGCTGCCGAAGGTGTCGCGGGAGTCTCCGGCGGCGACCAGGTGACGATCGAAGCGGTCTACAAGATCGAGCCGATCATCACGCAGGTGCCGGTTGCCGGGTCCGCCGTCTACGCCCACGAGATCCAGGGTGTCCTGAAGAAGTTCGAACTCGACTCAGCAGACAACAGCGTGGCAACCTCTGTTTCAATCAAGAACGGCGACGTCAAGTGCACCAACGGTGCGTCGATCGGCGGTGACCTGCTGCTCGGCAACGGCAACGCCGACCTCGACATGTGCGACGTCGCCGGCTCGGTGTACGTGAACGGGAACGCGGTCGTCCACAAGAGCGCCATCGGCGGGGTCGTTCGCGCGACAGGAACAGCGCTCGTCACCCAGAGCACAGTGGGCGGCACTCCCCCCATCCTCTCGGGCGGAACAGTGCCACCCCCCTCGATCCCTGACTGGGTCGACGTGCCCGGCACCGCCGCGTACTGGGCTTCGCACGGTTACAACGTAGTGAACTGGACCGGGCCGTGCGCCATTTCAAAGCACGTCGCTGCCTGGGCGAATATCAAGGACTACACGACCCCGACGGTCATCGATTTCCGCAGCGCCTGCCCGGCCACCATGGTCTCGACGAACAACAATATGGACACGGTCGCGATCAACACCGACATCATCTTCATCTCGCATCAGTTCACGTTTGACAAGCTCTATTTCTCGGCGACAACCGACCGCAAGCTCACCTTCCTGGTTCCTGACGACGTGGTGGGGGATGGGCCGACCTGCGCGCCTCCCGGTTCGCTCAACGGTGAGATCCGTCTGACCAATGAGGCCAACTTCGGCACAAAGATTGCCGCGATCGTGTACACGCCCTGCCAGATCTTCAGCGACCGCGACGGATTCCGCGGGCAGCTGTACGGCGGTGAGGTCGAGTTCGCTCAGCAGGCCTCGCTGACCTTCGTGCCGGTCGGCATTGCGGGAGTCGACCTCACCGGCGGTGCTACAACACCGGTGCAAACCGGCATTTCCTTGGGTGCACGACTGAGCTACCGCGACGCTCCGGTCGGTGGTTGATGTGGTGCCAGCAGTTGTCGGCGGAATCGGTCTGCTGATCGGTTCATTCCTCAACGTCGTCGTGCACCGAGTGCCGCTCGGCCGGTCCGTGGTTTCGCCACCGAGCGCCTGCGGCGAATGCGGTGCGGGTATCCGCCCCCGCGATAACGTTCCTGTGCTGTCCTGGCTGCTCCTCCGCGGCCGGTGCCGTGACTGCGGCGCACGCATCTCTGCGCGCTATCCGCTCGTCGAGCTCGGCACCGCGATCGCATTCGCATTAGTGGCATGGTGGGTCACGACAGCGTTCCCAGCTGCGAATGCTTCATCCATCGTCGGTCTGGGTTCCGCGCTCGCCGCCTTCCTGTACCTGGCCGCAATCAGCGTGGCACTTACGATGATCGATCTCGAGACCCACACGCTGCCGAATCGCATCGTGCTGCCCGCGTATGCGGTTGCTGCCGCACTGCTGATTCCCGCCGCGCTTTTGATCGGGGAGCCGGGGCGCCTGGTCACAGCCGCGATCGGGGCGGCCGCACTTTTCGGCGCTTACCTACTGATCGTGCTCGCCTATCCCGGAGGGATGGGACTGGGTGATGTGAAGCTTGCCGGTGTGCTCGGAATGTACCTGGGATGGCTCGGCTGGGGCCCACTCGCCGTTGGCGCGTTCGCCGCCTTCGTGCTCGGCGGACTGTTCGGAGCGATACTGATGCTGGTTCATCGGGCGAATCGTAAAACGGCTATTCCGTACGGTCCGTGGATGATCGCGGGCGCATGGGTAGGGGTGTTCGCAGGCGACTGGCTTGCGGCCGCGTATCTGCGGCTGTTTGGCCTGGGGGAATAAGGGGGAAATATGGTGCAACGAATCGTGGGGGTCGACATCGGCGACACAGCCCTGCGCGCGGTAGAGGTCCACAATCCGACGAAGGCGCGTCCGACTGTGGTGCGATTCCATGAAATCGCGCTGCCCGAGGGGGCTGTCCGCAGCGGCGAGGTCATCGAGCAGAATACCGTCGCGACTGCGCTCAGGCAGCTCTGGTCGGAGGGCCGGTTTAAGACTCGCGACGTCGTGATCGGGATTGGCAACCAAAAGGTCGTCGCCCGTGACCTGACAGTTGCGCATGCGCCGATCAAGCGGATCCGCGAGGCCTTGCCGTTTCAGGTGCAGGATCTCATCCCCGTGCCTGTCGAAGACGCGCTGCTGGATTTCTACCCGATCGCAGCAGTGGAAGGTGAGAACGGGCCGGCGGTGACTGGACTCCTGATCGCCGCAGTGAAGGCTGCGGTCGAGGCGAATGTCAGTGCGGTGCGACAGGCGGGTCTCTCCCCAGTCGACGTCGACCTCATCCCCTTCGCCCTGCTGCGGGCACTGAATCACGCAACCGAAGGAACGAATGCGTTCATCGACATCGGGGCGGCGGCCACGAATGTGGTGCTCGCCACGAATGGCGTGCCCCAATTCGTTCGCATCATTCCGTCCGGTGGAGACGACCTTACTCGGGCCATCGCTTCGCGGCTCAGCCTCGAGTTTGACGCGGCCGAGAGGGTGAAGCGGTCAGTTGGCCTAGCTCCGCAGGATCCTGAGCAGCAGGCCATCGCTCAGGTCATCTACGAGGTGAGCGTCGAGTTGCTGACCAGCTTGCGAAACACCCTGCACTTCTTCGCCAATACCCGTACGAATGGCGAGATACAGCGGGTCGTGCTGAACGGTGGTGGCGCATACCTGCCGGGCTTCGCCGCCTTGCTGCAGGAGGCCGTGCGCGTCCCGGTCGAGTTCGGTGATCCGCTATCGCGGGTAGCTCTCGGCAAGGGCGTAACCGCGGATGCCAAGAATCAGAAGGGCGCGATGACAGTCGCGCTCGGGCTAGCCATCGGAGGTGCGGCGTGAGCACGACGAAACCAGACCTCGTGATCGGCGGAGCTCCGAAGGCCGACTTGCTTCCGCCGTCTATCCGTGAGGCGAGAAAGTTCAGGGGCGTAGCCCGGCTGCTTGTGGCCGCAGTGATCGTCGTCGCATTGGTGGTCGCAGCCGGAGTAGGACTGGCTTTCGTCCGCGCAATGTCGAGCCAGGCAGATCTGCTGGCCGAGCAGGAACGCACGACTGCGCTTCTTCTCGAACAGCAGAAGTATGCCGAAGCGCGGGATGCCGCTCGCCAGGTCGACGGCGCAAAGATTGCCATGATGCTGGGCACGACCACAGAGATCGACTGGAAGGCCTCCCTCGACGAGATCAACGCGACGCTGCCGGCTGGCCTGACGTTGACCAGTGTCGTCTTTGACGCGCTGGCGCCGGGCGAAGCAGTCCCGGTCGTGGAGATGCCGTTGCAGGAGGACTGGGTAGCGACGCTCACTCTCACCGCGGCCAGCCCGACCGTCCCTGACGTCGAATCCTGGCTGAACAACCTCGTATCAATCACGGGGTTCGCCGGAGTGGCGCCCCCCGTCACGGTCACCGGTGACGCTGACCAGGGTTACGTTGCCGCAGTGAAAATCAACCTCAGCGATGAGGCGTATCTCCTGCGCTTCCAGGCAGGGCAGGAGGACTGAGATGAGCAGGTCACGGCTGTGGATCGTCGGATCCGTCATGGTGATGGTCGCGCTTGTCGCACTCGGCTGGTTCGTGGGCATTGCGCCAAAGCTCGCCGAGGCGAGTGCGGCCGACCAGGAGCGAACCTCTGTCGCGAACGCCAACCTGGTACACGAGGCACTGGTCGGTGAGCTCAAGCGGCTGAACGACGACCTCCCTGTGCTGCAGGCGGAGCTTGCCGAAGTGCGCAAGGCGATGCCCGACGATCCGGCCATCGCTACTCTGCTAGGCCAGTTGAACGAACTCGCCAACGGGAGTGGCGTGGTCATCACATCGTTCACCGCTTCGACTCCGGCAGATGTGGTGTCAGTTCCCGTTGCCGCTCCGCCAGCCGGGGAAACCCCCGCTGACGGAGCGCCCGCCGATGGCACGGCCGCCGCGGCCGCAGCACCGTCCACGACGCCGGCGCCGGTCACGATTGCGGGCTCCCAGTTCGTGAGCATCCCCGTGAGCATTTCGGTCAACGGGGATCCGGCTAATGCTGCCAGCTTCATCAAGAGCCTGCAGTTCGGGGAGCGGCTCGTGCTGATTACTGACCTGACGATGACTGCGCCAACGGAAGAGGCTGTGGGAGTCTCGACGTTCAACGGATTCATCTATGTGCTTCGGGACCAGGCACCCGCCGCTACTGCGGCGACTGCAACTGCTGGGGAGGAGGCCCAGGCGCAGCAGTAGCCGAGGAACCCTTCGGGGTGGATTGTTAGAGTGACTTACTCCCCCCAAAAGGCCTCACGGCCGGTCAGGAGCACTCATGAGCCACGTGACCCCCGGCGATCCGAACGCCACACGCGATGAGCCCGAATTCGATCGCGACGAGGTGATCGATCCTGAACCCGAGCCGACGGTGCCGACCGAGCCCGAGCCGACCGTGCCGATCGAGCCCGAGCCGACACCCCCGATCGAGCCGGAGCCGACTCCGCCGACCGGGCCCGAGCCGACGCCGCCGGTCGCGCCGGAGCCGGAGCGGCCGATTGACCCGATTCAGAACGAAGGTCCGCGGAAGACGCCAGAGCTCGTGGAGCCTCCGGCCGCTGAGCGTGCGGAGTATTCCGCTCCGGTTCTGCCCGACCTGGAGTCGGTGCACGCCGACGACGTGGCGGGGTTGCGGGAGCCGGTAGGGGTCTCGGCGAGCTCGACCAGCGGGGAGGGCTCGACCAGCGGGGAGGGCTCGATCGGCGAGGAGCCGGTCGGGGGCGCAACTGCTGCCGCGGCATCCGCCGGGGTGGCGACCGCGCCGGCGACCGGGGTCTCGGCAGGCTCGACCAGCGAAGAGGGCTCGACCCACGGCGAGGAAGAGCGCTCAGCCAGCGACCGACCCCAGATCGTCTACATCAGCGAGCCGATCCCGCCGAAGAACCGGAGCAACCGCGGTGTCGGCACCCTCCTCGCGGTCGCCTCCGCGGTGGTCTTCCTCGTGCTGTACGCCGCGGTGGCCGGTCTCATCATTGCGATGAACATCCGCGGGAACGAGTTCTTCACCCTGTACGCAAGCTTCATCGCGGACCCGACGTTCTGGGTCCCGGTCATCGTCTTCACGGTCGCGTACATCCTGCTCGTGCTGATCGTCAACCGCGCAGGCTGGTGGGCGCACGTGCTCGGTGGCTTCATCGTCGCGGTGCTGACCTACCTGGCATTCATCGGCGGAGCCCTGCTCGGCATCGAGGCCTGGAACTTCACCCTCGAGGAAGTCACCGGCTTCACCGACCAGCTTTGGTACAGCCCGTTCGCGATCGCAGCGTTCATCATCGCCCGTGAGGTGCCGATCTGGATCGGCGCCGCGATCAGCGCCCGCGGTCGCCAGGTGAAGGCGCGCAACGCCGAGGCACGTGAGGAATTCGACCGCGAGCAGGCCCGCGTCCGATCTGAGTATGAGCGCTCCTACTCCACCGCGCCCTAGCTCGATCTTCCTGGCTCTCCTCGCGACGGTCACGTACATCGCGTGCGTGATCAGCGCGTGGGGCCTGATCAGTTATTTCCTCGATCGCAGCCCGATTGAGAATCCGGATGCCGGAACCCTCATCGGTCCGGTCATGGTGTTCACCGCCGCAGTGGTCACCTTCTTCAACCTCCGCGCGCTGAAGACAATGCGCTCGCCGGTCGGTCGGGCGGCCGTCGCGATCGCAACCACGTACCTGGCGATGGTCGTGGTGGTGTTCATCGGCGCAAGCATCGTGGTCGCCGAGGTCGCCGCCGGACCGTTTCTCATCACGGCCGCGCTGTTGTCGGGGGTCACCGTGGTCGCAGTCTGGCGATACGAGCATCCGAAGCGTCCGCCATGGCGTGATCCACGCGAGGATCCCGGCGACTGATCGGTCCGGGCGCCATTGGACAGCACAGGCACGAGGAGCTACTATTTTTCGGGTGTGTGCAATGACGCATGTCCCTTGAAAGTTTTGAGCTTTCGAGAGGCCGTGACCACGTCACACACCTGAACAGGGTTTCGCGTTTCGCGCAAGCAAACGGAGACTCCCACGGCATACCTGCCACACATGTCGTCAGCACTCGCTGACGTAGGCAGGTCTGATTTCAATCGCCCGCTGTCACCGTGCAGCAATTATGAGGAGCAAAGTAGTGCCAACTATTCAGCAGTTGGTCCGCAAGGGTCGCTCGCCCAAGGTCACCAAGACCAAGGCGCCCGCCCTTAAGGCCAACCCACAGCAGCGCGGCGTGTGCACGCGCGTGTACACGACCACCCCGAAGAAGCCGAACTCGGCTCTGCGGAAGGTCGCCCGTGTCAAGCTCTCCAACGGCACCGAGGTCACCGCCTACATCCCCGGCGAGGGCCACAACCTGCAGGAGCACTCGATGGTGCTCGTCCGCGGTGGTCGTGTGAAGGACCTGCCCGGTGTTCGCTACAAGATCGTTCGTGGCGCGCTGGACACCCAGGCCGTCAAGAACCGCAAGCAGGCTCGCAGCCGCTACGGCGCGAAGATGGAGAAGAAGTAATGCCTCGCAAGGGACCAGCTCCTAAGCGCCCCGTCGTCGCCGACCCGGTTTACGGTGCGCCCATCGTCAGCCAGCTCGTCAACAAGATCCTGCTTGACGGCAAGAAGGCCATCGCCGAGCGCATCGTCTACGGTGCCCTCGCCGGCGTTGCCTCGAAGAACGGCCAGGACGCCGTCGTCACCCTGAAGAAGGCGCTCGACAACGTTCGCCCCACCCTTGAGGTCCGCAGCCGCCGCGTCGGTGGCTCGACCTACCAGGTGCCGGTCGAGGTCAAGCCTCACCGCGCCAACACCCTCGCGCTGCGCTGGCTCACCAGCTACGCGAAGGCTCGCCGCGAGAAGACGATGACCGAGCGTCTCATGAACGAGATCCTCGACGCGTCCAACGGTCTCGGCGCCGCTGTCAAGCGTCGCGAAGACACCCACAAGATGGCTGAGTCGAACAAGGCCTTCGCGCACTACCGCTGGTAGCGGCATCCGCCTCGGGCCTATCCGTCACCGACTGTTCAGCTGTCGGGGGTAGACAGGCCCGAGGCCGGATCCCTAACCGGTAGACCGCATCCGCGCGAAACCGCTCGAACCCCACTAACGGAGGAAACCTGTGGCACAGGAAGTGCTCACCGACCTGAACAAGGTCCGCAACATCGGCATCATGGCGCACATCGATGCCGGCAAGACCACCACGACCGAGCGCATCCTGTTCTACACGGGCGTCAACCGCAAGCTGGGCGAGACCCACGACGGCGCGGCGACCACCGACTGGATGGAGCAGGAGCAGGAGCGTGGCATCACCATCACGTCTGCTGCTGTGACCTGTTTCTGGAACAACAACCAGATCAACATCATCGACACCCCCGGTCACGTCGACTTCACCGTCGAGGTGGAGCGTTCGCTCCGCGTGCTCGATGGTGCCGTTGCCGTCTTCGACGGCAAGGAGGGCGTCGAGCCCCAGTCCGAGACCGTCTGGCGTCAGGCTGACAAGTACGACGTCCCGCGCATCTGCTTCGTCAACAAGATGGACAAGCTCGGTGCTGACTTCTACTTCACCGTCGACACCATCGTGAAGCGCCTCGGCGCCAAGCCGCTGGTGCTGCAGCTGCCGATCGGTATGGAGTCCGAATTCGAGGGTGTCGTCGACCTCGTCGAGATGCGCGCACTCACCTGGCGTGGCGACTCCAAGGGTGACGTCACCCTGGGCGCCTCGTACGAGATCGAGCCCATCCCGGCCGACCTCGTCGACAAGGCCAACGAGTACCGCACCGCGCTGCTCGAGGTCGTCGCCGAGACCGACGACGCGCTCATGGAGAAGTACTTCGGTGGCGAAGAGCTGACCGTGGCCGAGATCAAGGGCGCGATCCGCAAGCTCACCGTGAACAGCGAGATCTACCCGGTCCTCTGTGGCTCGGCGTTCAAGAACCGCGGTGTTCAGCCCATGCTCGACGCGGTTGTGGACTACCTCCCCAGCCCGCTCGACGTGCCCGCCACCGAGGCGCGCGACCCGCGCGACGAAGAGAAGATCATCCTGCGCAAGCCTTCCGCCGACGAGCCCTTCGCGGCTCTGGCGTTCAAGGTTGCCGTGCACCCGTTCTTCGGTCGTCTGACCTACGTGCGCGTGTACTCCGGAAAGCTTGAGAGTGGTGCCGCTGTTGCGAACTCCACCAAGCAGAAGAAGGAGCGCATCGGCAAGATCTTCCAGATGTACGCCAACAAGGAGAACCCGGTTGACGGCGTCACCGCTGGCCACATCTACGCGGTCATCGGCCTGAAGGACACCACCACCGGTGACACCCTGTGCGACCCGAACAACCAGGTCGTTCTCGAGTCGATGACCTTCCCCGAGCCGGTGATCGAGGTCGCCATCGAGCCCAAGACCAAGGCCGACCAGGAGAAGCTCGGCACCGCGATCCAGAAGCTCGCCGAGGAAGACCCGACGTTCCGCGTCGAGCAGAACCACGAGACCGGGCAGACGGTCATCAAGGGTATGGGTGAGCTTCACCTGGACATCCTCGTTGACCGCATGAAGCGCGAGTTTAAGGTTGAGGCCAACGTCGGTAAGCCGCAGGTCGCCTACCGCGAGACCCTGCGTCGCAAGGTGGACAAGCACGACTACACCCACAAGAAGCAGACCGGTGGATCCGGTCAGTTCGCCAAGGTGCAGATCTCGCTTGAGCCGCTCGAGGTGACCGCCGACAAGACCTACGAGTTCGAGAACGCCGTCACCGGTGGTCGCGTGCCTCGTGAGTACATCCCGTCGGTCGACGCCGGTATCCAGGACGCCATGAACGTCGGTGTCCTCGCTGGCTTCCCCACCGTCGGTGTGAAGGCCGTCCTGCTGGATGGCGCATACCACGACGTCGACTCTTCGGAGATGGCGTTCAAGATCGCCGGCTCGATGGCCTACAAGGAGGCCGCGAGGAAGGCGAACCCGGTTCTGCTCGAGCCGCTCATGGCCGTCGAGGTGCGCACCCCTGAGGAATACATGGGTGACGTTATCGGCGACCTGAACTCGCGCCGCGGTCAGATCCAGTCCATGGAGGATGCCACCGGCGTCAAGGTCGTTCGCGCCAACGTGCCGCTGTCGGAGATGTTCGGATACGTGGGTGACCTGAGGTCGAAGACCTCCGGCCGCGCCGTGTACTCGATGACCTTCGAGTCCTACGCGGAGGTCCCCAAGGCGGTTGCCGACGAGATCATCCAGAAGAGCAAGGGCGAATAGCCCTTCTCAGCAGACGGGGGAGGCGCCGTTTCGGCGGCGTCTCCAATCCCACCAGCGAACAACTAAAGTAAGTACACACAAATCGGTAGAGCATCCGGCATTCCAGTCGGATGCCTGCTCACGAGTCCTGAGGAGGACCCACAGTGGCTAAGGCCAAGTTCGAGCGGACCAAGCCGCACGTAAACATCGGAACGATCGGTCACGTCGACCACGGAAAGACCACGCTGTCTGCCGCGATCTCGAAGGTGCTTGCTGACAAGTTCCCGTCGGCCACCAACGTGCAGCGCGACTTCGCGACTATCGACTCCGCTCCTGAGGAGCGGCAGCGTGGTATCACCATCAACATCTCGCACATCGAGTACGAGACGCCGAAGCGCCACTACGCGCACGTCGACGCCCCCGGTCACGCCGACTACATCAAGAACATGATCACCGGTGCTGCCCAGATGGACGGCGCGATCCTCGTGGTCGCCGCCACCGACGGCCCGATGGCTCAGACCCGTGAGCACGTTCTGCTCGCCAAGCAGGTCGGCGTTCCGTACCTCATGGTCGCGCTGAACAAGTCCGACATGGTCGACGACGAGGAGATCCTGGAGCTCGTTGAGCTCGAGGTTCGCGAGCTGCTCTCGAGCCAGGGCTTCGACGGCGAGAACGCACCTGTCGTTCGCGTTTCGGGCCTTAAGGCACTCGAGGGTGACGAGAAGTGGACCCAGTCCATCCTCGACCTCATGGAGGCCGCGGACGAGAACATCCCCGACCCGGTTCGCGACCGCGACAAGCCGTTCCTCATGCCGATCGAGGATGTCTTCACGATCACCGGTCGTGGAACCGTCGTCACCGGCCGCGCCGAGCGTGGAACCCTCGCGATCAACTCCGAGGTCGAGATCGTCGGCATCCGCCCGACGCAGAAGACCACGGTCACCGGTATCGAGATGTTCCACAAGCAGCTCGACGAGGCGTGGGCTGGCGAGAACTGTGGCCTCCTGCTCCGCGGCACCAAGCGCGAAGACGTTGAGCGCGGCCAGGTTGTCGTCAAGCCGGGCTCCGTGACCCCTCACACCAACTTCGAGGGCACTGCCCATACATCCTGTCCAAGGATGAGGGTGGCCGTCACAACCCGTTCTACGCGAACTACCGTCCGCAGTTCTACTTCCGCACCACCGACGTCACCGGCGTCATCACGCTGCCCGAGGGCACCGAGATGGTCATGCCCGGCGACACCACTGACATGACCGTTGAGCTGATCCAGCCCATCGCCATGGAAGAGGGCCTCGGCTTCGCCATCCGTGAGGGTGGACGCACCGTGGGTGCCGGTACGGTCACGAAGATCATCAAGTAACACCCGCTGGTTGAGGAGGCCGTTCCGGCCGTCTCGAAACCATCAGACAAGGGGTCGAGCCGAAAGGCTCGGCCCCTTCGTCGTTTCTGCGCGCGGGATCGCTCGGGAAAGACGGGGCAGGGCTGCTCCCGCGCATCGACAGAGCCTGCGTCCGTGCTCTACTGTCGCCGCATGAGACACGCGCCCATCAGGCTCACGGCTATCGCCGCAGGGATCACCTTCGTGTTGTCGGTGTTGCTCTCGATGCTCCTGGCCGCTGCCCTCTCTTCGGACAACACCCCGCTGATCGTTACGTCGATACAGGTATTCGTCGTCCTCGTCGGGATCGCGTTTCTGGTCTGGGTGGTGGCGCTGTATATCGCGAATCGTCTGATCCCGGCGAGACGCGTCGGCCGAGCCATCCTGACCCACCTGCTGACGGCACTGGTGATCGCGATTGCGAATGTCGCCCTCGCCGCCGCCCTCAGCGCGGGCGGCGGGCCGTGGGCGGAGCTCGGGGTCTTCCTCGTCGGGGTAGCCAGTGCCGAGTTCTTCCTGTCGGCGGTGATGGCCGTGCTGATCACGCATCTCGCGATCGCGCGGCGGCTGGTCCCGGATGCTCCCGCTCGCGCAGCAGGCCACGAGCTGCCCTTGTGAGCCCGGCGACCCGGTTCTAGGGTGGCGGCACACCACTGCCGACGAAGGGATTGCACGATGGGTATCGACGACGTCACCAAGAAGGCGCAGGAGTTTCTGAACGACGACAAGGTCAAGGACGCACTGAAGAGCGAGCAGGCCGAGGATGTCAGCGACAAGATCCTCGGTGGCGTGGCCGATGCCGTGAACAAGGTGACCGGCGGCAAGTTCGAGAAACAGGTCGACGACGCCCGCGAGAACGTCGACAAGCGAGTGGGTGACGAGTAGTTGCCGCGGCTGCGGCGCAGCGATGCGTCGGGAACGGGATTCACCCGCGTCCGCTCCGGGCGCGGGTTCTCTTATCGCGACGCGGACGGCGAGACCGTCACCGACCCGGAGCTGCGGGCACGATTCGAGTCGCTGGCCATCCCGCCGGCGTGGACGAACGTCTGGATCTGCCCGTGGCCGAACGGTCACATCCAAGCCACCGGGGTTGATACCGCCGGCCGACGCCAGTACCTGTACCACCCCGGCTGGCGCGAGAAGCAGGACCGCAGCAAGTACGACCGCGCGCTCGCCCTCGCCGAGTCGCTGCCCACCGCGCGCCGGCTGGTCACGATCGACCTGCGCCGGAACCAGCCTGACCGGGAGCGTGCCCTGGCAACAGCGTTTCGGATGCTCGACACCGGCCGTCTGCGCATCGGCTCGGAGCAGTACGCCGCCGCGCACGGCAGCATCGGACTGTGCACGCTGCTGGGCGCGCACGCGCGCGTCAGCGGCGACACGGTCGCGCTGGAGTTTCCCGGTAAGAGTGGCCAGGAGTGGTCCTCGGAGATCACCGACGCCGACCTCGCCTCGGTCGTGCAGGGGCTGAAGCGGCGTGGACCGCGCGCACGGCTGCTGGCCTACCGCAACGCGGACGCGTGGCATCCGCTCGTCCCCGCCGAGATCAACGACTACGTGCGGGAACGCACCGGCGGCGACTTCACCGCGAAGGACTTCCGCACGCTGCACGGCACGGTCGCCGCGGCGAAGTCGCTCGCGAAGCAGGGACCGATGCCGACCCACCGGGCGCGCGCGATGGTGATCGCGCAGGCGATGCGGGATGCCGCCGACGAACTCGGCAACACCCCGGCGATCGCCCGCAAGAGCTACGTCGACCCGCGCCTGGTCGACCACTACCTGACCGGCGAGACGATCGACCCCCGCCGCCTCGACTCGGCGGAGTCCGAGCTGCGAGCGCTGCTCTACGAGTAGCGCGGTCGTCCCCGCGCGCTGGTCGACAGCTGGTCCTCCCCGCCCGCCAGCCGAGCCCGCGAGCCTTTCCCTGCCCGCCTGCCGCGTCTGTGCCCGCTAGGTATATCCGAGCCCGCTCGAGCGGGCACGAACGTACCGAGCAGGCACGAACACTCGCGGGACGGGGCGGGGATGCCGGTTGCGGACGCGCTGACGCGGAGACGGGTGCGGGGGCGGTGCCGACCGGGCTGGGGCTCAGCCGGCGTTTGTGCCCCCTCGATGCATCTGTGCCTGCTCGAGCAGGCCCAGTCGTACCAGACGAGCACACACGCACACCGCGGTGCCTGGGAGCGCCGAGTGGTACCCGCCCTATCGCCAGGGGATGCCCATTGGGAGGCCCGCCGCCAGCAGGTGTCGCCTGAGCAGGCCAGGGTCGCGCGCGACCTTCCACCGCCAACGCGACATGCCGTTGCCGAGCGCCCGCAGCCGGTCCTCGCGGATCTTCTCATCGCGCAGCACTTCCTCGACGGTCCGCCCACTGCGATACGCCTCATCCAGGTACTTGCGGTCGCCGTCTGCTTCGCCGAGCATCCGGTAGGCCTTCCAGGTGAAGTCCGGATCGCCGACGAAACCGTCGTGATCGTAGTGCGGTACCTGCAACTCGGGTCTGGGGCATCCGATGACGAACATGTTGACCCGGCTGACCGACTCGATTGGGGTGTGCGACTTCGTCTCTGCGAACTCGAGAACCAATTCCGCGCGCCGGTGGCCCTTGAACGGAAGGCGGCTGTCCCACGCTGCGATTAGCTCGGCCTTCGTCGTCAACGGAGGCGTGCGCGCGAAGCGATCAACGAGCAGCGCATGATCGGCCATGACCACTGCCGTCATGAACGTGGCCGCCACCGCGATGTCCACGATCGTGCGTTCCAGGCTGGTGACGAGCATGCCGTCGATCTCGACCACGTCGGCGTCGCCGAGCGCGAGTGCATGCTTGACCACGCCGCCGCGCGATCGGGCAGTGGATGTCGGGGCCGTTGTGATGTGCACCGTTGCTGGCCAACCGCCCAGCGCCGGAAGTCCATGCAGCGCAGCGGCGGACCAGTGCGAGATGACTGGCCGATTGTGGCGCGTGTCGGCGATAGCGAGCACGCGTGCGAGGTACTGCTGCCTGGGGCTGAAAGCGGTCCACCGCGCGGTATCGGTATAGACGCCGCGTGCCACCCGGTGCTGGAGGCCGCGCCTTGCGGCTCGCGCAAGCTGGTGGCGGGTCTCGTCGATGCCCGTGAGTGCGTGCACGAAGCGGAGCTCGGGGAACCGTCCGGAAGCCATGTAGTCGATCGTCCGCGGGAGGCAGAGCCGGCGGCATCCGTTCTTCGCGATCTGTGGGCAAGTGGCGGTCATGCCCCTCGTTGAGGAGCAGCTACGGCAGCGCGGTGACGCCGTGCCGCGACCGTGTGTGCCCGTTGGGTACGACTGGGCACGCTCGAGCGGGCACAGATGTACCGGGCGGGCACAGGAGCCAGGCTGAGCAGCCACCCGGGCGGCGCCGCCCGCGTGCTCCTCCTCGTCAGCGCGCCGTCACCAGGCACCGGCCCGCCCCGCCCGCGGGCGTGTGTGCCCGCTAGGTACGACCGTGCATGTGCGAGCGGGCACAGACGTACCAAACGGGCACAAACGCCCCAAATGCGCCCCGCCCGCGCCCCGCGGACCCCTCCGAAACCCACCGCGACACGCCCGGGCATCGTCCCGCGCGACACGCCCGGGTTGCAGCAATGCCCGGGGTGTGGCAAACTCGTCTAGTTCAATATTTTGCGCGTTTTGCGCGAATCACTGCCAGGCAGTGCATAGGGAATCGCCATCGAGCGACACGATCCTAGGCCGCGGGTAGCAGAACAAGACTTAAATCAAACCTTCGTTTACGACCGGGGATACGTCTGTGCCCAGCACAGGCTCCCGCGAGTGGCGGGGAGCGGTTAGTTGTTGACAGAAAAACAGTGGTGCGACAGCAGTAGTGCTACTACGGCGTCCAATGCAGCCTTCGGGATGTATGACGCCTTGACAGGAGAGAGAGTCAGACATGGCGGGACAGAAGATCCGCATCCGACTTAAGTCGTATGACCACGAGGTCATCGACACCTCGGCGCGCAAGATCGTCGACACGGTGACCCGTGCGGGTGCGACCGTGGTGGGTCCGGTGCCCCTTCCGACTGAGAAGAACGTGGTCGTTGTGATCCGTTCGCCTCACAAGTACAAGGACAGCCGTGAGCACTTCGAGAAGCGCACCCACAAGCGGCTGATCGACATCATTGACCCGACGCCGAAGGCCGTCGACTCGCTCATGCGTCTCGACCTGCCCGCCGACGTCAATATCGAGATCAAGCTCTAAGGAGACCCATGTCTACGACAAAGACAACAAAGGGCCTGCTGGGTACGAAGCTCGGTATGACCCAGGTGTGGGACGAGAACAACAAGCTCGTTCCCGTGACCGTCGTTCAGATCAACCCGAACGTCGTCACCCAGCTCCGGTCCGCGGATGTCGACGGCTACAGCGCCGTTCAGATCGCTGCCGGCCAGATCGACCCGCGCAAGGTGAACAAGCCTGCTGCCGGCCACTTCGACAAGGCCGGCGTCACGCCGCGCCGTCACCTCACCGAGGTTCGTACCGCGGATGCCGCTGAGTACACCCTCGGCCAGGAGCTGACTGTCGACATCTTCGAGGCCGGCCAGCTGGTCGACGTCGTCGGCACCAGCAAGGGCAAGGGCTTCGCCGGTGTCATGAAGCGTCACAACTTCAAGGGTGTCAGCGCCTCCCACGGTGCGCACCGCAACCACCGCAAGCCGGGCTCCATCGGCGCCTCGTCGACCCCCAGCCGTGTCTTCAAGGGCATGCGCATGGCCGGTCGCATGGGTGGCGAGCGCGTCACCGTGCTGAACCTCAAGGTGCACTCGGTTGACGCCGAGAAGGGCCTGCTGCTGGTCAAGGGTGCCGTTCCCGGTTCCCGCGGCCGCCTCGTATTCGTCCGCAACGCCGTGAAGGGAGCGTAGTTCTGATGGCTACCTCGATCGACGTCATCGACGCCAAGGGCAAGAAGGCCGGCTCTGTTGAGCTGCCCGCCGAGCTCTTCGACGTCGCGACCAACGTTCCGCTCATCCACCAGGTTGTGACCGCTCAGCTCGCTGCGGCGCGCCAGGGCACTCACAAGACCAAGGGTCGTGGTGAGGTTTCCGGTGCGGGCCGCAAGCCGTTCAAGCAGAAGGGAACCGGTCGCGCTCGTCAGGGCTCGATCCGCGCCCCTCAGATGACCGGTGGTGGAATCGTGCACGGGCCGGTGCCGCGTGACTACGCGCAGCGCACCCCCAAGAAGATGATCGCTGCTGCCCTCCTCGGTGCACTGTCCGACCGCGCTCGTGGCGGCCGTCTGCACGTGGTGGACTCCTTCGTCGCGGATGACGCACCCTCGACCAAGACGGTCATCGAACTGCTTTCGGGCATCGCCAGCTCCAAGCACGTGCTGATCGTGCTCGAGCGCGGTGACGATGTGGCGCTGAAGAGCGTTCGCAACATCCCGACCGTTCACGTTCTGCCCGCAGACCAGCTGAACGCCTACGACGTGCTCGTGAGCGACGACATCGTCTTCACCAAGGCCGCCTTCGAGGCGTTCGTCTCGGCGAAGACCAAGAAGGAAGAGGTCAGCGCATAATGACCGCCGCCCTGAACAAGGACCCGCGCGACATCATCGTCTCGCCGGTCGTGAGCGAGAAGAGCTACGGCCTCATCGATGAAGGCAAGTACACCTTCGTCGTCGACCCCCGCGCGAACAAGACCGAGATCAAGCTCGCTATCGAGAAGATCTTCAACGTCAAGGTCGCGTCGGTGAACACCCTGAACCGTAACGGCAAGACTCGTCGCACCCGCTTCGGCACCGGCAAGCGCAAGGACACCAAGCGCGCCATCGTGACGCTCAAGTCCGGTTCGATCGACATCTTTACGGCTGTCGGATAAGGACCGAAGGAAGAAGACATGGCTATTCGCAAGTACAAGCCCACGACCCCCGGTCGTCGCGGTTCGTCGGTCGCCGACTTCGCTGAGATCACCCGGTCGACGCCCGAGAAGTCGCTGCTGAAGCCGCTGCCGAAGTCCGGTGGCCGCAACAACCAGGGACGCATCACGACCCGTCACATCGGTGGTGGCCACAAGCGCCAGTACCGCGTCATCGACTTCCGTCGCAATGACAAGGACGGCGTGAACGCCAAGGTTGCTCACATCGAGTACGACCCCAACCGCACCGCACGCATCGCGCTGCTGCACTTCGTGGACGGGACCAAGCGTTACATCCTGGCCCCGAACAAGCTGAACCAGGGCGACATCATCGAGTCGGGTGCCGCCGCGGACATCAAGCCCGGCAACAACCTGCCGCTGAAGAACATCCCGGTCGGTACCGTGATCCACGCGATCGAGCTGAAGCCCGGTGGCGGCGCGAAGATCGCCCGTTCGGCCGGCGCATCCGTTCGTCTCGTTGCCAAGGATGGCCCCTACGCCCAGCTGCGTATGCCCTCCGGCGAGATCCGCAACGTTGACGCGCGCTGCCGCGCGACGATCGGCGAGGTCGGCAACGCCGAGCAGTCGAACATCAACTGGGGCAAGGCCGGCCGTATGCGCTGGAAGGGCGTCCGCCCGACCGTGCGTGGTGTCGCCATGAACCCGGTCGACCACCCGCACGGTGGTGGTGAGGGCAAGACCTCCGGTGGTCGCCACCCGGTCAGCCCGTGGGGCCAGAAGGAAGGCCGCACTCGCAAGCCCAACCTCGAGAGCGACAAACTCATCGTGCGTCGTCGCACCGTCGGCAAGAAGCGTAAGTAGGAGTTGTAGAAGATGCCACGCAGTCTTAAGAAGGGCCCCTTCGTCGATGACCACCTGCTCCGCAAGGTTGTCACGGCGAACGAGGCCAACAGCAAGAACGTAATCAAGACCTGGTCGCGCCGCTCGATGATCGTCCCCGCCATGCTGGGTCACACCATCGCGGTGCACGACGGTCGCAAGCACATCCCGGTGTTCGTCACCGAGACCATGGTGGGCCACAAGCTCGGCGAGTTCGCGCCCACCCGCACCTTCCGTGGACACGTGAAGGACGACAAGAAGGGTCGTCGCCGCTAACGCGGTGACGCAAGGAGGTAGAGAAATGGTGGAGTCGATCGCACGCGTGCGTCACATCCGCGTGACCCCTATGAAGGCTCGTCGTGTCGTCAACATGATCCGCGGCAAGCAGGCCACTGAAGCACTGGCCATCCTGAAGTTCGCCCCGCAGGGTGCGAGCGAGCCGGTGTACAAGCTCGTTGCTTCCGCTATCGCCAACGCGCGAGTCAAGGCGGATGCGTCGAACACTTACCTGGACGAGCAGGACCTGTACGTGTCGAAGGCTTTCGTCGATGAGGGCACCACCCTCAAGCGATTCCAGCCTCGCGCTCAGGGACGCGCCTTCCAAATCAAAAAGCGCACCAGCCACATCACTGTTGTGCTCGCCACTCCTGAGGAGGGTACGAAGTAATGGGTCAGAAAGTAAACCCGTATGGCTTCCGTCTGGGCATCACCACCGACCACGTGTCGCGGTGGTTCTCCGACAGCACGAAGCGTGGTCAGCGCTACAGCGACTACGTGAACGAGGATGTCAAGATCCGCACCCTGCTGAAGACTCAGCTGGACCGTGCTGGTGTTGCCAAGATCGAGATCGAGCGCACCCGTGACCGCGTCCGCGTGGACATCCACACGGCTCGCCCCGGCATCGTCATCGGCCGCCGCGGCGCCGAGGCCGAGCGCATCCGCGCCGACCTCGAGAAGCTCAGCGGCAAGCAGATCCAGCTGAACATCCTCGAGGTCAAGAACCCCGAGGCCGAGGCTCAGCTGGTCGCGCAGGGTATCGCCGAGCAGCTCTCCGCTCGCGTGGCTTTCCGCCGCGCGATGCGCAAGGGCCTGCAGGGCGCCCAGCGCGCCGGCGCCAAGGGTGTCCGCATCCAGGTGTCCGGTCGTCTCGGTGGTGCTGAAATGAGCCGCTCCGAGTTCTACCGTGAGGGTCGCGTTCCGCTGCACACGCTGCGCGCGAACATCGACTACGGCTTCTACGAGGCCCGCACCACCTTCGGCCGCATCGGCGTCAAGGTGTGGATCTACAAGGGTGACATCACCAACAAGGAACTCGCTCGCGAGCAGGCGACCCAGAAGTCGTCCCGCCCGGAGCGCCGTGACGGCGACCGCCGCCGCGCCCCGCGCGCCGAGCAGCCCGCCACCGCAGGAGTTGAGGCGTAACCATGCTTATTCCCCGTCGTGTAAAGCACCGTAAGCAGCACCACCCGGGTCGCAGTGGCCAGGCCACCGGCGGCACCAAGGTCAGCTTCGGTGAGTACGGCATCCAGGCCCTCACCCCCGCTTACGTGACCAACCGTCAGATCGAGTCCGCTCGTATCGCGATGACGCGTCACATCAAGCGTGGTGGAAAGGTGTGGATCAACATCTACCCCGACCGTCCGCTCACCAAGAAGCCGGCCGAAACCCGCATGGGTTCCGGTAAGGGTTCACCCGAGTGGTGGGTCGCGAACGTCAAGCCGGGCCGCGTCCTCTTCGAGGTCGCCGGTGTGAGCGAGGAACTCGCTCGCGAAGCACTCACCCGTGCAATCCACAAGCTGCCCCTCAAGGCACGAATCATCAAGCGCGAGGAGGGCGACGCATAATGGCGATCGGTTCCAAGGAGCTCCGCCCCGTCGAGCTCGACACTTTTGAAGACGAACGACTCGTCGATGAGCTGAAGAAGGCAAAGGAAGAGCTGTTCAACCTGCGCTTCCAGTCGGCCACCGGCCAGCTCGAGTCGCACGGCCGCCTGCGTGCGGTCAAGCGTGACATCGCCCGCATCTACACGGTCATCCGTGAACGTGAGCTGGGCATCCGCGCCACCCCTGCCCCGGCCCCGGTTGCCGCCAAGGCCGAGAAGAAGAGCAAGGCCAAGAAGGAAGCCGCCCCCGAGGCTGCTGCCGAGGCCCCTGAGACCGAGGAGGCCAAGTAATGGCTAAGGCCGAAGAAAAGGCTGCCGCCGCCGAGGTTCTCGTGCGCGGTTACCGCAAGACGCAGCGTGGCTACGTCGTCAGCGACAAGATGGACAAGACCATCGTCGTTGAGGTCGAAGACCGCGTGAAGCACCCGCTGTACGGCAAGGTCATCCGCCGCACCGAGAAGCGCAAGGTCCACGACGAGACCAACAGCGCCGGCATCGGCGACCTGGTTGTCATCGCGGAGACCCGTCCCCTGTCCGCTACGAAGCGCTGGCGCCTCGTCGAAATCGTCGAGAAGGCTAAGTAAGCGTTCGCGCTTGCTTTGCGTAGAAGGAGACAGAAGTGATTCAGCAGGAATCCCGCCTGAAGATTGCCGATAACACCGGCGCCAAGGAAATCCTGACCATCCGCGTGCTCGGTGGCTCCGGCCGTCGTTACGCCGGTCTCGGTGATGTCGTCGTCGCGACCGTCAAGGACGCAATCCCCGGCGGCAACGTGAAGAAGGGTGACGTCGTCAAGGCCGTCATCGTTCGCACGAAGAAGGAGACTCGCCGCCCGGATGGCTCGTACATCAAGTTCGACGAGAACGCGGCCGTGATCCTGAAGAACGACGGTGACCCCCGCGGCACCCGTATCTTCGGGCCCGTCGGCCGTGAGCTTCGTGACAAGAAGTTCATGAAGATTATCTCGCTGGCCCCGGAGGTCATTTAGTCATGGCAAAGATCAAGAAGGGTGACCTGGTTCAGGTCATCAGCGGCGCAACCCAGGCCCGCGGCGGAGACCGCGGCAAGCAGGGTCGTGTCAAAGAGGTGCTCGTGGAGAAGAACCGCGTAGTCGTGGAGGGTGTCAACTTCGTCACCAAGCACGTCCGCGTCGGCCAGACCCAGCGCGGCACCAAGACCGGCGGCATCGAGACGCACGAGGCGCCCATCCACATTTCCAACGTGGCCCTGGTCGACCCCGAAACCAAGAAGCCGACCCGCGTCGGTTTCCGCAGCGAGACGGTGGAGAAGAACGGTGTCAAGAAGACCGTTCGCGTCCGCTTCGCGAAGAAGTCAGGTAAGGACCTCTAGAGATGACTGACACTGCAGTGGCTGGCAAAATCCAGCCGCGTCTGAAGCAGAAGTACCGCAGCGAGATCATTCCTGCGCTGACCGAGGAGTTCGGCTTCACGAACGTGCACCAGGTGCCCGGCCTCGTGAAGATCGTGGTCAACACCGGTGTCGGCGAGGCAGCTCGCGACAGCAAGGTGATCGACGGCGCAATCAAGGACCTCACCGCGATCACCGGCCAGAAGCCGCAGGTCACCAAGGCCCGCAAGTCGATCGCGCAGTTCAAGCTGCGTGACGGAATGCCCATCGGCGCCCACGTCACCCTCCGCGGTGACCGCGCCTGGGAGTTCATGGACCGTCTGATCACGCTCGCGCTTCCCCGCATCCGTGACTTCCGCGGCCTGTCGCCGAAGCAGTTCGACGGCAACGGCAACTACACCTTCGGTCTCACGGAGCAGTCCGTGTTCCACGAGATCGACCAGGACAAGATCGACCGCGTGCGTGGTTTCGACATCACCGTCGTTACCACCGCGAAGACTGACGACGAGGGTCGCGCCCTGCTCAAGGCGCTCGGCTTCCCGTTCCAGTCGGCCGAGAACACCACCAACTAACAACCCGCCCCGGTCGGCATTCGTGTAACGGATGCCGATACCAGCGAGATAAGGAATACATCGTTATGACGATGACAGATCCGGTCGCAGACATGCTGACCAGATTGCGCAACGCTAACTCGGCGCACCACGACAGTGTGTCGCTGCCGAGCAGCAAGCTGAAGTCGCACATCGCCCAGATCCTCAAGACCGAGGGTTACATCGCCGACTGGAAGGTCGAGGACGCACGCGTCGGACAGACGCTGACCCTCACCCTGAAGTACGGCACGAACCGCGAGCGCTCGATCTCGGGCATCAAGCGCGTTTCCAAGCCGGGTCTGCGCGTCTACGCGCGTTCGACCGAGATCCCCACCGTCATGGGTGGGCTCGGTGTCGCGATCCTGTCGACGTCGTCAGGTCTGCTGACCGACCGCCAGGCAACGAAGAAGGGCGTAGGTGGGGAAGTCCTCGCCTACGTGTGGTGACCTCGAATGTCTCGTATTGGACGACTTCCCATCCAGATCCCCGCTGGCGTTGACGTCAAGGTCGACGCGTCGGTCGTGACGGTCAAGGGCCCGAAGGGTGAGCTGACCATCCCGGTCGCCAGCCCGATTGAGGTCAAGGTCGAGGATGGCCAGGTTCTGGTCACCCGCCCGAACGACGAGCGCGAGTCGCGTTCGTTGCACGGCCTCACTCGCACGCTCATCGCGAACGACATCGTGGGCGTCACCGACGGCTACACCAAGGGCCTCGAGGTCGTCGGCACCGGTTACCGTGTCGCGGCCAAGGGCAGCTCGCTCGAGCTCGCGCTCGGCTTCTCGCACCCGGTCACCGTCGAGCCGCCGGCAGGCATCTCGTTCGCAGTCGAGGGCAACAACAAGATCATCGTCAGCGGCATCTCCAAGCAGGCCGTTGGTGAGGCTGCGGCCAACATCCGGAAGATCCGCAAGCCCGAGCCGTACAAGGGCAAGGGTGTGCGTTACGCCGGCGAGGTTGTCCGCCGCAAGGCCGGAAAGGCTGGTAAGTAAGCATGGGTCTCGTAACCAGAGGCAAGAGCAAGTCCGCCGCGAAGGACCGCCGCCACGCCCGTCTTCGCAAGAAGATCTCGGGCACGCCCGAGCGTCCTCGCCTGGTGGTCACCCGTTCGGCCCGGCACGTCTTCGTGCAGGTCGTCGACGACACCAAGGGCATCACGGTCGCTTCGGCGTCCACCATGGAAGCCGACCTGCGCGCCCTCGAGGGCGACAAGACGGCCAAGGCCCGCAAGGTCGGCGAACTCGTCGCCGAGCGTGCGAAGAAGGCCGGAATCGAAGCCGTTGTCTTTGACCGCGGCGGCAGCAAGTACGCGGGTCGCGTCGCGGCTATCGCCGAAGGAGCTCGAGAGGGTGGATTGAACCTGTGAGCGAAATCAACAAGGAGCAAGAAGTGGTTGCAGAGGCACCCGTGGAGACCGCTGCGTCTTCCACCCCTGCGAGCGAGCCGCGTGAGGCCCGCCGTGGCGGCCGCGAGCGCAACCCCAACCGTGACCGTGGCAGCCGCGACGCCGAGAAGAGCCAGTTCCTCGAGCGCGTCGTGACCATCAACCGCGTGTCCAAGGTCGTGAAGGGTGGTCGTCGCTTCAGCTTCACCGCCCTCGTGGTTGTCGGTGACGGCAACGGCCTGGTCGGCGTTGGCTACGGCAAGGCCCGTGAGGTCCCGACGGCTATCTCGAAGGGCGTCGAGGAGGCGAAGAAGAACTTCTTCCGCGTTCCGCGCGTCTACAACACCATCCCGCACCCGGTGCAGGGTGAGGCCGCTGCTGGTGTCGTGCTGCTTCGTCCGGCTGCCGCCGGTACCGGTGTTATCGCCGGTGGCCCGGTTCGCGCCGTGCTCGAGTGCGCCGGCATCCACGACGTGCTCAGCAAGTCGCTCGGTTCGTCGAACACCATCAACATCGTTCACGCGACTGTTGAGGCTCTGAAGCAGCTCGAGGAGCCCCGTGCGGTTGCCGCCCGGCGTGGCCTTGAGTTCGAAGACGTCGCCCCGGCCCGCCTGGTTCGTGCCGAGGCTGAAGCTAAGGCAGGTGTCTGATGGCTGCGCGCCTGAAGGTGACCCAGATCAAGGGCAAGATTAGTGAGAAGCAGAACCAGCGCGACACGCTGCGCAGCCTTGGGCTGAAGCGCATCGGCGACGTCGTGGTTCGCGAAGACAACGCGCAGAACCGCGGTTACGTTCGCACTGTCGCTCACCTGGTGAAGGTGGAGGAGATTGACTAATGGCTGAGGAAGAAGCCACCAAGAAGGCGCCGGCCAAGGCCGCTGCCGACAAGGCTCCGGCCAAGAAGCCTGCGGCCAAGACCGCTGCTGAGAAGCCGGCCGCCGAGAAGAAGGCGCCTGCGACCAGGGCCCCTGCCAAGAAGGCGGAAGCTGCGGCATCCGACAAGGCAGAGACCAAGGCTCCGGCGACCAAGGCTCCCGCCAAGAAGGCTCCCGCCAAGAAGGCTGAGGAGACCGAGGCTCGTCCGCAGGTGCTCAAGGTTCACCACCTGCGTCCCGCAGCCGGTGCCAAGAAGGCCAAGACCCGCGTTGGACGCGGTGAAGGCTCGAAGGGTAAGACTGCCGGTCGCGGTACCAAGGGAACGAAGGCCCGCTACTCGGTGCGGCCCGGCTTCCAGGGTGGCCAGCTGACCTCGGTCATGCGTACCCCGAAGCTGCGCGGGTTCAAGAACCCGTTCCGCGTCGAGTACCAGGTCGTCAACCTCGAGAAGCTTGCCGAGCTTTACCCCCAGGGTGGGGATGTCACCATCGGTGACCTCGTCGCCAAGGGTGCGGTTCGCAAGAACGAGAAGGTTAAGGTTCTCGGAGACGGCGAGATTGCGGTTAAGCTGACTGTTGCCGTCGATAAGGTCTCCAGCTCTGCCGAGCAGAAGATCGTCGCGGCGGGCGGCTCCGTCAAGTAGTTATTTGGGGGTGGCCCGTCCGGGGCCACCCCCAAACCCGTTAACCCAGCCCAGGAGGCCTCGTGTTCCGTGCCGTCGCGCGAATCTTTCGCACGCCTGACCTTCGCAGGAAGATCGGGTTCACGCTCGGCATCATTGCGCTCTTCCGGCTGGGGTCATTCATCCCCGCGCCGTTCGTCGATTACGGCAACGTGCAGAGCTGTCTCTCGGGCAACGCGAACACGTCCGGCCTCTACGAGCTGGTCAACCTCTTCAGCGGTGGGGCGCTCCTGCAGCTGTCGGTCTTCGCGCTCGGGATCATGCCGTACATCACGGCCTCGATCATCGTGCAGCTGCTGCGCGTGGTCATCCCACACTTCGAGACCCTCTACAAGGAGGGCCAGTCCGGGCAGGCCAAGCTCACCCAGTACACCCGCTACCTGACGATCGCCCTCGGCATCCTGCAGTCGACCACGCTGATCACCGTCGCCCGCAGCGGCGCCCTGTTCGGCTCCACCGGCGTCGCCGAGTGCAGCCAGCTGATCACCGACTCGTCCTGGTACGCGATCCTGCTCATGGTCATCACCATGACCGCCGGCACCGGCCTCATCATGTGGTTCGGTGAGCTCATCACCGAGCGCGGCATCGGCAACGGCATGTCGCTGCTGATCTTCACCTCGATCGCCGCTACCTTCCCGACCTCGCTCTGGGCCATCGCGGTTTCCGAGGGAATCGACATCTTCATCATCGTCATTGCGATCGGGTTGCTGATCATGACCGCGGTCGTCTTCGTCGAACAGTCGCAGCGACGCATCCCGGTGCAGTACGCCAAGCGCATGGTCGGCCGCCGCACCTACGGTGGCAACAACACCTACATCCCGATCAAGGTCAACATGGCCGGCGTCGTGCCCGTCATCTTCGCCTCGTCGCTGCTGTACCTGCCCGCGCTGATCGCCCAGTTCAACCAGCCGCCGGCCGGGCAGACCGCGCCGGAATGGGTGGTCTGGATCCAGAACAACCTGACCTCGGGCGACAACCCGTTGTATATGTTGATCTACTTCCTGCTGATCATCGGCTTCACCTACTTCTACGTGGCCATCACCTTCAACCCGGAGGAAGTGGCCGACAACATGAAGAAGTACGGCGGCTTCATCCCCGGCATCCGCGCCGGACGGCCGACTGCCGAATACCTGGACTATGTCCTCACGCGCGTCACGCTTCCCGGGTCGCTGTACCTCGGCATCGTCGCGCTCATCCCCCTTATCGCGCTCGCCACAGTGGGGGCCAACCAGAACTTCCCGTTCGGTGGTGCGAGCATCCTGATCATCGTTGGTGTCGGTCTCGAGACGGTCAAGCAGATCGACTCGCAGCTGCAGCAACGGCACTATGAAGGACTTCTTCGATGACTCGACTTCTGCTGATCGGCCCGCCTGGCGCCGGAAAGGGAACGCAGGCGGTTCGGCTGGCTGAGGCCTACGGCATCCCTGCGATCTCCACCGGCGACATCTTCCGCTCGAACGTGAAGAACGAGACCGAGTTGGGCAAGCAGGCCAAGGCGTTCATGGATGCCGGAAACAACGTGCCGGACAGCCTCACCAACGCACTCGTGCGCGACCGGCTCACGGAGCAGGATGCCGCGAGCGGGTTCCTGCTCGACGGATACCCGCGCACGCTGGACCAGGTCCGTGAACTCGACGAGATCCTCGCCGAGACCGGCACCAGCCTCGACGTGGTCGTCGAGCTGCAGGCCGACCCCGAGGTCGTCGTCGAGCGGCTGCGCAAGCGTGCCGAGATCGAAGGACGCGCCGACGACAACGAGTCGGTCGTCCGTCACCGGCTCGAGGTCTACCGCGAGCAGACCGAACCGCTGATCGGCGTGTACACCGAGCGTGGCGCGCTGGTCGCGGTCAACGCCCTCGGCTCGATCGACGAGGTCACCGAGCGCATCCTCACCGCGCTGCGTGGGCGCGGTCTCGCGAACGCCTCCTAGAGCACCCTGGTGGCTTTCGGTAAGCGCGGGATCTACAAGACCCCGGAGCAGTTGCGCCTGATGGTGCGCCCGGGGTTGGCGACCGCCGCGTCGCTGGATGCCGTTCGCGCGGCAATCGTGCCCGGAGTGACCACCGCTGAACTCGACCGCATCGCCGAGAAGACCATCCGCGACCTCGGCGGACAGCCGAACTTCGCGCTGGTCCCCGGCTACCGGCACACCATCTGCGCCTCGGTGAACGACGCGGTCGTGCACGGCATCCCGGACGATCGTCCGCTCGAGCCTGGCGACATCGTCTCGATCGACAGCGGCGCCGAGATCGACGGCTGGAACGGCGACTCGGCGATCACCGTGGTCATCCCCGATCCGGACCGGCCCGAGCTGGTTGCGGAGCGCCAGCGGCTGGCGGATGCCGGGGAGCATGCGCTCTGGGCGGGCATCGCCGCGCTGGCCGGGGCCAGGCACCTGAACGAGATCGGCGTGGTCATCGAGGACGCGATCCTCAGCCGCGGCGAGTTCGGCATTCTCGAGGACTACATCGGCCACGGGATCGGCCGCTCGATGCACGAGGATCCGCCGGTGTTCAACTACGCCGTGAAACACAATGGTCCCGCGGTGAAACCGGGACTCGCGGTCGCGATCGAGCCGATGATCACGCTGGGCAGCAACGAGACCCGGGTTCTCGACGACGACTGGACCGTGGTCACCACCGACGGCAGCGCCGGCGCGCACTGGGAACACTCGGTCGCCGTGCACGCCGGCGGCATCTGGGTTCTCACCGCCGAAGACGGGGGAGCGGCCGGCCTTGCCCCGTTCGGAGTCACCCCCATCCCGCTCGCGTAAGGCGCGGCCGGCGATGATAACCCCCGACTGGCGAAACGCCCGGGATTAACCTAAGCTTGACCTTTGGTGTCTCGGCCCAGCTACGGCTGTGCCAATTTCACCGATTTTCCGCACGACCAGCAGTACAACTTTTAGCGACAGTGAGGCTATGGCCAAAAAAGACGGCGTCATCGAGATCGAAGGATCTGTGATCGAAGCTCTGCCCAACGCGATGTTCCGCGTTGAGCTGACGAACGGTCACAGGGTGCTTGCCCACATCTCGGGCAAGATGCGCCAGCACTACATCCGTATCCTCCCCGAGGACCGCGTGATTGTGGAGCTGAGTCCTTACGATCTGACCCGCGGCCGGATTGTCTACCGCTACAAGTAACACGCTGCTGGAAAGGAACGACCCGGGCCACCGTCCGGGAACGAGGCCAGCGAACACAAGGAACCATCATGAAGGTCAAGCCCAGCGTCAAGCCCATCTGCGACAAGTGCAAGGTCATTCGTCGTCACGGGAACGTCATGGTGATCTGCGAGAACCCGCGCCACAAGCAGCGTCAGGGCTAATCGCTCCCGGCGCTTCGCCGGGAACACAACTGAATACAACACGGCAACGTCAGAAAGCATCCAGGATCTCGGCTAACGAGTCAGTGGATGCGGACACCTTGGGTTGGAGGCCCAGGCACCGACGTTGCTCCACACCTCCACCCATCCACAGGAGAAGCCACCATGGCACGTCTTGCCGGCGTTGACATTCCGCGCGAAAAGCGCGTTGAAGTCGCACTGACATACATCTACGGTGTCGGCCGCACTCGGGCACTCAACACCCTCAGTGAGACCGGAATCGATGGAAACATCCGAGTCAAGGATCTGACCGACGAACAGCTGGTCGCCCTGCGCGACCACATCGAGGGCACCTACAAGGTAGAGGGTGACCTCCGCCGCGAGGTCGCCGCCGACATCCGCCGCAAGGTCGAGATCGGCAGCTACGAAGGCATCCGTCACCGCAAGGGCCTGCCCGTGCGTGGACAGCGCACCAAGACCAACGCCCGCACCCGCAAGGGACCGAAGCGCACAGTCGCCGGTAAGAAGAAGGCCCGCTAGGCCACGCCCTAGGATTCAGGAGACAACATGGCAGCACCCAAGACGGCCGCGCGCAAGCCCCGCCGCAAGGAAAAGAAGAACATTGCTGTGGGCCAGGCCCACATCAAGAGCACCTTCAACAACACGATCGTGTCGATCACCGACCCGACCGGCGCTGTGATCAGCTGGGCATCGTCCGGTGGCGTCGGCTTCAAGGGTTCGCGTAAGTCGACTCCGTTCGCCGCGCAGCTCGCCGCCGAGTCGGCCGCGCGCCAGGCGCAGGAGCACGGCATGAAGAAGGTTGACGTCTTCGTGAAGGGCCCGGGATCGGGACGCGAGACCGCGATCCGCTCGCTCCAGGCCGCTGGCCTCGAGGTCGGCTCGATCAACGACGTCACGCCGCAGGCGCACAACGGATGCCGCCCGCCGAAGCGTCGCCGCGTTTAAGCAGCACAGCTTATCCTCGATCGGGCCTGAAGCCGCACGTCGAGTAGCTGACTGCGCCGATCGAGCTTGCCGAGACGCCGCCCTGCGCGGATCTCGGCAAGCTCGATCAGCGGATCGGCGTCGAAGTGCGGCCCGGGCTCGACCGGGACAAACAACTCAACAGAATCGACGGGCCTCTACCCCCGGTCGCACCCTCCTCAGTGTCATATAGCGGACACTTTGCCGAAAGGAATAACCAGTGCTCATTGCACAGCGTCCCACCCTCGCCGAAGAGAACATTTCCGAGTTCCGGTCGCGGTTCGTTATTGAACCGCTCGAGCCCGGCTTCGGCTACACGCTCGGCAACTCGCTGCGTCGCACCCTTCTCTCCTCCATTCCCGGGGCGGCCGTAACCAGCATCCGCATCGACGGCGTGCTGCACGAGTTCAGCACCGTGCCAGGGGTGAAGGAAGACGTCACCGAGATCATCCTCAACATCAAGCAGCTGGTTGTCTCGAGCGAGCACGACGAGCCGATCACCGCTTACCTGCGCAAGCAGGGTGCCGGTGAGGTAACCGCGGCTGACATCTCGGCTCCGGCCGGTGTCGAGATCCACAACCCCGAGCTTGTGATCGCGACGCTCAACGACAAGGCGAAGTTCGAGGTGGAGCTCACCATCGAGCGCGGCCGCGGCTACGTGTCGGCGACCCAGAACCGCAGCGAGTTCAGCGAAGCCGGCCAGGTGCCGATCGACTCGATCTACTCGCCCGTGCTGAAGGTCACCTACAAGGTCGAGGCCACCCGTGCCGGTGAGCGCACCGACTTCGACCGCCTCGTCGTCGACGTGGAGACCAAGCCCGCGATCAGCCCGCGCGACGCCATCGCTTCGGCCGGTAAGACCCTGGTTGAGCTGTTCGGTCTGGCCCGTGAGCTGAACACCGCCGCTGAGGGCATCGAGATCGGCCCCGCGCCGGTCGACGCTGTGCTCCCCGGCGAGCTGAGCATGCCGATCGAGGACCTCGACCTGTCGGTGCGCAGCTACAACTGCCTCAAGCGCGAGGGCATCAACACCGTCAGCGAGCTCGTCGCGCTGTCCGAGACCCAGCTCATGAACATCCGCAACTTCGGACAGAAGTCGGTGGATGAGGTCAAGGACAAGCTCGTCGAGATGGGACTGTCGCTGAAGGACGCCGTCCCCGGCTTCGACGGCGCGCACTTCTACGGCGGCTACGACGACGAGAACAGCTGATCACGTCTTCGTGACGCTGACGAAATTTTGATAACGGAGAACAGAAACAATGCCTAAGCCCACTAAGGGAGCCCGCCTCGGCGGCGGACCGGCCCACGAGCGCCTGATGCTTGCGAACCTGGCGGCTGCGCTCTTCACTCACAAGAGCATCAAGACCACCGAGACCAAGGCCAAGCGCCTGCGTCCGGTGGCCGAGCGCCTGATCACCTTCGCCAAGCGCGGTGACCTGCACGCCCGTCGTCGTGCGCTTGCCCAGATCGGTGACAAGACCGTCGTGCACGAGCTGTTCACGCAGATCGCTCCGCTGGTCGCCGAGCGTGATGGCGGTTACACCCGCATCACCAAGCTCGGTTACCGCAAGGGTGACAACGCGTCGATGGTGCAGATCGAGCTCGTGCTCGAGCCGGTCAGCCCCAAGGCGAAGAAGACCAAGCCGGCTGCTGCCGCTCCGGTCGAGGAGACCCCGGCTGAGGAGACTCCCGCTGAGGAGACTGCTGTCGAGGAGACCACCGAGGCTCCGGCCGAGGAGACCACCGCAGCTGAGGCTCCCGCCGAGGAGACCGCAGCTGAGGCTCCCGCCGAGGAAGCCAAGTAACACCCCTTCCACGAAGGCCCCGCTCGTTCGAGCGGGGCCTTCGTCGTTTCGGCGGCGTATGGTCTTCGCATGAGCATGTCGCCCCTCAACGAGAGAGTCGTCGCCCCTGATGTGACGGCGGTGCCAACGGATGCCCCTGGCCTGCGCTGGCGTCCGGCAGTTGTCGACGATGTGGATGCGGTCACCGCGCTTTACAAGCGTATGGCGAAGGCCGACCACCCGCAGTGGTCCGAGACCCGTGAGGAGGTTGCCTCTGAGTTCGGTCATCCGTGGGTCGACCTCGCCCGGGACTCTTTGCTCGCCGAGACCGCCGGCGGAGAGCTCGTCGCCTTCGGGCAAGTCGTTCTCCCGCCAGCCCAGGAGACGCTCGTGCGGTCGATCCTGTTCGGCGGAGTCGACCCAGCCCATCGCGGCCGCACGATCGGGCGGCAGCTGCTCGGCTGGCAGTATTCCCGCGCGTTGCAGCAGCTCGCGGCATCCGCCAAGCCATTGCCCGGCTGGGTGATGGCCTACACCGACGAACGCAACCAGACCGCCCAGCACCTCTACGAGCGCTTCGAACTCACCCCGGCGAGATACTTCGTCCAGCTCGAGCGTGTCGTCGCGGACCCGATCGATCAGGTCGCTCTGCCCGATGGCGTCAGCATCGTGCCGTACGTCCCTGACATGTCCGAGGCGGTCAGGCGTGCGAAGAATGCGGCCTTCCAGGACCACTGGGGCAGCCAGCCCTCGACCAAGGAGCAGTGGCAGCGGATGCTGCTGGATTTGCCATCGTTCCGGCCTGACCTCTCGTTCGTGGCGGTTGTGCAGGGCGAAGTCATCGGCCTGGTGATCTCCGAAGTCTTCGAGCACGACTGGGAGGCGCAGGGCTTCCGCAGCGGCTACATCTCACTCGTCGGCGTCGTGCGGGAGTGGCGCCGCCGGGGGATCGCCCCGGCGCTGCTCGGCCGGGTGCTCGAGTCGTACCGTGCCGCGTGGTTCGACAAGGCCCAACTCGACGTCGACACCGACAACCCGACCGGCGCGCTCCGGCTCTACACGGGGATGGGATTTACGCCGACCACCCGGGAGGTCAGTCACACCCGGGTGTTCTGACCCGGCGCGCTAAGGCGCGGTCGGTCCGTAGGAGGCCTGCACCTCGGCGAGTTCCATCTCCGCGGTCTCCTGGATCAGCTTCAGCAGTGCGGAATCCAGGCCGGGGGAGAACTCCTCGGGCCGCTCCGGGGCGATGGTCTGCGGAACGCCCTCGGGAGCCTGCTCGCTCACGTCGAGCGTGGTCCCGTCATCCGACGGCGAGAGGCCCTGGAAGATCCGGCCGGCTTCCGATTGACCCTTTAAGTCGAACGTGTACTGCTTGCTCTGGAGACCGGTATCGAGGAGCTCCCGCACTTCAGGGAACTGCTCGGCGCTCGTCTTCGGAATCGGAAGCAGAGGCCGCCAATCGACGCCGAGGCATTCCAGGGCCTTGGCATACGCGTTCTCATGAGCTTGATCGCGCACGATCAGGTACGCGATCGTCGACCTCGCGGTCTTGTTCGAGGTCATCTCGTAGATGCGGCACTTCTGCAGTCGCCCGGTCGATTCGAGCATCAGGTTGTACAGCAGGTCCAGGGGCAGATTCCCGGAGTTGTACACGTAGCTGCCGCTCCACGGATTACCGGCAGCATCCACCGGCAGCGCCCCCTGCGCACCGACCAGGTAGTGATGGATATTGCTCTGCGAAAGGGCGATCTTCAGGGGAGTGGCGCCGCCCGCCCCGGGGGTGTCGAGCGGATCGGTCGGTGAACCCTGGTAGCGCGGAGATCCGTCCAGTAGCCGCGAGATCGTCGTCCCGATCAGTTCGACGTGGCTGATCTCCTCAGTGCCGACGCCTTGCAACAGGTCTTTGAACGGCTTCGCTGCGGGGCCTCGGAAATTCATTGCCTGAAACAGGTACTGCATCATCGTGCGCATCTCGCCGAACTGGCCACCCAGGCCCTCCTGCAACGCGTTGGCTGCGGCGGGATCCGGCTCGTCCTGCTCGATGCGATTGATGAGTTGTTGGACATGGAAATACATCGTGAACCTCCTATGGCACAACGGCGTGCCATTCGGCCACCCTGCGCCGCTTTCAGACGACACGCCAGCCCCGGGTGTGCGAGCCATCCTCGAGCGACAGGTCTCAGTTGAGAAGCGTTTCTCTCGAGAACCGTTGCTCAGTCCCTCGTCTGGGGGGTAAGTTCGCGCTCAGAAAGCGCCGCGCGCGCGGCGCCCGACCCGAGGGAGCCGCGAATGCGGAATCGAACGCTGTCACTTCTCGCCGGGGGAGCCATCACGGCTCTCGTCCTCACGGGCTGTGCCGCAGGCACCGGATCCAATAACGAGGACGACACCGACTACGACCCTGACGCCACGCTCAGTGGAGAGCTGGACATCATGGGCTTCGGCGCCGGCGATGAGATCGGCTTGACCCGGTTCGACCTGGCTGCTGAGGCATTGGGTGAGGATGTCGAGCTGAACCTCATCGAGGGCGACCTCGACATGCAGCAGTTCCTCTCGTCAGTGGCCGCCGGCGACCCGCCCGCCTTGGTGTACGCGAACCGGGACCAGATCGGCTCACTTGCCGCACGCGGGGCGATAATCTCGCTCGACCGCTGTATCGAAGGCGAAAACATCGATACCGACCAGTACCTCGAATCGGCTCTGGATCAGGTCACCTTTGACGGCAGCGTGTATGGGATCCCCGAGTTCAACACCGTGCAGCTGACGATGGCGAACCAGTCATTGCTGGATGCCGCGGGCCTCACCATCGCGGATGTCAATGGCTCGAACTGGCAGGCGATCACCGCGGCCAACCAGGCCCTCATGCAGCCGGGAAGCGTGATCGGTGTCGACACGAAGCTGCCCGAGTTCCTGCCGCTGTGGGCCAAGGCCAACGGCGCCGACCTCATCTCCGAAGACGGCAAGACGGCTCAACTGAACGATCCGGCCGTAGTCGAAGCGCTCGAATTCGCGGTGAGCATTTACGACGCGCAGGGCGGATTCAGCTCGGTGAAGGCGTTCCGTGACTCGGCGGACTTCTTCGGAGAAGGCAACCAGTACGCCACCAACACGCTGGGATCCATGTGGATGGAGCAGTGGTACATCAACGTGCTGAACGACGTGTCGGCTGATGCCCCAATGGCCTTCGACACCTACCGCACCCCGCAGGGCGAACCGCTGGCATACGCCGCCGGTTCGGCCTGGGCGATTCCCGCAGGCACCGACACCGCCGCCGCGGCATGCCGGTACGCGAAGGTGATGACCGAGGTGGACAGTTGGATCGCCGCCGCACAGGCGCGCCTTGATCTGCGCACCGAAGAGGGCAAACCGTTCACCGGTGTGCTTACCGGCAACGAGGTCGCGGACGAGCAGATTCGCGAGATGGTGACCTCTGGTGGCGAGCCGTGGGACTCGGGTGTCGCCGCCATGTACGAAGCGAACGACAACACCTTCTCGCTTCCGGCGAACCCGGCCGATGCCGAATTCAAGTCGGCGTGGCAGGACGCAGTGAACCGAGTACTCAACGGACAGGACGACCCGCAGACAGCTCTCGATACCGCCCAGGAAGAGGCGCAGAAGGCACTCGACGAGGCGTGGGAATCCATGGAGAATCGCGAGGGCTAAGTCATGACGGCCGTCACCGGACAGCGCAGGGTCCCGCCCGCGACACGGACGGCCGCGCGGCGAAGAGCGAAGCGACGTAACCTCGGCGCGGCGCTGGTCTTCCTCAGCCCGTGGCTTGCCGGCTTCCTGATCTTCACCGCGTGGCCGATCATCTACAGCGGCTACCTCTCGCTGACCGACTACGACGTGATCAACGATCCGAACTTCGTTGGATTCGAGAACTACGTCACGCTCTTCGAAGACCCGAAGATCGCCCTGGCGCTCACCAACACCATCCTGTTCACCGCCGTCCAGGTGCCGCTCTACGTCATTGTGTCTTTGGCGCTCGCCGTGCTGCTCAACCAGGCCGGGCGTTCATCCGGGTTCTATCGCACCGTGTTCTTCCTGCCGAAGATGACGCCGCCGGTAGCCGTCGGAGTGCTGTTCATCCTGCTGTTCAACGGGCAGAACGGCCTGATCAACATGGTCCTTGGATGGTTCGGCATCGATGGTCCCTCCTGGACCACCGACCCGGCGTGGGTGAAGCCGGGCCTGATCATCATGAGCCTGTGGACAGTCGGGGCATCCGTCATCATCCTGCTGGCCGCGCTGCGCGGCGTCCCGGCCGAGTTGTATGAATCCGCGCGCATCGACGGCGCCAACTTCTGGCAGCAGACCGTGCGGATCACGGTGCCGATGATCAGCCCCACGATCTTCTTCATCGTCGTGGTGAACACCATCGCCGGCCTGCAGACCTTCGACGAGGCGTACACCGCATTCTTCGGGTCGGGCAACACCACCTACAGCAATGACGCGGCACTGTTCTACGTCATCTACCTGTTCCAGCAGGCATTCCAATTCCTGCACATGGGGTACGCCTCCGCGATGGCCTGGGTGCTCTTCCTGGTCATCATGGCGATCACCGCCATCCAGATGTGGCTGTCCCGACGGTACGTCTATTACGAACAGGCCCCCCGATGACTACCACCATTCGCAACCGGGCCGCTGTCCTCGGCACCATCAAAACCGGCGACGCGGTCGCCGTCACCGCCCGCCGCCGACGGCCGAAGCGCCTGGTCACCCGGATCATCGTTGCGACCCTCCTGGTGCTGCTCGCCGTCGTCTTCATCTACCCGTTCATCTGGTTGATCAGCGCATCGTTCAAGCCTCGCGGTGAGGTGTTCGACAACGCGCTCATTCCGAACACTTTCACCTTCGACAACTACATCGCGGTGTGGCAGGAGGCCCCGCTCGCGGTCTGGCTCGTGAACACCGTGATTGTCACCACGCTTGCCGCCGTCACCGTCACGGTGTCGAGTGCGATGGTCGCCTGGGGATTCTCGTACTTCCAGTTCCGTGGCCGCAATGCGCTGTTCGCCCTCGTGCTGGCCACGATGATGCTGCCCGGAGCGGTCACCATGATCCCCACCTTCCTCATCTGGAACGGGCTCGGGATGACCGGAACGCTGACCCCACTGTGGGCAGGCAACCTTTTCGGCAGTGCGTTCTACATCTTCTTGTTACGTCAGTTCTTCCTCGGCCTGCCGCGGGAGCTGTTTGAGGCGGCGCGGATCGACGGTGCCGGGAACTGGCGCATCTTCATCCAGGTGGCGGCGCCACTGATGAAGCCGGCTCTGACGGTCACGCTGTTGTTCGAGGCGCAGGCGGCGTGGACCGACCTGATGCGAGGCCTGATCTACCTGCGGGACTCGGACACCTTCACCGTTCCCCGAGGGCTGAAAGCCCTCGTCGATCAGTACGGCTTCGGCGGAGAGTGGCACTGGGAGATCCTCGTCACGGCCGCCGTGATCACGACTCTGCCGATGATCATCCTGTTCTTCCTCGGCCAGAAATGGTTTGTCGAGGGCATCGCCACCACAGGCAGCAAGGGCTAGTTTCCCTCAATGCTTTTAGCTTGCTGAGAGTTTTGCACCCCCCGAGCGGGGTGTGGTCAGCATGGGCACTCTCGGGGGCGACCCGAATGGTTCTTCGGATCATCCCACCCCGAATCGAAGAAGGGACCATCATGACGGACACTACGCGGCCGGACTACCCGGGCGGTGGGCAGGGAGTGCCCCCGACGACCGGAGCCAGCGAGGCATCATCGAATCCCTCAGGCACGCAAGGGGGAATGCGCGAGCAGGCATCGGAGCTCGGGCAAGAGGCCAAGGCCTCCGGCCAGCACGTTGCCGGGGTCGCCAAGGAAGAAGGCAAGCGTGTCGCCGGCGAGATCAGCGATCAGGCGCGACAGCTCTACGATCAAACGCGCGGTGAGCTGAAGGACCAGGCAGCCTCCCAGCAGCAGCGTGTCGCAGGAGGTCTACGCAATATCGGCGATGACCTGGTGCAAATGCGCGACGGCTCGCCGCCGAGTGAAGGCATGGCCCGGGACCTCGTCACGCAGGCATCAGAGCGTGTGAGCGCCATCGCGGACTGGCTTGAAGCCCGCGAGCCGGGTGACCTGGTCAACGAGGTGAAGTCCTTCGCGCGGCGGAGGCCGGGCGTGTACATCGCGGCCGCCGTCGGTGTTGGCCTGCTCGCCGGACGCCTCACCCGCGCTCTCGTCAGCTCGGCCCGAGACGAGGCAAAGGAATCAGGAACAACCGGTCGGATGCCGGCACCCGGGTCAGCTCCGAGAACTCCGTCGGTGCCGCCACCAGTGAGCGCGCCGCCGACCTCCACGGGGATGCCGGCAACCGGCGGTCCTGGCGGAGTCGGCAATCCCCTCGAGACCGACCCACTTCGACGACCCGGATTGGCTGAGTGATGAGCAACGTTCCCGGAGACTTTCCCGGAGACATTCCCGGAGAGACCCCCGACGACAAGGCCGGCCGCAGTTCGCTCGGTGACCTGCTCGGCGAGGTGACCCGTGACGTGTCCACGCTTATGCGGCAGGAGCTCGAACTCGCGAAAGCTGAACTTCGCGAGACAGCGACCAAAGCCGGCCGCAGCGCGGGCATGTTCGGCGGCGCCGGAGTGGCAGGGCTCATGGCACTGTCCTTCCTGTCGGTCGCCCTCTGGTGGGGGCTCGGTTACCTCATGGGCAATGCGTGGTCCGCGGTCATCGTGGCCGTGATTTGGATCATCATCGCCCTCGTGCTGTTTTCCATCGCGCGCCGCGAGATGAAGGCCGTGCGCGGGATGCCGAAGACGGTCGACAGCCTCAAGCAGATTCCGGACACATTGAAACGAGATGAGGAAATCCGATGACTACCAATAACCCGGATGAAATCCGCGCCGACATTGAACGAACCCGTGCCGAGTTGGGCTATGACGTCGACGTTCTAGCCGACAAGGTGACTCCATCGAAGATTGTCGGGCGCCAGACCAGTCGAGTCAGGGATTGGGTCACCAGAGGCAAGGATCGAGTGATGGGAGCGGCGTCTGATACCTACGAGAGTGGGGCGTCCAAGATGTCGGAGGCCGGTGAGGCTATCGCGGATGCGCCACACGCGGTCGCCCGGCAGGCTCAAGGCAACCCGCTCGCCGTCGGCCTGATCGCTCTCGGCGTCGGTTGGCTTGTCTCCTCGCTGATTCCGTCGAGTGAGAAGGAGAAGGAGTTGGCGTCGACCGTGAAAGAGGCGGCCGAGCCCCTCACCCATGAGGTCACCGACGCGGCGAAGGAAGTGGCCGAGCACCTCCGCGGTCCCGCCGAAGAATCGGTGGACGCGGTCAAGGGCGCCGCGACCGACGCTGCCCAGCGGGTGAAGGAGGAGGGAACCTCCGCAGCCTCCGACCTGCAGGAACACACCAAGCAGTCGATGGGCGACCAGCCGCGCAATCCCTGATCTACTGCGGTAGGTCGGCGAGCCCGTAGTCGGCTAGATCGAGCACCGGTGGGAGTTCCGCCAAACGTTGCAACGCCGCTCGAAGCGCGTCAACGTAGACGGACCCACCGGCGCTCGTCGCGTGGATCTGGTCTCCGGCGAGCAGATCCAGGCGAGGAGCGATCGCGTCCCGCCAGTTCGCGAGTTCGATGTCCCGATAGCGATCGGCGTAACCGTGCAGTGCCTCATTGACACCATCGGTCCAGTGTCGGGGTGCCTGCACGTTCACGAGCACCAGCTGGCGCTCGGGCCCGATGATGCTGCGCACCTCGTTCAGCGTGTCTGTGGTGATCGAGCCGTTGGTGCCGAGACCGAGCACGACGATCGGACGCAGCGCTCCGGAATCGCGGAGGGACTGCAGGATGCCGGGCGCCTCACGCATCTGCCGGGAGACCACGGCGTCGACGCTGATCCCAGGGAACGACTGCTGCAACTCCGGGACCACGGCGAGCATCACCGAGTCCCCGACCGCGGTGATCTGCTCACCGCCGGGCAGCGGCTGCGGGGCATCGGGAGTCGGTTCGGGGCTCGGGGCTGAGAGCGCCTGCTGCCCGGCCTCGATCACCTGTTGGGCGCTGCCCTGCCCCGGGTCGGTCGCGATCGCCGCGACGGTGGCGGCACTGAACGCCATGGTTGCGGCGGTGACACCGGCCGCGGCGGCCATCCGCCAGCTCGGCCTGCGCCACCAGCGCAGGTAACCACGCAGGCTGGCCCGGAGCCCGCGCCTGCGGATCGGTTGCTCGACGAAGCGGTACGACAGCACCGCCGCCGCCACACTGATGGCGAGCGCAACGATGCCGAGCAGCCAGTGACCCGCGGGGTCCTGATGCCAGGCCGGAACGGCGGCGCTGAGCAGCACGAGCACAGGCCAGTGCCAGAGGTACAGGCCGTAGCTGCGCTCGCCGAGCCACCGCATGGGCCGGTTGTCGAGCCACTCGCCGATGCGCGCGCCGGGCGTGATCGAAGCGGCAATGACCGTCGTGGTGAGCACGGCGACCAGAAACAGGCCGCCGCGGTACGGGAACGCAGTGTCTGCGGGCATCAGGATGGCGAGCGCCACCAGTCCGAGCAGGGCGGGACAGCCGGCGGCGGTCAGGGCCAGTCGCAGCGGGCGGGGCCACTCCAGTTCCCGCTGCGGCCAGCGCGCGCTCGCGAACGCCAAGGCGGCCCCGAGAAGCAGACCGAAGCTGTGCGTGTCGGTACCGAAGTAGACGCGGGTCGCGTCATCCGGCACCGCGAGCACGGCCATGGCGATCGCCGACGCCAGAGTCAGGCCGAGCACGATGCTGGTGCGGATCTGGCGACGTCGGCGCGGGATCGCGAGCAAGGCGAGGACGGCGAGCGGCCAGAGCAGGTAGAACTGTTCCTCCACCGCGAGCGACCAGAGGTTGCGGAATAATTCGGGGGTGGTGTCGGCGAAGTAGCTGGAGCCGTCAGCGATGGACAGCCAGTTGAAGCTGAAGGTGGTAGCGCCGAGCACCTGCCAGCCGAGCTTGACCAGAACGTCGCCACCGATCAGCCATGCGATCCCGCCGCAGACCACGACCAGCAGTCCGATGGCGGGCAGCAGGCGCCTGGCCCGTCGTCGCCAGAAGCTGCCAAGGGCGATCCGGCCGGTGCGCTCATGCTCACGCAGCAGCAGCGTGGTGATCAGGAAGCCGCTGATCACGAAGAAGATGTCGACCCCGAGATATCCGCCGGGCAGCAGCAGCGGGAACAGGTGGTAGACGAGCACGAGAACCACCGCGACGGAGCGCAAGCCGTCCAATCCGGGGATGCGCGATCGGGCGGCCGGAGCGGGCGCCTGAATTGAGGGAAGCGAGGGTTTCGTCGTCATGATCTGTGGGCCAATAAAGCCTACTTGAGGGTTGCTGCGGAGCCCGGGCTGCTTCCGGAGAGCTGACCTAGACTCGCTGAGTGGATTCCGAGACCCCGACCATACGTCTCCGACTCGACGTGGCCTACGACGGCACGCGGTTTTCCGGATGGGCGAAGCAGCCTGGCTTCCGCTCCGTCCAGGGGGAGATCGAGACCGCGCTGGCTACCGTGTTCCGCCGCTACGGACCGCCGCCACACCTGACCGTCGCCGGACGCACCGACGCCGGCGTCCACGCCACCGGGCAGGTCGCCCACCTCGACCTCACGCAGGAGCAGTACGCCAGCCTCGAACGGCCGCGACAAGGTCATCGTGAGACGCCTCGCAAAGCACCGGATGCGCTGCGGAAACGGCTGAACGGCATCGCCGGACTGAACAGCGATCTGCACATCTCCCGCGTGCTCCGCGCTCCCGAGGGATTCGACGCCCGGTTCTCGGCGACCTGGCGCCGCTACGAGTACCGGATCGCCGACATCCGCGCCACCCGCAACCCGCTGCTGCAGAACCACACCCTCTGGTATCCCGCCGAGCTCGAGGAAGTATCGATGGATGCCGCGGCGGGCAGCCTGCTCGGGCTGCATGACTTTGCCTCCTACTGCAAGCCGCGGGAGGGTGCCACCACGATCCGCACCCTGCAGGAGTTCGGCTGGCACCGGCAAGGTGACGGTGTGCTGATCGCTACCGTGGTCGCTGACGCGTTCTGCCACAGCCAGGTGCGGTCGCTGGTCGGTGCCTGTGTCGCCGTCGGTGAGGGCAAGCTCCAGGTGGACGACCTGGTCCGTCTGCGCGACGCCCGTGAGCGCAGTAGTGAGTTCAAGGTCATGCCGGCCAAGGGGCTCACCCTGCTCGAGGTCGGCTATCCCGCCGACGACGAACTGGCCGCGCGGGCCGTGCAGACCCGCGGCCTGCGCGTGCTGAGCGAACCGCCGCTGTCCGTCGACTGACGATTCGATTCACCCGGGCCACGCCCCATTCGCTGATCGAGCTTGCCGAGATCTCGACGGGCTCGATTAGGCGGTGATGTAAAAAACTCTTGACATGGTGTTCGCTGCGCTTTACATTTGCTGTGTAAACAATTCTTGACACCAACCACCGGGAGCATCCGTGACATTCGAAGAACGCCGCGCATGGATCGAGGGCATCGTCGCCGTCGTCACCTACATCGGATACGTGATCGTCGTCCTCAGCCAGGCCGGCGGCCAGCCGCTCACTGAGGCGCAGTACATCGCCCCCATGTTCTGGGCGATCGGCATCTCGATCGTGCTGTCCATCATCGTGGGCATCGCCGTGTCAATCGGCCGGTCCAGCAAGGTCGACCAGCGTGACCGGGAGATTTACCGGCTCGGCCAATTCATGGGGCAGGGCTGGATCGTGCTCGCCGGGGTTGGCGCCTTGCTGTTGGCGATGGTCGAGGCCGACTACTTCTGGATCGCCAACGCGATCTACCTTGGATTCACCCTGTGGGCGATCACCTCCTGCATCGCCAGGGTCATCGCCTACCGCGGAGGCTTCCAGAAATGGTGAAGCCAACCAGCGTCACGAACGCGATCCGCCAGCTGCGCTTCGCCAACGGCGAGATGACCCAGGCAGAACTGGCCGACCGGGTCGGGGTCACCCGACAGACCATCATCGCCATCGAGCAGGGCAAGTACTCGCCGTCGCTCGAGATGGCATTCCAGATCGCGCGGGTGTTCCGCGCACCACTTGACGATGTGTTCCAATACCCAGAAGGAGAGCAGGAGCAATGAAGACCCTGACCCGTATGAAGGCAATCACCTACGACACCTATGGCGGACCCGAGGTTCTCCGAGTCAGCGAAGTCGAGCCGCCGACCGTTGCCGAAGACAAGGTCCTGATCCGCGTGCACGCCGCCGGTGTCGATCCCGGCGCCTGGCACATGATGACCGGGCTGCCGCTGGCCGGTCGGCTGGCCTTCGGGCTGTCCAAGCCCAAGAATCCGGTTTTGGGGATGGATGTCTCCGGCACCGTGGTCGCGGTCGGCGCGAACGTCACGAAGTTCGTCCCTGGCGATGAGGTGTTCGGAGTCGGCGCCGGCTCGTTCGCCGAGTACACCCCCGCAAAGGAGCGCCAGCTCGCCAAGAAGCCGGCAGCACTGAGCTTTGAGCAGGCGGCTGCGGTGGCCATCTCATCGACCACGGCCCTGCAGGCCCTGCGCGACGCGGGCCGGCTGACCGGCGGCGAGCGCGTGCTCGTGATCGGTGCATCCGGCGGCGTCGGATCGTTCGCGGTGCAGATTGCCAAGGCGCTTGGCGCGGCATCCGTGACCGGCGTCTGCAGCACGCGAAACGTTGATCGGGTCCGTGCGCTCGGCGCCGATGAGGTCATCGACTACACGCGGGAGAATCTCGCCGAACGTGCTCGCGATTTCGACCTCGTGATCGACATTGCAGGCAGTCGACCGCTCGCTGACCTGCGTCGCATGCTGGCGCCGAAGGGCACGTTGGTCCTCGTCGGTGGCGAGGGCGGCGGCCGGATGATTGGAGCGGTGAGCCGCAACCTGCAGTCGCTCATCCTCAGCCCCTTCATCAGCCAGCGCCTCACCGGACTGCTCGCGCTCACCAAGGCCGACGACCTCGAGGTGGTGCGCGAACTGATCGAGCAAGGCAAGGTGGTTCCGCTCATGGATCGCACCTACCCGCTGGAGCAGGCCGCCGAGGCCATCCGGTATCTCGCCGAGGGGCACTCCCAGGGGAAGATCGCGCTGAGTGTTTCCGCTGGTTGAGGAGTGCAGCACATGAAGGGGCCGGCCGGGGTATCTCCCCGACCGGCCCTTTCGCGCTACGACTGCAGCGGCTAGTGCTGCGCCTCCGCCTTGATGCGGCCAACGAACAGCGAGAACACGACACCGATCAGGCCAATGATTCCGCCGACGATGAACGCAGTTTGCGCTCCTTCGGCCTGCGCCAGGGCAGCGCCGGCGCCCGCGGTGGCCGCGATACCGGCGCCGATGGTCATCCCGGCAACGAGCACGGCCGTGCCGGCGGCACCCGCCAGCTGCTGCAGCGTGTTCATGATCGCGCTGCCGTGGGGGTACAGGCGACGCGGCAGCGAGCCGAGCGCGACCGTCATGAGCGGGGTCATGACCATCGACATGCCGATGCAGAACACGAAGTGCATCGCGACGACAAGCATGACCGGGGTGTCGGTGCCGACCGTGCTCAGCCAGAACTGGCCGCCCGCCATCAGGATGATGCCCGGGATGACGACGGGCTTGGGGCCCACCTTGTCGTAGATCTTGCCGGCGAACGGAGACAGGATGCCCTGGATCAGACCACCGGGCAGCATCATCAGACCGGTGGTCATGATGCTGACATCGAGTCCGACCTGCAGGTAGATCGGCATCACCACGACGGTGCCGAGCATCATGGCCATCGCGGTGATCACGACAATCACCGAGAACCGGAAGTTGGACACGGCGAAGGGCCGCAGATCCAGCAGCGCTGAGTCGGTCTTCTGCAGGCGCACCTGGCGGGTGACGAACCCGACCAGCGCGATGAGTCCCACGACCAGGGCGACAACCGGGGCAAGGTCGCCGCGGATGATCAGGCTGATCGAGGACAGCGCGTAGACCAGGCCACCGAAACCGATCGCCGACAGGATGATCGAGAACACGTCGATGCGCGCCCTGATTGTTTCGTTGTCGGTGCGGATCAGGGCGATGCCGAGCACGAAGACGATCGCGCCGACCACCAGCATCATCCCGAACATCCAACGCCAGTCCAGCGCGTCGACGATGATGCCGGCGAGGGTGGGACCGACGGCCGGCGCCATCGAGATCACGACGGAGTTCAGGCCCATCATCACGCCGCGCTTCTCAGGCGCGACCGAGGTGAGCGTCGTGGTCATCAGCAGCGGCAGGATGATCGCCGTTCCTGCGGCCTGCACGACACGGGCGATCAACAGAACGACGAAGCTCGGCGCGACGATCGCGATGATCGTGCCGACGATGAACAGCAGGAGCGCGGCCACGAACAGGGCTCGTGTCGTGAACCGCTGGATCAGGAAGCCGGTGGTCGGGATGACCACGGCAAGGGTCAGCATGAACCCAGTGGTCAGCCACTGAGCCGTGGCCGCCTCGACGCCGAACTCGCCCATGATCGGAGGCAAGGCCACGCTGAGCGCCGTCTCGTTGAGCATCATGATGAACGCGGAGATCACCAGGACGGCGAGCACGGGTCCGACCCGGCGGGTCACCTTTTCCGTCTCGATGGCGGATGGGATTCCCCCGGCCAGGGGCTCTTCCCGGTTCTGAACGTCAGTCATCTGTACCTTTCCTCTGCGCAAGCGAACGCATCATTATGTCACACTGCGACATAGTGGCAGAGTGTGTCATTTGATGATCGTGCCGTGAATAGAACCGCGTGCTAAGAAGGACCGCATGACCGACGACGCCACCCCCGACCTGCTCACGAGGCGCCGTCTCGATACCCATCAGGAGATCCACCAGGCGACCCTCGAGCTCTTCGAGGCGCAGGGGGTGCGCGAGACAACGGTGCAGCAGATCGCCGACCGGGCGGGGATATCGGCGCGGACGTTCTTCCGCTACTTCACTTCAAAAGAGCAGGCGGCGCTGCCCGGCCAGCGCCGGCTGCTCGCCGCGATCGACGCGCTCGAAGTACCGGATGCCGACCTCACGGCTGTCCTGCGGGCGGTGGAGTCGGCGACCGAGGCCGCGATCGGCGGCGAGAATGACCCGGAACTCGAGGAGCACCGCAGGGTCGCCCGGTTGCTCGCCCGCGAGCCCGACCTCCAGATGCTCGCAGCCTCGCAGGAGCAGGAGCTGACGAACCGACTGCGCGCCCGGCTCACCGAACAGCTCGAGGGACAGGATCCGACATCCCTGCTCCTGATCGCCGAGATTGCGGTCGCCGTCTGGCGCACCAGCTGGGATCGGTGGGGCGAATCGGTCATCGAGGGGGAGGCCGGCGATCCCGTCGAGTACTACCGCGCCTGCCGGGAAGAGCTTCGACGCATCGTCGGTTGAGCCCGCGAAGCGCGCTCCACCGCGCTGAATTGACCGGGCGAGACAGACCGCTTAGGATAGCTCCTTGGTGTCCGCGTCATCTGCCGCGACACACGAACGTGAGCCCTCCACCATCCGTGTTCTCCTCACAGAACACACCCGGAGTGGGATTCACGAACACCTCCGTTCGATAGAGAAAGCAGCCACTACAGTGACGCGCACCTTTAGCCCCAAGCCCGCTGACGTCCAGCGCGAATGGGTCATCATTGACGCCGCCGACGTCGTGCTCGGCCGTCTGGCCAGCCACACCGCAGCCCTGCTGCGCGGCAAGCACAAGCCGACCTTTGCTCCGCACATGGACATGGGCGACTTCGTCATCATCATCAACGCCGACAAGGTTGCCCTGACCGGCTCCAAGCTCGAGCAGAAGAAGGCGTACCGCCACTCGGGTTACCCGGGCGGCCTCACCGCCACCACTTACTCGGAGATGCTCGAGAAGCACCCCGTGCGCACGGTCGAGAAGGCTGTCCGCGGCATGCTGCCGAAGAACTCGATCGGCCGGGCCCAGCTGAAGAAGCTCAAGGTTTACGCGGGCCCCGAGCACCCGCACGCTGCCCAGCAGCCCAAGACGTACACCCTCGACCAGGTCGCCCAGTAAGCGCGCCGGATAGGTAATAAGGATTATTTCCATGGCGAAGATCGCAGACTCCATCGACCAGGCTCCGGAGAGCTTCACTACCGAGACCCCCGCTGAGGAAGCCCCCAAGGCTCCGCGCGCGGTGCTCAACGTCTCAGGTGCGGCTGTCGGCCGCCGCAAGCAGGCCATCGCCCGCGCGCGCCTCGTTCCCGGCAACGGTGGTTTCACCGTCAACGGCCGTGCTTTCGAGGACTACTTCCCGAACAAGCTGCACCAGCAGCTGATCAACGACCCGTTCAAGGTGCTCGAGCTCCTCGGCAGCTACGACGTCGTCGCGAAGATCACCGGTGGTGGCCCCTCGGGTCAGGCCGGCGCGCTTCGTCTCGCGATCGCTCGTGCGCTGAACGAGATCGACCGTGAGAACAACCGCCCGACCCTGAAGAAGGCTGGCTTCCTCACCCGTGACGCGCGCGTCATCGAGCGCAAGAAGGCCGGTCTCAAGAAGGCCCGCAAGGCTTCGCAGTTCTCGAAGCGCTAATCCCCGCTCGCGTAGATGCCGAGATTATTCGGAACTGACGGGGTCCGGGGCCTGGCCAACGGTGATCTCACCGCTGACCTGGCCCTGGGCCTCGCCCAGGGCGCTGCCGTCGTCCTCACCCAGGGCCGGCAGGCCGAAGAACGTCGTGCGCAGGGCCGCCGCCCGATCGCCGTCGTTGCCCGTGACCCCCGCGTGTCGGGTGAGTTCCTCACCGCCGCGGTCTCCGCCGGGCTCGCCAGCTCTGGCGTCGACGTGCTCGATGCCGGAGTCATCCCCACCCCCGCCACGGCATTCCTGATCGCCGACATCGGCGCCGACTTCGGCGTGATGATCTCGGCCTCGCACAACCCCGCCCCGGACAACGGCATCAAGTTCTTCGCGACCGGCGGCACCAAGCTTCCCGACGTCGTCGAGGACCGCATTGAAGCCGCCATGGCGGCCGAGAAACTCGCCCCGACCGGCGCTGGAGTCGGCCGCATCCGGCGCTTCGCCGACGCGGAAGACCGCTACGTCGTGCACCTGCTGGGCAGCCTGCCGCACCGGCTCGACGGCATCCACGTCGTGCTCGACTGCGCCCACGGCGCGGCCGCCGGGATCTCGCCCCAGGTGTTCACGGATGCCGGCGCTCGCGTCACCGTGATCGGCGCCGATCCCGACGGCATGAACATCAACGACGGAGTGGGCTCCACCCACCTCGACAACCTCGCCGCAGCCGTGCTCAAACACGGCGCCGACGTCGGCATCGCCCACGACGGCGACGCCGACCGCTGCCTCGCCGTGGACGCTGACGGCAAGATCGTCGACGGCGACCAGATCATGGCCATCCTCGCCATCGCCATGGCCGAGCGCGGTCACCTGAACGACAACACGCTCGTCGCCACCGTGATGAGCAACCTCGGCCTGCGCCGCGCCATGGCCGCGAACGGCATCACCGTTCGCGAGACCAAGGTCGGCGACCGGTACGTGCTCGAGGACCTCAACGAGCACAACCTGTCGCTCGGCGGTGAGCAGTCCGGGCACGTGATCATGACCGAGTTCGCCACCACCGGCGACGGCATCCTGACCGGCCTGCACCTGGTGGCCGAGATGGCGCGCACCGGCAAGTCGCTCGCCGAACTCGCGTCGGTGATGACCGTCCTCCCGCAGGTTCTCGTTAACGTGCGCGGCGTCAACCATCACGGTTTGGGCGCGGACGAATCCGTTGCCCAGGCGGTGGCCGAGGCATCAGCTGAACTGGGCGACACCGGCCGGGTGCTGCTGCGTCCCTCGGGAACCGAGCCGATGGTCCGGGTCATGGTCGAAGCGACCGAGCAGTCGACTGCCGATCGCATCGCGAACGGCCTGGCCGACGTCGTCCGCGAGCGTCTTTCACTGTAGCCCCGCGCGGCCGGTTGTCACTTCTCGACTGCGCGGCGTAACCTTCCACTAACCCAGCAACGGAGCTGGGGAGCGATCCGCGGCCACAAGCGGCGGCGCTTTGACAGTGGGAGACAACGGTGCCTACAACTGTTTCACGTGATATCCGCACGCCCGACAACCTGCACGGGAGCGACGATGTCGTTCAGCTCCTGACGCCCGCAGGTGAACGGGTGCCGAATCCGACGTACGACCCATGGGTCGACGACGTCACCGATGAAGCGCTGATGACGTTCTACGAGGATCTCGTCGTCATCCGCCGCATCGACACCGAGGGGATCGCCCTGCAACGGCAGGGACAGCTGGGACTCTGGCCGCCGCTGTTGGGCCAGGAAGCCGCCCAGGTCGGTTCCGCCCGGGCGCTTCGATCGGATGACTTCGTCTTCAGCTCCTACCGCGAGCACGGGGTCGCCTGGTGCCGCGGCGTGGACCTGACCGACTTGCTGCGCATGTGGCGCGGATCGTCGAACTCCGGCTGGGACCCGTACAGCATCAACATGGCCACGCCGGCCATCATCATCGGCGCACAGACGCTGCACGCCACCGGCTACGCGCTCGGCTGCGTCAAGGACGGCGTCGACTCCGCGACGATCGCCTACTTCGGCGACGGCGCCACCAGCCAGGGTGATGTCAGCGAGGCGATGGTGTTTGCCGCGAGCTTCCAGGCGCCGGTGGTGTTCTTCTGCCAGAACAACCAGTGGGCGATCTCCGAGCCGGTCGGCCTGCAGGCACGGCGACCGATCGCCGACCGCGCGCCGGGCTTCGGCATCCCGAGCATCCGCGTGGACGGCAACGACGTGCTGGCCGTGCTGGCGGCGACCCGGGTCGCGCTCGATCGCGCCCGGCGCGGTGACGGGCCGAGCTTCATCGAGGCGGTCACCTATCGAATGGGCCCGCACACGACCTCCGACGACCCCACCCGCTACCGGGACACCGCCGATCTCGCCGAATGGCAGACCCGGGATCCGATCACCCGGCTGGGTGCGTTGCTCGAGGCCAAGGGGGTCACCGGATTCGAGGAGCGCGCGAAGGAGCGCGCCGACGTGGCAGCCGAGCAACTCCGCTCCGGATGCCTCGCGCTCGAGTCGCCGGAACCGTTGAGCGTCTTCGACAACGTCTACGCGACCCCGAACTCATGGCTCGAGCGGCAGAAGAGCCAGTACGCCGCCTACCTCGGCCAGTTCGACGGGGAGGCCTGATGCTGCAGCAGGCTGATACCGCCACGTCGACGCAGAAAAGCACGCGGTCGCTCGCCCAGGCAATCAACAGCGGGCTGCGGCACGCCCTGCAGGATGACCCGAAGGTCGTGCTGTTCGGCGAGGACATCGGCCAGCTCGGTGGAGTGTTCCGGGTCACCGACGGGCTGCAGGCCGAGTTCGGAGCCGACCGGGTGATGGATGCCCCGCTCGCCGAATCCGGCATCATCGGCACCGCCGTCGGCCTGGCGTACCGCGGCTACCGGCCGGTATGCGAGATCCAGTTCGACGGTTTCATCTACCCGGCTTTCGACCAGATCGTCACCCAGGTGGCCAAACTCCACTACCGCACGCAGGGTGCGGTGAAGATGCCGATCACCATCCGGGTGCCCTATGGCGGAGGAATCGGCGCGGTCGAGCATCACTCCGAGTCGCCCGAGGCGTACTTCGTGCACACCTCCGGGCTGCGGGTGATCAGCCCGGCAACACCGCAGGACGCGCACACGATGATCCGGCTGGCGATCGCGTCGGACGACCCGGTGCTGTTCTTCGAGCCCAAGCGGCGCTACTGGATGAAGGGCGAGGTGGACGAGGCGGCATCCGGCGATCTGGAGACCGCCCGCATCGCCGCCGAGGGAACGGATGTCACCCTGGTCGCGCACGGCGCGCTGGTGCCGACCGCGCTCGACGCAGCGATCGCCGCCCAGGCCGACGGTGTCTCGATCGAGGTCATCGACCTGCGTTCGCTGTCGCCGATCGACTTCGCCACGCTCGAGCGGTCGGTACGCAAGACCGGCCGGCTGGTGATCACGCACGAGGCGCAGCAGTTCGCCGGAATCGGCGCGGAGATCGCCGCGAGCATCACCGAACGGTGCTTCGACTGGCTCGACCATGCGCCCGCCCGCGTGACCGGCTTCGATACCCCGTATCCGCCGGCGGCGCTGGAGGAGTACTTCCAGCCCGACCTAGACCGCATTCTGGACGCCGTCGACCGAGTGCTGCGCCGCCCGAACTCGCTCACCGGCTGGAAGGAGACCCGATGACCGCCAACCGCGACTTCGCACTCCCGGATTTGGGTGAGGGTCTCACCGAGTCCGAGCTGGTTGCCTGGAAGGTGGATGTCGGCGACACGGTCGAACTGAACCAGATCATCGCCGAAGTCGAGACCGCGAAGGCCCTTGTCGAGTTGCCATCGCCGTTCGCCGGAGTGGTCAGCAAGCTGTATGCCGAGCCGGGGACCACGGTGACGGTCGGGTCCCCGATCGTCGCGTTCGAGGTGGCGGATGCTGCGGCCGCGGCGGCAGCGGAGGGGGAGCCGGCGGCGGAGGCAGCGGCGGAGTCGCCCGCTGAGTCCCCAGCTGTCGTCGAGGGGGAGTCGGACGAGGCCGCAACGCCGCAACGTGAACCGGTGCTCGTCGGCTACGGACCGGCAGTCGCCTCCGGAGCTCGTCCGCAGCGTCGGGCGAGGCGCGGTTCGTCCTCGCTGGACGAGCAGCCTCCGCAGGATGAGCAGCGCCCGCTGGTCGAGCAACGCCCGCCGGTCGAGCCTGCCGAGACCCAGCCCCCGTTGGTCGAGCCTGCCGAGACCCAAACGTCGCCGGTCGAGCCTTCCGAGACCCCCACCGAAGCACCACGCTCCACCCCGCCAGTCCGCAAGCACGCCCGCGACCTGGGCATCGACCTCACCACCATCATCGGCACCGGAGAAGCCGGACTCATCACCCGGGAAGACGTCGACCGCGCGGCCAGCGGGGTCTCGACGGGCTCGACCGGCGGTGGGGAAGCGTCCAGCGCTGGGGGAGCGACCCGCGGTGTGGGTGAGCTTCGCGGGGCCGACGCCGGCGGAGGAGGCGAGCGCGAGTCGCGCACTCCGATCGCCGGTGTGCGCAAGGCCACCGCCGCGGCGATGGTGCAGAGTGCGTTCACGGCTCCGCACGCGGCAGCCCAGCTGACCGTAGACGTGACGCCAACTCTCGAACTGATCGAGACGCTCTCGGGCAAGCGCGAGTTCACTGGCATCCGATTCACCATCCTGACCGCAGTCGCCAAGGCGGTCTGCATCGCGGTCGGGCGAAACCCTTCGGTGAACGGCCGCTGGGACGACAAGGCGCAGGAGATCGTCGAGCACCATTACGTGAACCTCGGGATTGCGGCGGCGACCCCGCGCGGACTGATCGTTCCGAACATCAAGGACGCGCACAGGCTCACCCTGCCCGACATGGCGCGTGCGATCGGCGAGCTCGTTGAGACGGCGCGCTCCGGCAAGGCGAGCCCCGAGCACCTGCGTGGCGGCACGCTCACGATCACCAATGTGGGGGTCCTCGGAGTGGACTCGGGTCTGCCGATCCTGAACCCGGGAGAGGCCGCGATTCTGGCGATCGGCGCCGTGCGGCGTCAGCCGTGGGAGCACCGCGGCGAGATCGCGCTGCGGAGTGTGATGACGCTCACCCTGTCGTTCGACCACCGGCTGGTGGACGGCGAGCAGGGATCGCGCTTCCTGGCGGATGTCGGTGCGATCCTCGCCGACCCCGCGATGGTACTGACGATGGTGTGACCGATCCGGTGGGCGAGGTGAGCGGCCGCCACATCCGCTGGTCGAGCCTGCCGAGACCCCGGCACATGGCGAGTCTGACGGCCGATATGGCGGAGTTTTTTGAAAGTGCAGGAGAAGAACTCCGCCATTTCGTGCACATTGGTGAAAAACTCCATCATTCCGGCGATGCCCGTTGTGGTCAGGAGCGGGGACAAGTCCGCCGCGCCTGTCACGACCGGAGGAGAACGCCGGTTCGGGAGGATCAAATCGGCGAAAACGTCCTCCCGAGAGACTGAAGTCCGCCCGAGCGGGGTCTCGGCAGGCTCGACCAGCGGAAGAGCAGGCTCGACCAACGGAGAGTGGGGCTCGCCCAGCGAGCGGGCGTCTCAGGCCGTGAGCGCCGCGAGTGCGATCCGCTCGAGCAGGGCGCGCACCGACTCCTCATCGACCCCGCCGCGCACACTGTGCGGGGTGGAGTTGATCAGGCCGAACACCGCCTGCGCCCGAATCCGCAGCAGCGCGGCATCCTCACCAGCGGTGGAGCCACCGAGCCGCTCCAGCACCCCGACCCAGAGCTCGACGTATCGCCGCTGCAGGGTACGCACGGTGTGCCGGTCGGGGGCCTCCAGACTGTCCAGGTCCCGGTCCTGCACGCGGATCACGTCCCGGTTCGACAGTGCGAACCGCACGTGAAAGGCAACGAGTCCCTCGAGCGCGGCCGCCGCATCCGGCGCGGCGTCGACCACCGCCTGCCCGCCCTCGAGCAGCGTGCGGCTGACCCCGACCAGCAGCGCCGCGAGCACTGCCTGCTTGCCGCTGAAGTGCCGGTAGACCGCCGGTCCGGTCACGCCGCTGGCGGTGCCGAGCTCCTCGATCGAGACGCCGTTGAACCCGCGCTCGGCGAACAATCCGGCCGCCGCGGTGAGCAGCGCGGCGCGACGGTTGGCCTTGGCCTGGCTGCGCATGGTGGTGGGGGTGGGCTGCGGCATCCCTTCACTATAGACATTTCAGTTAATGCTGACTAACCTGAATTCGGGTTAACAAGCATTAACCGACTGTCGATGGAGACACATGCTGCAGACTGCGATCAACCGGTCGGATGCCGCCTTCCTGCGGAACGACGAGGATCAGCGCGCTCTGGTCACGGAGCTCCGGGAACGGATGCGGCAGGCCTCACTCGGCGGACCGGAACGCTCCCGCGACCGGCATGTCGCCCGCGGAAAGCTGCTGCCCCGCGACCGCATCGACCGGCTGCTCGATGAGGGCAGCCCATTCCTGGAACTCGCCCCGCTCGCGGCCGACGGCATGTACGACGGCGAGACGCCGGCGGCTGGCGTGATCGCCGGCGTCGGCCAGGTGCACGGGCGCCCGGTCCTGGTGATCTCCAACGACGCCACCGTGAAGGGCGGCACCTACTATCCGATGACGGTGAAGAAGCACCTGCGCGCGCAGCAGGTGGCGCTCGAGAACCGGCTTCCCTGCGTCTACCTGGTCGACTCCGGCGGCGCCTTCCTGCCCATGCAGGACGAGGTGTTCCCCGACCGGGGGCACTTCGGCCGGATTTTCTACAATCAGGCGCGGATGTCTGCCGAACGCATCCCGCAGATCGCTGCCGTACTGGGTTCGTGCACCGCAGGCGGCGCCTATGTTCCGGCGATGAGCGACGAGACGGTGATCGTGAAGAACCAGGGCACGATCTTCCTCGGCGGGCCACCGCTCGTGAAGGCGGCGATCGGTGAGATCGTCACCGCGGAGGAACTCGGCGGCGGCGACCTGCACGCCAAGACATCCGGCGTCGTCGACCATTTGGCCGAGAACGACGAGCACGCGCTGGAGACTGTCCGCGACATCCTCGCCACCGTGCCGCCGCCGCTCGAACCGGCCTGGGACATCCAGCCCTCGCGGCCACCGGCCTATGACGCCGAAGAGCTGTACGGCGTGGTTCCGGTCGATGTGCAGGGACAGTACGACGTGCGCGAGGTGATCGCCCGGCTGGTCGACGGCAGCGACTTTCACGAGTTCAAGCGCGAGTTCGGCGCCACGCTGGTCACCGGTTTCGCGCGACTGCACGGGCACCCGATCGGCATCGTCGCCAACAACGGCGTGCTGTTCAGCGAGTCGGCGCAGAAGGGCGCGCACTTCATCGAACTGTGCGACCAGCGCGGCATCCCGCTGCTGTTCCTGCAGAACATCTCCGGCTTCATGGTCGGCCGTGACTACGAGGCCGGCGGCATCGCCAAGCACGGCGCGAAGATGGTCACCGCCGTCGCCACGACCCGGGTTCCGAAGCTGACCGTGGTGATCGGCGGGTCCTTCGGCGCCGGCAACTACTCGATGTGCGGCCGTGCCTATTCGCCGCGATTCCTGTGGATGTGGCCGGCCGCGCGGATCTCCGTGATGGGCGGACGGCAGGCCGCATCGGTGCTCGCCACGATCAAGCGGGACCAGCTGGATGCCGCGGGCGAAACCTGGTCGGATGAGGACGAAGAGGCCTTCCAGAACCCGATCCGCGAGCAATACGAGAGCCAGGGCAGTCCGTATTATTCGACGGCCCGGCTCTGGGACGACGGCATCATCGATCCGGCCGACACCCGCACTGTGCTTGGCCTCGCCCTCGACCTGTGTGCCCGCACCCCGATGCCCGAGCCCGGCTTCGGCCTGTTCCGGATGTGACCGCTATGTCCACCGCAGCCATGTCCACCGCAGCCATGTTCACCACGGTGCTCGTCGCCAACCGGGGAGAGATCGCCTGCCGGGTGATCCGCACGCTCAGGCGCCTCGGCATCCGATCGGTCGCCGTCTACAGTGACGCCGATCGTGATGCCCTGCATGTCCGGCAGGCCGATGCCGCCATCCGGATCGGACCGGCGCCCGCCGGCCACAGCTACCTCGACGCTGCCGCGATCGTCGACGCGGCAGTCTCAGCCGGAGCCCAGGCCGTGCACCCCGGGTACGGGTTCCTGTCCGAGAGCGCCGCGCTCGCCGAAGCCTGCGCAGCGGCCGGGCTGGTCTTCGTCGGCCCCGAAGTCGGCGCGCTCGAGGTGATGGGCGACAAGATCCGCGCGAAGAATCACGTCGTCGATCATGGCGTGCCGGTGATCCCCGGGGTGTCCGAGCCCGGCCTCGACGACGCAGCGCTGATGGATGCCGCCGCCTCCGTCGGCTACCCGCTGCTGGTCAAGCCCTCAGCCGGCGGCGGGGGAAAGGGCATGCAGGTCGTGCACTCCGCCGACGGACTCGCGGCCGCGCTCGCCGCCGCACGCCGGATCGCTGCGTCCGCATTCGGCGACGACACCCTGCTGTTGGAACGGCTGGTGACCAACCCGCGGCACATCGAGGTGCAGTTGCTCGCCGACAACGGCGGCCGGGTCATCCATCTCGGCGAACGCGAGTGCTCGTTGCAGCGCCGCCATCAGAAGGTGATCGAAGAGGCACCGTCGCCGCTGATCGATGACGCCACCCGGGCCCGCATCGGCGAGGCCGCCTGCACGGTGGCCTCGAGCGTGGGCTATCGCGGTGCCGGCACGGTCGAGTTCCTGGTGTCGGCGGATGCCCCCGACGAGTTCTTCTTCATGGAGATGAACACCCGGCTGCAGGTCGAGCACCCGGTGACCGAGCAGGTCACCGGCGTCGACCTGGTGGAGTGGCAGTTGCGCATCGCGGCCGGCGAACCGCTCACCCTCGAGCCGGTTCGTGCCCGGGGGCACGCAATCGAGGCGCGCATCTACGCCGAGCGGCCGGAGCAGGACTTCCTGCCAAGCGCCGGCCGGGTGCTCGCCCTGCGGGAGCCGACCGGCGAGGGCATCCGGGTGGACAGCGGTATCGCCGCGGGCACCGACGTGCAGATGCATTACGACCCGCTGCTGGCCAAGGTGGTCGCGCACGGCACAGACCGCGCCGAAGCACTCGCCCGGCTGGACGCCGCTCTCGCTGGCACCACCGTGCTCGGTGTGCACACCAACCTTGAGTACCTGCGCGCCCTGATCGCCAATCCAGATGTACAGGCCGGCCGGCTCGACACCACCCTGATCGACCGGCTGCTGCCCGACATGTCATTCCGGACTCCGGATGCCGCTGCCTTCGTGGGGGCCGCGTTGCACCTGCACGGGCAGATCGGCACCGGTGATTCACCGTGGCAGCAATCGACCGGCTGGCGCTTGGGCGAACCGCGGCCAACCGAGTACCGGTTCGAGGCGGCAGGTCGCGAGGTGCTCGTCCGGGTGCTCGGTGGGCAGCAAGCCGCTCAGGTCTGGGTCAGCGGCACCCCCGACGAGACCGCGGCGAGCGGCGGCGCCGGCGTCGGGGCTGACGAGACTGCCACCGCGCGGTACTTCAGCTGCGGCATCCACGGCAACCAGATCGAGATCGACGGCGTGACCCGCTCGCTGCTGATCGCCGAGGATGGCGACACAGTCTGGGTGGCGTTCGACGGGGCCACCTTCGAACTGCACCGACTGAGCCGGCGAGAGGCGCTGAACCGGGCACTCGCCGCCCGCACGGACGACGCATCGCCCAGGTCGCCCGAGGTGCGTACGCCCATGCCAGGCACCGTCACCGCGGTGCTCGTCACCGGCGGCGACCGGGTCGCGGCCGGTCAGCATCTGGCGAGCGTCGAGGCGATGAAGATGGAGCACAAGCTCACCGCCCCGGTCGCCGGAGTCCTCAGCATCACGGTCGCCGCCGGCGATCTGGTCACGGCCGGCCAACTGGTCGCCACCATCACCAATGACAATCCAGAAGATGGGGCAGGCCCACAAGGCCAGGCCCGCCCAGCAGCAACCGGGGAGAAGCCATGAGTTACGACCTGACCGACCGCCAGAAGCAACTCGTCGCCGAGGTACGGGACTTCGCCGACACGGTCGTCGCGCCCGCCGCCTACGAGTACGACACCAAGCGTGAACTGCCGTACGAGATCATCGCGCAGATGGGCGAGATGGGCCTGTTCGGACTGCCGTTCCCCAAGGAGTACGGCGGGTCGGGCGAGAGCTACTTCACGTTCTGCCTGGCCGTCGAGCAACTCGGCCGGGTGGACCAGTCCATCGGGGTGACCCTCGAAGCAGGCGTCGGACTCGGGGCAATGCCGGTGTTCCGCAGCGGCACCGAGGAGCAGAAACAGGAGTGGCTTCCGCTGCTGGCGTCGGGCACGGCGCTCGCCGCGTTCGGATTGACCGAGGCCAATGCGGGCTCGGATGCCGCGGGCACCGAGACCACCGCGGTGCTCGAGAACGGCGAATGGGTGATCAATGGCACCAAGCAGTTCATCACCAACTCCGGAACCGAGATCACCCGGCTGATCACGATCACCGCGGTCACCGGTGAGAGCCGCCGCGACGACGGATCGATCAAGAAAGAGCTGTCGGCGATCCTGGTGCCGACTCCGATCGACGGGCTCACCGTGCACCCCTCCTATGACAAGGTCGGCTGGCACACCTCGGACACCCATCCGCTGACCCTCGACAACGTGCGGGTGCCCGAGGCGAACTTGCTCGGCGAACGCGGCCGCGGCTACGCGAACTTCGTCGCCACCCTGGACGAGGGCCGCATCGCCTTCGCCGCACTGGCCACGGGCGCCGCGCAGGGCTGCCTGGACGAAGCGGAAAGCTACGCGAAGAAGCGCGTCGTGTTCGGCCGGTCGATCGGCTCGAACCAGTACATCGCCTTCAAGCTCGCGCGCATGCAGGCCCGGGTGCACGCCGCCCGGCTGGCCTATTACGACGCCGCCCGGCGGATGGGCGAAGGCCTGCCATTCAAGATGCAGGCCTCGATCGCCAAGCTGATGGCCAGCGAGGCCGCCATGGACAACGCCCGGGATGCCACGCAGATTCACGGCGGTTACGGATTCCTCAACCAGAACACGGTCGCCCGGCATTACCGTGACTCCAAGATCCTCGAGATCGGCGAAGGCACGAGCGAGGTGCAACTGATGGTCATCTCGCGTGAGATGGGATTGGACGGGGGAGGCCTGTGAACGTCAGCGAGCAGCGCGGCCTGTATTTCGAGGAGTTCGACGAGGACACCGTGTACCGGCATCGACCAGGGCGCACGGTGACCGAGACCGACAACGTGCTGTTCAGCGCGCTGACGATGAACACGCAGGCGCTGCACCTCGACGCCGCCTGGGCTGCCACTCAGCCATTCGGGCAGCGGCTGGTGAACTCGATGTTCACGGTCGCGACGGTGGTCGGGGCATCCGTCACCCAACTCACGCAGGGCACCATCGTCGCCAACCTGGGCTTCGAGCGCGTCGCGTTCCCGCACCCGCTGTATCACGGCGACACGCTCTACTCGGAGACGGTGGTCACCGCCAAGCGCCTGTCCGAGTCGCGGCCGGGGCAGGGCATCGTCACGCTCGAGCACACCGGCCGCAACCAGCACGAGGCGGTCGTGGTCACCGCGGTGCGCTCGGTGCTCGTCTGGTGCAGGGATGCCGCGCCGTGATCGGTCCCGCGCTGCTCTTCTGCCCGGCTGACCGGCCCGATCGGTACGAGAAGGCGCTCGCCGCGGCGGACGCGGTGATCATCGATCTCGAGGACGCGGTCGCTCCCGAGAATCGGCCGGCGGCGCGCGCGGCGCTGATGGGAACGCCGATCGACCCGGCGCGCACCATCGTCCGGGTGAACCCGATCGGGTCAGCCGACTTCGAATCCGACCTCGCCGCCCTCGCGAACACCGAATACGACACCGTCATGCTGCCCAAGGCGGACTCCGCGGCTGCCCTGGAGCGCCTCGAAGAGTACGAGGTCATCGCACTCTGCGAGACTGCGGCCGGCGTGCTCGCCGCGCCGGACCTGGCCGCCATCCCGAACGTGATCGCGCTGATGTGGGGCGCCGAGGATCTGGTCGCCTCCCTCGGCGGCACCGGCACGCGGCATCCGGATGGCAGCTACCGCGCGCTCGCCGTCCACGCCCGCTCGAGCGTGCTGCTGGCTGCGGGAGCGCACGGCAAGTCGGCCATCGACACGGTGCACCTGGACATCGCGGATGTCGCGGGACTTGCCGCCGAGGCGGAGGATGCCGCAGCCAGCGGTTTCGCCGCGAGCGCCTGCATCCACCCCAGCCAGGTGGACGTCATCCGGGCCGCCTATCGGCCGGACGAGGCCGCGGTGGCCGAGGCCCGCGAGCTGTTGGAGCAGGCACGGACTCACTCGGGGGTGTTCACCTTCCGCGGGCGCATGGTCGACGAACCGCTGCTGCGGCACGCCCGCGCCGTCCTGGCCCGCGCCGCCGCCATCCCCGGTGATTGAGGGCTCGACCAACGGGAAGAATCGAAACTACCCTCGCTTCTGGCAGTACTGTGGTCTGCGATGTCCGCACCAGACACTGCCAATGGCGCCAGTACACCGTTTCTTGAAATCGACCGATCCCGCTGGGCGGAGCTCGCGCCGGCAATCCCGCAACCCCTCAGCGAGACCGAGGTCGTGCAACTACGCGGACTGGGCGACGTTCTCTCGTTGCGCGAGGTCACCGAGGTATACTTGCCGCTCAGCCGGCTGCTGAACCTGTACGTCGCCGGCGCCAAGCAGCTGCACCGACAGACCCGCGCGTTTCTCGGCGAGGACTCGCCGACTACGCCGTTCGTGATCGGGGTCGCCGGTTCCGTAGCGGTCGGCAAGTCGACCATCGCCCGTCTGCTGCGTGAGCTGCTCGCCCGCTGGGACGACACCCCGCGGGTGGAACTGGTCACCACCGACGGCTTCCTGCTACCGAACGCCGAACTGGAACGCCGCGGGCTGATGGAGCGCAAGGGTTTCCCGGAGAGTTACGACCGGCGCGCGCTGCTGCGCTTCGTCAGCCAGGTGAAGAGCGGAGCTCCCGAGGTGCGGGCGCCCTTCTACTCGCACCTGAGCTACGACATCATGCCGAACGCCGAGGTCGTCGTGCGGCGACCGGACGTGCTCATCGTCGAGGGCCTGAACGTGCTGCAGCCACCGATGACCTCCCACCGCCTCGCCGTCAGCGACCTGTTCGACTTCAGCATCTATGTCGACGCGCGCACCGCCGACATCGAGCGCTGGTACATCGACCGGTTCCTGCGCCTGCAGCGCGGCGCGTTCACCAACCCGCAGTCCTACTTCCACCGCTTCGCAAGCCTCAGCGAGGAGGAGGCGATCGAGCGCGCGCACAGCATCTGGACCAGCATCAACGAACCGAACCTGCTGCAGAACGTCCTGCCAACGCGGGCGCGGGCATCCCTCGTCCTGCGCAAGAGCTCCGACCACACCGTCTCCAGCGTCCTGCTGCGCAAGATCTAAAACTGAGGCACCCCCGCAGGATGCTTACGGCCAGCGCCCCGTAGAATCGAGCCCATGTGTGGAATCGTTGGATACGTCGGTGATAACAGCAGCATCGACGTCCTCATGGGCGGACTGAAGCGCCTCGAATACCGCGGCTACGACTCCGCGGGCGTGGCCGTGCTCGACCCGGCCGGTCACATCGACACGCGCAAGCGGGCCGGCAAGCTGCAGATGCTGGTCGACGAGCTCGCCGAGCGCCCCCTCACCGACGGCCGCACCGGCATCGGGCACACCCGCTGGGCCACCCACGGCGGACCCACCGACGGCAACGCCCACCCGCACCTGGGCGATGACGGCAAGCTCGCCCTGATCCACAACGGCATCATCGAGAACTTCCACGACCTGAAGCAGGACCTGCTTGCCGACGGGGAGACCTTCACGAGCGAAACCGACACCGAGGTTGCCGCGATCATGGTCGGTCGCGCCTACCGTCAGACCGGCGACCTCTACGAGGCGCTCCGGTCGGTCGTGAACCACCTCGAGGGTGCGTTCACGCTGCTCGCCATGCACCAGGACGAGCCTGGTGTCGTGGTCGGCGCCCGCCGCAACTCGCCACTGGTGATCGGACTCGGTGAGGGCGAGAACTTCCTGGGGTCGGATGTCGCGGCCTTCGTTGAGCACACCCGCCGCGCCGCCGAGATCGGCCAGGACCAGATCGTCACCATCCGCCCGGATTCGGTCACCGTCACCGACTTCGCCGGCGCCCCGGTCGAACTGAAGGAATTCGAGGTGTCCTGGGATGCCTCCGCCGCCGACAAGGGCGGCTGGTCGAGCTTCATGAAGAAGGAGATCAGCGAAGAGCCCGAGGCCGTCGCCAAGACGCTGCTCGGCCGCGTGCACGACGGCGCCGTCGTGCTCGAGGAGCTCGAGCCGATCGGCGACCAGGTGCTGAAGGACATCGACCGCGTCATCGTGGTCGCCTGCGGCACCGCCGCCTACGCCGGCATGGTCGGCAAGTACGCCATCGAGGCATGGGCCCGGGTGCCCGTCGACGTGGAACTCTCGCACGAGTTCCGCTACCGCGACCCGATCCTGAGCGAGCGCACCCTTGTGGTGTCGATCAGCCAGTCCGGCGAAACCATGGACACCATGATGGCGGTCAAGTACGCCCGCGAGCAGGGCGCCCGCACCCTGTCGATCTGCAACACGCAGGGCGCCACCATCCCGCGCGAATCCGACGCCGTGATCTACACGCACGCCGGACCCGAGGTCGCGGTCGCCTCGACCAAGGCGTTCGTCGCGCAGATCACCGCGCTGTACCTGTTCGGACTGCGGTTGGCCGCGATCCGCGGCACGCTCGATGACAGCCAGATTGCGGCGAATGTCGCCGAGCTCTCAGCCATCCCCGACAAGCTCGAGCAGGTGCTGCAGACCAGCGAGAGGATCGGCGAACTGGCGCACTGGATGGCGGACACCCGCTCGGTGCTGTTCCTTGGCCGCCATGTCGGCTACCCGGTCGCGCTCGAGGGCGCGTTGAAGCTCAAGGAGCTGGCCTACATCCACGCCGAGGGCTTCGCCGCCGGCGAGCTGAAGCACGGCCCGATCGCCCTGATCGAGCCGGGCCAGATCGTGTTCGTGGTCGTGCCGAGCCCGCGCGACCCCCGCTCGCTGCACCCCAAGGTGGTCTCCAACATCCAGGAGATCCGTGCCCGTGGTGCCCGCGTGATCGCGATCGCCGAGCAGGGTGACGCCGCGGTGCTGCCGCACGCCGACGAGGTCATCCAGATCCCGCTGGCCGGCGGAATGTTCGAGCCGCTGCTTTCGGTTGTGCCGCTGCACATCTTCGGCATGGAACTCGCCAACGCCAAGGGTCTCGACGTCGACCAGCCGCGGAACCTCGCCAAATCGGTCACGGTCGAGTAGGCCGCAATGATCGTCGGCATCGGGGTTGACGTGGTCGACCTCGCCCGGTTCGACCGGGCGGTTCGCCGCACCCCGGGCCTGGTCGAGCGGTTGTTCGCCGAGAGCGAACGCGACCTGCCATTGCGCTCGCTGGCCGGCCGGTTCGCCGCCAAAGAGGCGCTCATGAAGGCCCTCGGGGAGACCGCCGACATCCGCTGGCACGACATGGAAGTGATCACCGACAGCGAGGGCAACCCGTCCTTTCGCCTCGGCGGCGTCGCCCGCGAGATCGCCGAGCGGCGCGGCATCGCGCACGTGCACCTGTCGATGGCCCACGATGCCGGAATCGCGATCGCCTACGTGGTGACCGAGTCGTGAGCGGCGAGTTCCGCCAAGCGGTCATCGACCTTGGTGCGATCACCGAGAACATGGCTGCCCTGCGCCGCACCGCAGGCACGGCGCACGCGATGGCCGTGGTCAAGGCCGACGGGTACGGTCACGGCGCCCTACCCGCCGCGCATGCGGCGCTCGACGGCGGCGCCGACTGGCTCGGCGTCGTCGACCTGACCGAGGCATTCCGGCTGCGGGATGCCGGCATCACCACTCCGATCCTGACCTGGTTGCACGGCCCGAACACCGATTTCGCTCCGGCAATCGCCGCGGACATCGACCTCGGCCTGTCTTCGCTCGAGCAGCTCGAGCGCGCCGCGGCCGCGGGCGTGGCATCCGTGCACCTGAAAATCGACACCGGGCTGGGGCGCAACGGACTGGCACCGGATGACTGCGCCCCCGTCTTCGCGCGCGCGGCTGAACTCGAACGGGCCGGCCGCATCCGGGTGCGTGGACTGTTCAGCCACCTCTCGAACACCAGCCCTGCCGACGATGCAGCCCAGGTCGCCGAGTTCGAGCGCCAGCTGGATGCCGCGCACGCCGCGGGACTGCAGCCCGAGCTCCCGCATCTTGCGGCGAGCGGCGCTGCGCTGCGGCTGCCGGCGTCCCGGTTCAGCATGGTGCGTCTCGGGGTCAGCATCTACGGACTCTCACCGTTCGTCGGGGTCAGCTCGGCTGAGCTCGGGTTGCGGCCGGCGATGCAATTGCAGGCGTCGGTCGCCGCCATCCGTCGGGTGCCCGCCGGTCAAGGTGTGTCCTACGGGTACACCTTCCGCACCGAGGCGCCGACCACGCTCGCGCTCATCCCGCTCGGTTACGCCGATGGGGTGCCGCGGCACGCGTCGAACCGCGCGCCGGTGTCGATCGGCGGTGTCACCCACACGATCGCCGGCCGGGTGGCGATGGACCAGTTCGTCGTCGACGTCGGCGACTCCCCGGTCAAGGTCGGCGACCGGGCGGTGCTGTTCGGCGACCCGGCCGACGGCGTGCCGTCCGCCGATGACTGGGCAGAAGCCTGCGACACCATCAACTACGAGATCGTCACCCGAATCGGCGCCCGGGTGGCGCGCAGCTACCGCTCATGAGACTGACGATTGACACGCCCGAGGCGATGGAAGCCCTCGGCGCCCTGCTCGCGACCCAGCTCCGCGCGGGTGACCTGGTCGCCCTGAACGGCGAACTCGGTGCGGGCAAGACCACCCTGACGCGCGGACTCGGCGCCGAGTTGAACGTGCGCGGTACGGTCACCAGCCCGACCTTCGTACTCGCGCGCACCCATCCGCGCGCCGACGGCGCCCCGCTGGTGCACGTCGACGCCTACCGGCTATCGACCGCGATGGAACTCGACGACCTCGACATCGACTTCGAGAACTCCATTTCGGTGGTGGAGTGGGGTGCCGGCTTGCTGGACGGGCTCACCGACTCCTGGCTCGAGATCGACATCGTGCGCCCGGTCGGTGGGATCGAAACCGAGGAGGGCGTCGAACCCCGCGAGGTCACCATCACCGGCCACGGTCCCCGCTGGTCCGACCTGAGTTGGCTGGCGCCCGCCTAAGCTTGATTCCGTGCTTCTCGCGATCGACACCTCCGCCGGAACGAGCGTCGCCGTCGTCGACCGCGACGGCGGTGTCCTCGCCGAGCACTCCACCGAGGACACCCGCAGCCACGCCGAAGTGATCGGCAGCCTGATCGAGAAGTGCCTCACCGAGTCCGGCACCACGGTAACCGCCCTGTCCGGTGTCGCGGTCGGCATGGGCCCCGGCCCGTTCACCGGCCTCCGCGTCGGCATCGCCGCCGCCGAAGCCTTCGCCTTCGGGGCGGGCAAACCCGTCGTCCGCGTGGTCAGCCACGACGCGATCGCCTGGGGCCAGACCGAGCCGGTGCTGGTGGTTACCGACGCCCGGCGCCGTGAGGTGTACTGGTCGGCGTACAGGACACCGGATGCCGCGGGCCTGCCCGTGCGGGCACAGGGACCCTCGCTCACCAAACCCGATGACCTCGCCTCAGTCGTCACCGAACTCGAGTCCTACCGCCGGATCGACGCCGCCTTCGTCTCCGCCGGCGCCCTCGGCATGCTCGCCGAGACCATGTTCGTGAACCAGCGACCCTTCGCCGGCCGGGAACCGCTCTACCTGCGCTCACCCGATGTCACGCTGTCCACCGGACCGAAGCGGGTGACCGGATGACCTGGCTGCTGCGCACCGCGACCGCCGCGGACATCGACGGGATCATGGCCCTCGAAACCAGCATCTTCGAGAGTGACGCCTGGTCCACCGAGAACATGACCGACGAGGTCACCGGCGATCACCGCTACTACCTGGTTGCCGTCACCGAGGCGGGCGTCATCGAGGGCTATGCCGGGCTGCTCTCCCCGCTTCGCGCTCCCGACGCGGACATCCAGACCATTGCCGTCGCCCCCTCTGCCCGCCGCCACGGCCTCGGCCGGACGCTCATGCTTGCGCTCATCAACGAGGCCCGTCGCCGGGGCGCCGAGCAGGTCTTCCTCGAGGTGCGCGCCGACAACCCCGGAGCCCAGACCCTGTACACCTCACTCGGCTTCGATCGGATCGGCGTGCGCGCCGGGTACTACCAGCCGGACAACGTGGACGCGATCATCATGCGACTGCGTGTGCCCGACACGGAGGTGACCCCGGCATGACGCTTCGACAGGCTCAGGGAGGGGTGGGCACTGGCCCGCTCGTCCTCGGCATCGAGACCAGCTGCGACGAAACCGGAATCGGCCTCGTCCGCGGCAGCACCTTGCTGGCGAACACCATCGCCTCCTCGATGGACCAGCACGCTCGCTACGGCGGCGTCGTTCCCGAGGTCGCCGCCCGCGCGCACCTTGAGGCGCTCACACCCACCCTGACCACGGCGCTGGAGACCGCGGGAGTGTCGCTGCACGACGTGGACGCCATTGCGGTGACCAGCGGCCCTGGCCTCTCCGGTGCGCTCATGGTCGGCGTCGGCGCAGCGAAGGCGCTGGCGGTGTCGCTCGGCAAGCCGCTCTACGGGGTCAACCACCTGGTCGGCCACGTCGGGGCCGACATCCTCTCCGGAGATGACGTCGAATACCCGACGGTCGCGCTACTGGTGTCCGGCGGGCACACCTCGCTGCTGCTGGCGCGCGACCTGACCAGCGACGTCGAGTTGCTCGGCGAGACCATCGATGACGCGGCAGGGGAGGCGTTCGACAAGGTCGCCCGTCTGCTTGGGCTGCCCTACCCGGGCGGTCCGGAGATCGACAAGGCCGCGGCATCCGGTGACCCGAAAGCGATCCGCTTCCCGCGCGGGCTGAGCCTGCCGAAGGACATGGAGAAGCACCGCTACGACTTCTCGTTCTCCGGCCTCAAGACCGCCGTCGCGCGCTGGGTCGAGCAACGGCAGGACGCCGGTGAGAACGTGCCGATCGCCGACGTCGCGGCGAGCTTCCGGGAAGCCGTCGTCGACGTGCTCGTCACCAAGGCGATCGCGGCGTGCACCGACCTCGGCGTACCGCGACTGCTGCTGGGTGGTGGCGTGGTCGCAAACGCGCGGCTCCGCGAGGTGGCGATCGAACGAGCGGATGCCGCGGGCATCGCCCTGCGCATCCCTCCGTTGTCGCTCTGCACCGACAACGGCGCCATGATCGCCGCACTCGGAGCCCAACTGATCGAGGCCGGACACGCCCCCTCCGGGCTCGATTTCGGGGCGGACTCCACACTCCCGGTGACGAGTATCCAAGCATGACGGGGTTGCGACGCGCCGCTCAGTTTCGTTGACACCCCTGTTACGCCGGTGGGACGATGGCCCAAACACCAAGGAGTTTCACTGATGACAATGCCCCCTGCCGCCCCGCCACCGCCGTACCAGCCCGCGCCAGTCGGCCAGAAGTACAACGTTCTGTCGATCATCTCGCTGGTGACGTCGATTGTTGGCATCTCGCTTGCGGGGATCATCTGCGGTCACATCGCGCTCAGCCAGATCAAGCGAACCGGTGAATCCGGTCGCGGGATGGCGATCGCCGGCCTGATCGTCGGCTACATCGGTCTCGTCGTGGGCATCATCACCGCAATCGCGTTTGCGGTGTGGTTTGCGAACTTCGATCCCAACGACTTCAACGACCTGAACAACCTCAACTCGCTCCGCTAGTAGAAGGAACTCCAATGAGCACCGTTCCACCAGTCCCGCCCAGTGAGAACGACCCCGACCGGGTTCCACCCGTTCCTCCGGCAGACACTCCCGCTGAGCAGCCTTCCGCCCCGTACACTCCGCCGGCAGACCCGTACGCGGTGCCCCCGGCCGCGCCGTCCACAGGCGGCGCAGTCCCCGGCACGCTGCCCGGCTCCACGCCCCCGGCGCAGCCGACCCAGCCGTACGGCCAGCCCAACCAGCCGTACGGCCAGCAGCCGAATCAGCCTTACGGGCAGCCGAACCAGCCGTACGGCCAGCCGGCCTATGGGCAGCCCGCGTACGGCGCTCCGGGCGCTACGAGGCCCCAGACGCTCAGCGTGGTGTCGATGATCACCGGTATCGCCGGCATCATCTTCACCTGGGTGCCGATCCTCGGCTTCCTCTCCTCGGTCGCCGCGGTGATCACCGGTCACATGGCACAGAACCGCGAGCCGCACGCCAAGCCGTTCTGGCTGACCGGCATCATCACCGGCTACATCGGCATCGCGTTCGGATTGCTATTCACATTCCTGATTCTCGTGCTGCCGTTCCTGGTGCTCGGCTCGATTCCGAACTCCAGCTTCTAGTCTCGATCGGCCAGCAGCGCCACCCTCTTCTCGCCCAGTCGGGTGAGGATGAGGGTGGCGTTTTGCGTTCCCTTGAGGCCGAGCTTGCCGCGCAGCGAGGCGGGGTCGATGTCGACTCCGCGTTTCTTGATCTCGAGCGTTCCGATATCTCTGCTTGCCAGTTCCTTTTTCAGTGAGCGGATGTCGAGGGGCAGTGTCTCCCGGATCCTGAAGCGGCTCGCGAACGGGGTGTCCGCGCGCGCATCGCTGGTCAGGTAGGCGATCGTCGGATGCAGCATCCGTGCGCCCAGCTGACGGGCCAGGTCGCCGATCAGGCGGGCACGGATGACGGCGCCGTCCGGTTCGTAGAGGTACTCGCCGAGCGGGCCGGTGTCGGCATCGGCGCTGTCTTCCGAGGCGGTCAGCTCGGCGCTGCCATGGGCACCGATGACGAGGGCGGCGCGACCGATCCCCGGCCGTGCGACCGCGCCGAACCACAGCCCCAGCTCGACGACTTCGTGGTCGACCGACACCCACTGCGCCTCACAGTCGGCGGGGATCAGGTCGCGGTCGATGCCGGGGCCGAGCTTGATGCCGGTCGGATAGTGCTCGGCCAGGCCGAATGCGAAGTCCAGGGACGGCGACCAGTCCGCGGGGTCCTTCAGCCTGACTTTCTCGGACCGTCGCGCCGGGTCCAGCCAGACGCCGCCGATACCGGCCAAATCGACCTCCTCGGCAGCGGCATGCTCAACACGCGCGCCGGTGAACGGAGCGAGGTTGTAGGTGGCGACCGCCGCGGTGACCTCGTCGAGCTCAACCGCGGTGACATCGATGTCAAGGGCGGCCAGAGCCATCGCGTCCGCGCCGATGCCGCAGCCCAGGTCGGCGACCCAGTGCACCCCGGCGCGTTGGAACCGGCCGGCGTGCAGCGCGGCCACCTGCAGGCGCGTGGCTTGCTCCAGGCCGGCCTCGGTGAACAGCATCCGGTCGGCGAAGTCGCCGAACTTGGCCCGTGCCCGGCCGCGCAGCTTGGACTGGTTCAGTACCGCGGCGACGAGCCCGGGGGAGTGGCCGGCTTTCCGAAGATCGGCCACCATCCGCACCACGTCGGCGGAGCTCTCATAGGGCGGCAGGGCGTCCAGCAGCCGAAGGCCCTCCAACGAAAGCACTTCGCGCAGTTCCGCGGCATCCATCTGGTTATCCTCCCACTCGGTCTCGGCCGGCTCGACCAGGCGCCCGTTGATCGAGCCTGCCGAGATCTCGAAGGTGCTCGACCAGCGAAACGGTTGGCACTCACGTTGCACGAGTGCCAACCCTTTGCCTACACTGGGTTTTGGCACACTCGATGTGAGAGTGCTAACCCCGGATTTGTCTCAGAAAGAAGAGGTCAACCGTGTCGGTCTCCATCAAGCCGCTCGAGGATCGCATCGTCATTCGTCAGGTTGAGGCGGAGCAGACTACTGCTTCCGGTCTCGTCATCCCTGACACTGCGAAGGAAAAGCCCCAGGAGGGCGAGGTCGTGGCAGTCGGCCCCGGCCGCATTGACGACAACGGAAACCGCGTGCCGCTCGACGTCGCCGTCGGTGACAAGGTGATCTACTCCAAGTACGGAGGAACCGAGGTCAAGTACGGCGGCGAGGACCTGCTCGTGCTTTCCGCTCGCGACGTGCTCGCGGTCATCGTCCGCTAAGACGATCTGCGAGAGTGAAGGCCCGGTGGTTCGCCATCGGGCCTTCGTCATTCCCGGAACTTTCCACGCATAGGCTTGATCGATGACTTCTTCTCGAGATCCGGCCATGGACCGGCGGTCTGGCATCGGATTCGCGATCGGCGCGTACGGCCTGTGGGGCGTGCTGCCGGTCTACTTCCTGCTGCTGGCCCCCAGCGGGCCGGTCGAGATTGTTGCCTTGCGAGTCGTACTCTCGCTGGTCTTCTGCGCCATCCTGCTCAGTGTCACCCGCGGGTGGCGCGCGTTCGCTGCGATCGCCCGCAACAGGCGACTGCTGGCGGCGATGGCCATCGCCGGTCTGTTCATCGTGATCAACTGGCTCGTCTTCGTCTACGCCGCCTTGAATGGCCAGATCCTCGAGACATCCCTCGGCTACTTCCTCAACCCGGTGGTGACGGTGCTGCTTGGCGTGCTGGTGCTCGGCGAGCGGCTGCGGCCGCTGCAGTGGGCTTCCGTCGCGCTCGTTGTCGTGGCGGTGCTCGTCATCGCGATCGGCTATGGGGAGGTGCCGTGGATCGCGCTCATCATCGCCGCCTCGTTCGCCCTCTACGGCTTCGTCAAGAAGAAGGTCGGGTCTCAGGTCGACGCGATCAGCGGGCTCACACTGGAGACCGCATGGCTGACCCCCGCGGCTATCGTCACGCTCATCGTGATGGGCTCGATGGGCGGACTGACCCTGGGCACTGCGGGTCCCGGGCATGCCCTTCTCCTGCTCGGCGCCGGCGTGGTGACCGCCGTGCCGCTGCTGTTGTTCGCGGCCGCTTCGCGCCGGCTGCCGCTCACCTGGATGGGCATGACCCAGTACCTGGCACCTGTGCTGCAGTTCCTGTTCGGGGCATTCATCCTGCAGGAGGACATGCCCCTCGAGCGCTGGATCGGCTTCGGGCTCGTCTGGGTGGCGATCATCGTGCTGAGCATTGACATGTTCCTGTCTGCGCGACCCCGCCGCGCCTCCGTCACACCGGCGTGACGGCTGGCTAGTCTGCCGGTGTCCTCAATCGCACCGGAAGGCTTCCGCATGCCCCGCACGTCCCTGATCACCGCCCTCGCGTTCGCCGCAGCGATCACCGGAGCGCTCGCCGGGTGCACTGCCGAACCCGCTCCCGCCCCGAAGCCGAAACCGACGCAGTCTGCGCCCGCTGCGTCGGGTGACGGCGTGCTCCGCATTGGCACGCAGACGGATGCCGCCGCCGGCGGTGCCGCAATCGTTGCGGCCGTCGAACTGGCCGTTCGCGAGATCAACGATGCCGGCGGCGTGAACGGGGCGCCCGTGCAGGTCATCCACCGCGGTGTCGCTGAAGCGGCCTCGGCCGACCTGGTCGCGCGCGGTGTCGACGTGATCCTCGCCGAGATCGGCGCGGAGTCGTCCGACGCCTTCGTCATCCCGATCTCCGGGTCGGAATCCCCGGACGAGGGGATGGCCACCCGACTCGCGCAGATGGACCCGAACGTCGACAACTTCACCGGGGCGGCCCTGTCGGCGTATGACGAAGTCGTGCGCATCGCGCTCGCAGCCGTCATCAGCGGGGACGACGGGGCGGCCTCGCTCGACTTCGGCCTGGCCGCGATCGACGCCGGCAGCACCGATTGCACAAGCTTCGGCGAATGCAGCGCCGCTCACACCGACGGGTTTCCGTTCAAGTACGCCCGCGCGCTCTGATCTCGGCGAAATACGTTCGGATCCCGCAGGTTAGCGGCGTTCACCGCCGAGTAACGCAATATTTGTTACACCGATGTAACCCTCATGTATTGTGCCGGGCCCAATCACTCAATACCGTTGCGTAACGGCAGTGCGGCCCGTGCTGACGTGTTCTGTGATTACACACACTAGGAGCAACATGAGTGTTCTTATGAAGGCCCCAGCATCCCGCTCACGCACGCTGAGGGCAGCATTCAGCGGCCTCGCCTTGTTGGGCGCGAGCGCGTTGGTCCTGAGCGGCTGTGCCGCTCAGACCCCGGACGAGGAGCCAGGCGGCGACACAGGGGCGCGCGACCTGACTCTTAAGGTCGGCACAGCGCTGCCGCAGACCGGAAACCTGGCCTTCCTCGGCCCGCCCGAGAACGCGGGCGTCGCTTACGCAGCATCCCAGATCAACGAAGCCAATGTCGGCATCACCATCGAAATCATCGAAGGTGACTCCGGCGACACCGACAACAAGGCCTATGAGACCGAGATTCCCCGCCTCCTGAGCGAGGATGTATCGGCCATCATCGGTGCCGCGTCGTCGGGAACCTCGCTGCAGTTCATCGACCAGGTGATCGGTGAGGGTGTCATCCAGTTCTCGCCGGCGAACACATCCGACGCATTCACCACGTACGAGGACAACGACCTGTACTTCCGTACTGCGCCGTCCGATGTGCTGCAGGGTGAGGTGCTCGGCAACGAGATCGCCGCGGACGGCCACCAGACGCTCGGCATGCTCGTGCTGAACGACTCGTACGGCACTGGACTCGCCAAGTACACGCAGGAAGCGTTCGAAGCCGCCGGCGGTGAAGTGGTCGCACAGCCGACCTACAACACCGGTGACACCAGCTTCGACTCGCAGCTCAGCGAACTGCTGGCGGCTGACCCGGACGCGATCGCCCTGATCACGTTCGAAGAAGTCAAGACCATCCTGCCGAACCTCTTCGGCCAGTTCCCGAGCGAGAACCTGTACTTCGTCGACGGCAACCTTGCCCAGTTCGGCGAGCAGTTCCCGCCCGGTTCACTCGAGGGCGCGAAGGGAACCTTCCCCGGCACGAACGTCGACGACCTGGCCGACTTCACCTCAGAGCTGAACGAGTTCTGGCAGGCGGAGGGCAACCCGGCGCTGACCGAGTACACCTACGGCGCCGAGTCGTACGACGCGGTGATCCTGCTGGCTCTTGCTGCTCTGAAGGCAAACTCGATCGTGGGCACCGAGATCGCTGCGGAGCTGCAGTCGGTCTCCGGCGGCGGTGAGGACGGCGAGAAGTGCACGACGTTCCAGGAGTGCGCGGACATCATCCTCGAGGGTGGAGAAGCCGACTACGACGGCATCTCGGGCCCGATCACCTTCAACGAGGTGGGCGACCCGACCGAGGCCACGATTGGTATCTACCAGTTCGGCCCGGACAACCGGTACACCGCGGCGGAGTAACCTCCACCGCAACCTCGAGGGGCCCCGGCGAAAGCCGGGGCCCCTCTTGTGTCGCATAGCCGCTGGTCGAGCTTGCCGAGACCGGTCCTGGCAAGCTCGACCAGCGCACAGCAAGAGAGCCCCGGCGTACTCGCCGAGGCCCTCAAGTTCTTGTGCGGCAGCTACTCGCCGAGCGTGCCCAGGTACAGCCCGATCACCTTCGGATCGTGCAGCAGGTCCCGGCCACTGCCGTGGTAGGCGTCGCGGCCCTGGTCGAGCACATAACCGCGGTCACAGATCTGCAGGCAGCGGCGCGCGTTCTGCTCGACCATGATGGTCGTCACACCGGCCTTGTTGATCTCGGAGACGCGGATGAACGCCTCATCCTGCCGGACCGGCGACAGACCGGCCGATGGCTCGTCAAGCAGCAGCACCTCGGGCCGCATCATCAGCGCCCGCGACATGGCGACCATCTGACGTTCACCGCCGGACAGCGAGCCGGCACGCTGGCTGAGCCGCTTGCCGAGCTCCGCGAAGATGCCGACGACGAACTCGAGTTGCTCCTTGTATGCCTTGGGGCGCTGGTAGAGCCCCATCTGCAGGTTCTCCTCGATCGTCAGGCTCGGGAACACGTTGTTGTTCTGCGGGACGAAGCCGACGCCGCGGGCGACGAGCTTGTTGGCCTTCAGCCCGGTGATGTCGGTGCCGTTGAGCAGAATCTCGCCCTCATGCACCTTCACCTGCCCGAAGATGGCCTTGAGCAGCGTGGACTTGCCGGCGCCGTTAGGGCCGATGATGCCGATCAGCTCGCCCTTATGGGCGACCAGGTTCGCGCCCTTCAGGATGTTCACGCCCGGGAGGTACCCCGCGACGATGTCCTTGGCCTCGATGACCGGGGCGCCGACGGGGGCGGGAGCCGGCGCTGCGGCCGGGGCAGTGCTGGTCACTTGGTCGTCTCCTTCTCGTCGGTCTCACCCTGGGTGGAGACCTCTTCGACGTCGGCGAGCAGAATCTCCGCTGCCTCGGTCATCTCTCCTTGCACTCGTCCAGTCACCACGCCGAGGTCGACGTCCTGGTGGGCACCGAGGTACGCGTCGATGACGGCGGGATTCTTCATGACCACGTCCGGTGGTCCCTCGGCGACGAGTTTGCCCTCGGCCATGACGAGCACCCAGTCGGCGATGTGCCGGACCATGTTCATGTCGTGCTCGACGAAGAGCACCGTCATCCCCTGGTCCTTGAGGTCCAGGATGTGGTCGAGCAGCGACTGGGTGAGCGCGGGGTTCACGCCTGCCATCGGCTCATCCAGCAGCACCAGCTGCGGGTCGCACATCAGCGCGCGGGCCATCTCCAGCAGCTTGCGCTGTCCGCCGGACAGGCTGGCCGCAAAGTCTTCCTTCTTGTCATCCAGCTTGAACCGGGTCAGCAGTTCGATGGCCTTGTCGTCGAGGTCGGCCTCCTGCTTGCGCCAGAACACTGGAAACAGGCTCGCGAAGAATCGCTCACCGGCCTGGTGGCGGCCACCGAGCTTCATGTTCTCGAGCACGGTGAGCAGTGACAGCACCTTGGTCAGCTGGAACGTGCGCACCTGGCCGAGCCGGGACACCTTGAACGACGGGACACCCGACAGGGCGGTGCCATCGTAGGTCCACTGCCCGCTATCCGGTTTATCGAACCCGGTGAGCAGGTTGAACAGGGTGGTCTTGCCTGCCCCGTTGGGGCCGATCAACGCCGTGATCGCGTTGCGTGGGATCTCGACGTGGTCGACATCGACGGCGGTCAAACCGCCGAAGGTGCGGGTGACGTTGTCCGCGACGATGATCGGGTCAACCTTGGGCACACCGGGGACGAAGTCCCCGCGGTGCAGGCCGGTCGTCTTGGCGCGGGCGGTGGGAGGGACCGTGTTACTTGACAAAGGTCAGCTCCTTCTTGTTGCCGAGGATGCCCTGCGGCCTGAATATGACGAGCAGCATGAGCGCCACGCCGACGATGATGAACCGCAGGGTCTGCGCCTGCACGACCGACATGAACGGCAGGACACCGGACTGGACGAGCGCGGGGAGGACGTTGCTCAGGAAGGTTTGCACGAGCCAGAAGATGACCGAGCCGAGAATCGGACCGAATACCGTCGCAGCACCACCGAGCAGGAGCGCCGTCCAGACGAAGAAGGTCAGCGACGTCACGTAGACGCCGGGGTTGACCGAGGACGGCAGCGCGTACACGACACCACCCAGGGCGCCGAAGATGCCGCCGAGGACGAGTGCCTGCATCTTGTACGAGAACACGTTCTTGCCCAGCGCGCGCACGGCATCCTCATCTTCGCGAATGCCCTTGATGACTCGGCCCCATGGGCTGCGCATGAGTGCCCAGACGATCGCGGCGGCGAGGATGACGAAGACGATGCCGATGATGCGCACCCACCAGCCGGTCTCGTTGTAGACCCACGGCCCAAACCCGTAGGTTCCCGGCGGGATCGGGTTCGAGGCGCGGAAACTGGTGTGGTACCCGCTGAGCCCGTCGGCGGAACCGGTGAACTCATCGAACGTCGTCGTGAGGAACAGCAGTCGGACGATTTCCGCCGCCGCGATGGTCACGATCGCCAGGTAGTCACCGCGCAACCGCAGGGTTGGAATGCCCAGGATGAACGAGAAGACCACGGAGGCGGCGAGCCCGAGCAGGATGCCGAGCCACCAGGGGAAACCGAAGGTGAGTACGGAGATGGCATACCCGTAAGCGCCGATCGCCATGTAGGCGGCGATACCCATGTTCAGCAGGCCGGCGTAGCCGAAGTGCACGGCCAATCCGATGGCTGCCAGTGCGTAAGCGATCGTCGCCGGCCCGAGGAGGGATGACGCCGTGTTGGAGAAAATCTGCAACCAATCCATGTCGGGCCTCCCTAACCAATTCTTTCTTTGCGACCCAGGATGCCCTGTGGCCGGACGAGCAGGATCACAACGAGCAGTCCGAGCGCACCGACGTACTTCAGGTCCGACGGGATCCACAGAGTGGACACTTCAACGAGGACGCCGACGATTATCGAACCGAGCAGCGCGCCGAACGCCGTGCCCAGACCGCCCAGGGTGATGCTCGCGAACACGAGCAAGAGGATCTGGGCGCCCATGTCCCATTTGATGCCGGGACGGAAGTAGGCGTAGAGGATGCCGGCAAGACCGGCCATCGCTGCCGAGATGATCCACACCCAGCGCACCACCCGGTCGACGTCGATTCCGGATGCCGCCGCGAGCGACGGGTTGTCCGAGATCGCGCGGGTCGCCTTGCCCATCCGTGAGTAGAGCAGCCACAGTGCGAAGACCACCAGCACGATGACACTCATCGCCATGCTGGCGACGTCGATCCAGCTCATGGTCACGGCGCCGAAGACGTTGAACTCTGCTTCAGCCGACCCGGGCAGCTGCAGGGTGCCGCCGCCGATGTAGTACTGGAAGACATAGCGCAGCGTGAGGGACAGGCCGATGCTCACGATCATCAGCTGCACAAGCCCGAGGCCTTTATGTCGGAGCGGGCGCCAGAGGCCGGCATCCATTGCCCACCCGAACACGCCGCTGATGATGACCGCAAGCGGAATGGCTGCGAGCAACGGCACACCAAGGTTCGTGCCGAGCAGGAACGCGACAATCGCGCCGAAGGTCACCATCTCGGCGTGCGCGAAGTTCGCGAGGCCGGTCGTGCCGTACACGAGTGAGGCGCCCACTGCGGCGAGACCGAGCATGAGGCCGAAGTTCAGGCCGTTGAAGAGTCGTGAGACGAGTTGGTCGAAGAAGCTGGTGACGTTTCTTTCGCCCTCGCCGATGAAGAAGTTCATCGTGACCCGCCCGCCAGGACCGATCTCGACCTCCTTCTCATTGGGACTGTCGTCTGCGCCGGTTTCATCGACCACGGCGATGCCCTCGGGCAGAGTCGACTCGACGAGGGTCACCGTGTACTCGGCCCGCTCGGGCACGCCAACGCGCCACTGGCCTTCGGCGTCGGTCTCCACCTCGAGATCCACGCCGTCCCCGGTGACCGTGATGAGGACATCTTCGAGCGGTTCACCGTCCAACTGGACGTTGCCGCTGATCTTGTATGGCTCTTCGGCACCGACCTCATCGGCGTGCGCGGGCGGCGCGGCCGAGAGCATGATCAGTGCTGCAAGCAGAGCGGTGAGGACGAGGAGCACCATGCGGAACACACGGGTCATCGTCTGGCGAGCTGATTCCACAGGACCTCCATGACGCCAGTTGGGTGGGTAGTTCCGCTGTGACTGGCGTGTCGTCGTCGTTGACGTTACTTCTCGGTTGTGACGACAGTGTTTCAGGGAAATCACTACCGCTAGAGGACATTATGGACTGCTTGGAATAGCAGCGCGTGCATTCGGTTAACATTGACTACCGGGTTTCAGCGCAGCATCCGGATTTTGTTCTCGCTCTTTTCTAGGGGAAACACATGGATCAGCCTGACCCGTTCGGCTTCGTCGGCCTTACCTACGACGATGTAATGCTCCTGCCCGGTCACACGGACGTCATCCCGAGTGAAGCTGACACATCGTCGCGCCTCACTCGCAATATTCGGGTCAACACACCGTTGATCTCGGCGGCAATGGACACCGTCACCGAGGCCCGCATGGCCATTGCCATGGCCCGCAACGGCGGGCTCGGCGTGCTGCACCGCAACCTCTCGATCGAGGATCAGGCGCGGTTCGTCGACAAGGTCAAGCGCAGCGAATCCGGGATGATCACAAACCCGGTCACCACGACTCCGGACGCCACGGTCGCCGAAGTGGATGCGCTGTGCGGTCAGTTCCGGGTGTCCGGCCTGCCCGTTGTCGAGGGCGACGGCAAGCTGGTCGGCATCATCACGAACCGTGACATGCGTTTCGTGTCGCAGTTCGAGAAGTCGACCACCCTGGTGCGCGATGTGATGACCAAGTCGTCGCTGATCACCGCTCCGACCGGCATCGACCCGGATTCCGCGGTCGCGATCTTCGCGCAGCACAAGATCGAGAAGCTTCCCCTGGTCGACAACGACGGCCGCCTGACCGGTCTGATCACCGTCAAGGACTTCGACAAGACCGAGCAGTACCCCTACGCGACCAAGGACGACGAGGGTCGCCTGCGTGTCGGCGCCGCGATCGGCTTCTTCGGCGACGCCTGGGAGCGTGCCGGTGCGCTCGCCGATGCCGGCGTTGACATCATCGTGGTCGACACCGCGAACGGTGACTCGGCGGGCGAGATCGAGATCATCAAGCGGCTGAAGGCCGACTCCGCTTTCCGGGGCATCGACATCATCGGCGGCAACGTCGCGACCCGGTCGGGCGCTCAGGCGCTCGTCGACGCCGGCGCGGACGCCATCAAGGTGGGTGTCGGCCCGGGCTCGATCTGCACCACCCGTGTCGTTGCCGGTGTGGGTGTGCCCCAGGTGACCGCGGTGTACGAGGCATCCCTCGCCGCCCGCGAAGCCGGCGTGCCGGTAATCGCCGACGGCGGCCTGCAGTACTCCGGTGACATCGCCAAGGCGCTCGTCGCCGGCGCTGAGACTGTGATGCTCGGCTCGCTGCTGGCGGGAACCGACGAGGCTCCCGGTGACCTGGTCTTCGTGAACGGCAAGCAGTTCAAGAACTACCGCGGCATGGGCTCGCTCGGGGCGATGCAGACTCGCGGTCAGAAGACCTCGTACTCGCGCGACCGCTACTTCCAGGCGGATGTCCCGAGCGACGAGCAGCTCATCGCCGAGGGCATCGAAGGCCGGGTGCCCTACCGCGGCCCGGTCGGCTCGGTGACCTACCAGCTGCTCGGCGGACTGCGCCAGTCGATGTTCTACGTCGGCGCGCGCACCATCGAGGAGCTGCGCAACAAGGGCAAGTTCGTGCGGATCACGGCCGCCGGGCTCAAGGAGTCGCACCCGCACGACATCCAGATGGTCGTCGAGGCGCCGAACTACCGCCGCTAATTGCGGCTGCCGGTCCGTTTCCCGTTGAGCCGTTGAGGGAAGGCGGGGCGCCGCCGAGCATCTGTGTGCCGCTAGTCTTTCGGCTCTGCGCGCGTGAAACTTCGCTCGCGCGACGCCGAAAGGCTAGCGCCTGCGCTCGGGGTCGACCGTCGGGGACGGTCTGCGCTGACCGCCGCCGCCGACCGTGGCCCGACGGGAGCGTCGGCCGCCGCCGGTAGGCTGGTGTGGTGACTGAGGTAGAGATCGGCCGCGCCAAGCGCGCCCGCCGTGTATACGCGTTCGACGACATCGCCATCGTGCCGAGCCGGCGCACGCGTGACCCGAGGGATGTCTCGGTCAGCTGGTCGATCGACGCGTTCACGTTCGACACCCCGGTTGTCGCCGCCCCGATGGACTCGGTCGTTTCGCCCGAGATGGCGATCGCGATCGGCAAGCTCGGTGGCCTGGGCGTGCTCGACCTCGAGGGCGTCTGGACCCGCTACGACGACGCCGAGGCGGTGCTCGCCGAGATCCGGGAACTGCCCGAGGATGTCGCCACCACACGCATGCAGCAGCTGTACGCCGAGCCGATCAAGCCCGAACTGATCAAGAAGCGCCTCGCCGAGATGCGCGAGGCCGGCGTGCCGGTCGCCGGTGCGCTCAGCCCGCAGCGCACCCAGGAACTGCACCAGACCGTTGTCGACGCAGGAGTCGACCTGTTCGTCATCCGCGGCACCACGGTCAGCGCCGAGCACGTCTCCAAGAGCACCGAGCCGCTGAACCTGAAGAAGTTCATCTACGAACTCGACGTGCCGGTGATCGTCGGCGGCGCCGCCACCTACACCGCTGCCCTGCACCTGATGCGCACGGGCGCGGCTGGTGTGCTGGTCGGCTTCGGTGGGGGAGCTGCCTCGACGACCCGTTCATCGCTCGGCATCCACGCGCCGATGGCCACTGCGGTGGCGGATGTCGCCGGCGCACGCCGCGACTACCTCGACGAGTCCGGCGGACGCTACGTGCACGTCATCGCTGACGGCGGCCTGAACACTTCCGGCGACGTCGTCAAGGCGATCGCCTGCGGCGCCGACGCGGTCATGCTCGGCACCGCGCTGGCCCGCGCCGAGGAGGCGCCCGGCGGCGGCTGGCACTGGGGCGCCGAGGCACACCACGCGGAACTGCCGCGCGGCTCGCGCGTCGAGGTCGGCCAGATCGCGTCGCTGGAGAAGATCTTCTACGGGCCGTCCACCACCGCTGACGGACGCAGCAACCTGATCGGTGCCTTGCGCCGCTCGATGGCGACCACCGGCTACTCGGACCTGAAGGAGTTCCAGCGCGTCGAGGTCGTCGTCGCCCCTTACTACCGCTAGCGAGTCTTCCGGAGGCAGCAGTGCAGAAACAGAAGCCGGTCACCCGCTCATCGAAGCTCGGCCCCGCCGAGCGTGCAGCCGCGATCGACACCCTGAAGACGAAGGAACTCGACATCCTCGTCATCGGCGGCGGGATCGTCGGCACCGGCGCCGCGCTTGACGCGGTCACCCGAGGACTTCGGGTGGGCATGGTCGAAGCGCGGGACTGGGCGAGCGGCACCTCCAGCCGGTCGTCGAAGCTTGTGCACGGCGGCATCCGCTACCTGGAACAGCTGGACTTCCGGCTGGTGCGCGAGGCCCTGATCGAACGAGGCCTGCTGCTGCAGCGGATCGCGCCGCACCTGGTCAAGCCCGTGCGCTTCCTCTACCCGCTGACCAAGCCGGTGTTCGAACGGTTCTACATCGGCGCTGGCATGCTGCTCTACGACCTGTTCAGCTACACCGGCGGGCGCCCGCCGGGCGTTCCCCACCACCGGCACCTGAGCAAGCGGCAGCTGCACCGGGCGGCGCCGAGCCTGCGCGGCGACGCCTTCCGCGGCGGCCTCGTCTACTACGACGCCCAGGTCGATGACGCCCGCTACGTGGCCAGCCTGGCCCGCACCGCCTCGTTCTACGGCGCCCACGTCGCCAGCCGCGTGCGCGTGGAAGGCTTCCTCAAGGTCGGCGAACGTGTCGTCGGCGCGATCGCCCACGACCTCGAAACCGGCGAGAAGTTCGAGATCAAGGCCAGGCAAGTGGTCAACGCCACCGGCGTCTGGACCGACGACACCCAGGCGATGGTCGGTGAACGCGGCCAGTTCAAGGTGCGGGCCTCGAAGGGCGTGCACCTGGTGGTGCCGCGCGACCGGTTCCAGTCCAAGGTGGGACTGATCCTGCGCACCGAGAAGAGCGTGCTGTTCGTCGTGCCGTGGGGACGCCACTGGCTGATCGGCACCACCGACACCGACTGGGACCTCGACAAGGCGCATCCGGCCGCCACCGCGGCCGACATCGACTACCTGCTGGAGCAGGTGAACCGGGTGCTCGCCGTGCCGCTCACCCGGGAGGATGTCGAGGGTGTCTACGCCGGCCTGCGACCACTGCTCGCGGGCGAGAGCGACGAGACCTCGAAGCTCAGCCGCGAGCACATCGTCGCGCACAGCGTGCCCGGCCTGGTCGTCGTCGCCGGCGGCAAATGGACCACCTACCGGGTGATGGCGAAGGACGCCATCGACGAGGCGGTCGCCGCCCTCGACGGCAAGATCCCGCCGTCGACCACCGATGAGATCAGCCTCCTCGGCGCCGAGGGCTACCAGGCTGCGTGGAACAAGCGCTCCAAGATCGCCCGCGCGTTCGGCGTGCACAAGGTGCGTATCGAACACCTGCTGAACCGCTACGGCGTGCTCACCGACGAACTGCTCGATCTGATCCGCTCCCGGCCGGAGTTGAAGGATCCGCTGCCCGGCGCCGACGACTACATCCAGGCTGAGGTGGTCTACGCGGCCACCCACGAGGGCGCGCTGCATCTCGATGACGTGCTCGCCCGGCGTACCCGAGTGTCGATCGAAGCCTGGGACCGAGGGGTCTCCGCGGCACCGGTGGCTGCCCGGCTGATGGGCGAGGCCCTCGGCTGGGATGAGGCCAGGATCGAGCGCGAGGTCGGCTTCTACCTGAAGCGGGTCGAGGCCGAGCGGGCGAGCCAGGAACAGCCGGATGACGCGTCCGCCGACCGCGTGCGGCTCGAGGCGCCGGACATCGTCGCGGCCTCCTGAGGGCCCTCTGACTGGAGGGTCGCTCAGGGAACCGCCGGTACACTGGATTGTTCGCGATCCGACCCCCAGAAAGGCCTTACTCATGGTTGATGTTCGGCGCGTCCAGCTTCCCGGTGTCGGTTTGCTGCACAGCTTCACTCCCGCTGATGGTGGCAAGGTCGCGGTGGTCACGCACCGCTCCGGAAAGACCGACCTCATCACCTTCGATGAGGGCTCAGAGAATTCGGATGCCACGAAGATCTCCCTCCGCCTGGAGGAAGACGAGGCGCACACCCTCGCCGAACTGCTCGGGGGCACCCAGATCACCGAGTCCCGCCAGGACCTCTCCGAAATCCCGGGACTCGCTATCGACTGGTTCAAGGTCGATTACGGCGACCACATCGCCGGCCAGGCGCTCGGCGACCTGAGCGAGGTTGGAGCAGTCGGATGCTCCGTGGTCGCGGTCGTCCGCAACGACGTCGCCAATCCGGCCCCGTCGGACGAGTTCAAGGTCTTCCCCGGCGACACGCTCGTGCTGGCCGGCGCCCCCGAGAAGGTCGCCAAGGCATTCGAGTTCTATCGCACCGGCGCCGTCGGCAAGACTCCCAGCGCAAGCGCGCCGGGGGATTAGCGCATGCCCCTTGGTGAAGAACTTCTCGTCCTCGGCCTCCTCTTCGTCATTGCGTATGTGCTGGGTCGCCTCGGAAAACTGATCGGCCTGCCGACGATCCCGATCTACATGGTCGTCGGCCTGCTCGCCAGCCCGCACACCGGCTGGTTCCCGCTCGACTTCGACACCGGCCGGGTCGAACTGATCGCCGTGTTCGGCTTGATCATGCTGCTGTTCAACCTCGGCCTCGAGTTCGACCAGGACGCCTTCTTCTCGAACGCGGGACGCCTGATCGTCTCCGGCGGCTCGTACATCGTGCTCAACATGGGCGTCGGGCTGATCTTCGGCTTCATGCTGGATTGGGGTCCACGCGAGGCGCTGGTGATCGCGGGCATGACGGCGACCTCATCGAGCGCCATCGTCACCAAACTGATCATCGAGCTGCGCCGACTGGCGAACCCTGAGACGCCGATGATCCTCGGCGTGACCGTCGTCGAGGACATCTTCATCGCGATCTACCTCGCGATCGTGTCGGTGGTGCTGAGCGGCGAGACGGATCTCGGTCCGATCCTGGTGAAGCTCGGCGTCGCCTTCCTGTTCCTCGTCGTCATGTTCGCCATCGCCCGCTGGGGCGGCCGGGTGGTATCGCGGCTCATCCGCGGCAAAGACGACGAGCTGTTCACCATCCTCTTCTTCGGACTCGCCCTCGTCTTCGCCGGCATCGGTGAGATCCTCGGCGTCACGGATGCGATCGGCGCGTTCCTGATCGGGCTGGTGCTCGGTGCCAGCCGCTACCGCTCCCGCATCGAGCATCTCGCCTTACCTCTGCGCGACGTCTTCGCCGCATTCTTCTTCGTGAACTTCGGCCTGGCGCTTGATCCCGCGACCTTCGGCCCGGTGCTTGGCCCGGTGCTGGCCGCGGTCGCGATGACGCTGGTGCTCAACGTGATCGCCGGGCAGTTCGTCGCCTGGATCAACAAGATGGGTGTGCAGGCCGGCATCAACACTGCGGTGATCCTGCAGAACCGCGGCGAGTTCGCGTTGATCCTCGCCACCCTCTCCGTGGCTGCCGGACTGGATCAGCGGATGGCCCCGTTTGCCGGGCTGTACGTTCTGATCATGGCTGTGCTCGGTCCGATCCTCGCGGTGAACTCCGAGCGGATCGGGGCCGCCGTGCTCGGCACCAAACGCAAGCAACGGAAGGCCGAAGCTGCTGCTGAGGCGGAGCGGCTGCGGGCTCTGGAAGCCGAGAAGGCCACGGAGATCGCCGGCGAGCCGGGCTCCGGAGCACAGGATGTGGCCGAGCCGACGACAGCAGAGGTCGAAGCAGCAGTGGAGGACGCGATGCGCACCGAACCGCAGCGCGCGAGGGATCCGGAGTACTAACGGGTGTGGAAAGTTGCGCGCAGGCCGCGCTGGATCGCAATGCTCGTGCTCTGCCTCGCAGTGGCGGCCGGCTTTGCCCTGCTCGGGCAATGGCAGCTTGAACGCAGCGTCGACGAGGCAACCGTCATCGAACGCGACACCGAGACGGTTCAGCCGATCGAGCAACTGACCCAGCCGCAGCAGGCCACCCTGGAATCCGAGGCCGGTTATGTCGTCTCGGTCGAGGGGTCCTTCGTGCCAGGCGACTTCACCACCCTGAGCGGCCGGCTGCAGGATGGCCAGGAGGGCTATTGGCTCGTCGGTCACCTGGTGACTGAGGATGCCGCCAGCGTCGCCGTCGCGCTCGGTTGGGCCGAGCAACCCGACCATTTCGCCGAGATCGAGCGCGGCATCCGCACCGATCCCATGGAAATCATCGGCCGCTACCTGCCGAGCGATTCGCCGACCGAGTCCGATTTCGAGGCCGGGGAACAGTCGGCGCTGGCCGTGTCCGAGCTGATCAACCAGTGGGCCGAGGTCGGCGACGTGTACGGCGGTTATGTGGTCCTGCACGAGGCCCCCGCGCTCGACCTCGACGGGCTGCAGGCCATCGATTCACCGGAGCCGAGCGACGAGGTGACGCTCAACTGGCTGAACATCTTCTACGCGGCGGAATGGGTGATCTTCGCCGGATTCGCGCTGTATCTCTGGTACCGGCTGGTGAAGGATGCCTGGCAGCGCGAGCAGGAAGAGGCCGAACTGGCCGCACAGGCCGCGACGGTAGAATGAGTGCCATGGCCCTTGCTCCCAAACCCGAGACATTCCCGCAGATTCGGAGCAGCCTCAAGTTCTACCAGGTCACCGCGTATCTCACCGGCATCCTGCTGTTGCTGCTCTGTGCCGAGATGATCATCAAATACGCCTTCGGCAGCGAAATCGAGTTCGCCGGCCCGTACGGATTCCTCGCCCTGGTGCCGGACGGCACCGTCAGCGCGGTCAACCTGTCCACGGGCATCCTGATCGTGCACGGCTGGTTTTACGTCATCTACCTGATCGCCTGTTTCCGGCTGTGGACCTTCATGCGCTGGTCGCTGCCGCAGCTGCTGCTACTCGCCACCGGTGGCGTGATCCCATTCCTGTCATTCATCGTTGAAATCCGTCTGTCGAAGCTGGTCAAGGCCTACCTCGCCAGCCGTGAATCCGAACTCGTGGAGGCCGCACATTAACGCCAGCGCAAACAGCACCGACCACCAGCCGGTGCTCGTCGTCGACTTCGGCGCGCAGTACGCCCAGCTGATCGCCCGCCGGGTGCGCGAGGCGAACGTGTACTCCGAGATCGTGCCGCACACGATCACCGCGGCCGAGGTGGCCGCCAAGAACCCCGCAGGCATCGTGCTCAGCGGTGGACCCTCGTCGGTCTACGAAGAGGGCGCACCCTCGCTTGATCCCGCGATCATCGAGCTCGGTGTGCCGATGCTCGGTATCTGCTACGGCTTCCAGGTGATGGCGCAGCAGCTCGGCGGCGAGGTCGCGAAGACTGGTCAGCGCGAGTATGGCGCGACCGCGGCATCCGTGTCCGGCGACGGCGGATCGCTGCTCGCCGGCCAGCCCGCGCAGCAGATCACCTGGATGAGCCACGGCGACTCGGTCGTCAAGGCGCCCGCCGGTTTCGACGTGCTCGCGTCCACGCCGGTGACCCCGGTCGCCGCGTTCGCGAACGATGAGCGAAAGCTGTACGGCGTGCAGTGGCACCCCGAGGTGAAGCACTCCGAGTACGGCCAGGGGGTGCTCGAGAACTTCCTGCACCGGGCTGCCGGACTTCCCGGTGACTGGAACCCGGGCAGCGTCATCGCCGAGCAGGTCGAGCGCATTCGTGCGCAGATCGGCACCGGCAAGGTCATCGCCGGATTGTCCGGTGGTGTCGACTCCGCCGTCGCTGCCGCGCTCGTGCACGAGGCCGTCGGCGACCAGCTGGTGTGTGTCTTCGTGGACCACGGTCTGTTGCGCAAGGATGAGGCCCGCCAGGTCGAAGAGGACTACGTCAAGGCCACCGGCATCCGACTGGTCACCGTCAACGCCGAGGAGCAGTTCCTGACTGCGCTTGAGGGTGTCAGCGACCCCGAGACCAAGCGCAAGATCATCGGCCGTGAATTCATTCGCACCTTCGAGCAGGCGCAGGCCGAACTGATCGCGGAGGCCGCCGAAGAGGGCGACCCGATCCGCTTCCTGGTGCAGGGCACCCTGTACCCCGACGTCGTCGAATCCGGCGGCGGCACCGGAACCGCGAACATCAAGAGCCACCACAACGTGGGCGGCCTGCCCGAGGACATGACCTTCGAACTGGTCGAGCCGCTGCGCACCCTGTTCAAGGACGAGGTGCGCGCCATCGGCCGCGAACTCGGCCTGCCCGAGGAGATCGTCGCGCGCCAGCCGTTCCCCGGCCCCGGTCTCGGCATCCGCATCGTCGGTGAGGTCACCAAGGATCGTCTGGACCTGCTGCGGGATGCCGATGCCATTGTCCGCGAGGAACTCACCGCCGCCGGACTCGACGCCGCGATCTGGCAGTGCCCGGTTGTGCTCCTCGCCGACGTGCGATCGGTGGGCGTGCAGGGCGACGGCCGCACCTATGGGCACCCGATTGTGCTGCGGCCTGTGTCCTCCGAGGACGCCATGACCGCCGACTGGACCCGAGTGCCGTACGACGTGCTCGCGGGCATTTCGAACCGGATCACCAACGAGGTCCGCGACGTCAACCGGGTTGTGCTCGACGTCACCTCGAAGCCGCCGGGGACTATCGAGTGGGAGTGATCGCGCTCGCTCACCCCGGAGCGAGTGACGCGTCTTGAAACCCCGTGCCCGGGGCCTCCATCGGATGGTTCGCTCCTCAGCTCAAACAATGAGTGGCTGAGACGGCCGAAAAGCGTGGCCATCTCAGCCACTCATAACTCGACACCCCGCGAACCATCCGATTCCGGCGCAGTTGTGCCGTGGTGCGCGTGCGACGTGTAGTCGTCCGCGGTGCCTGCATTGCGCAGGAGATTTTCGCTCGTGGTCGGCGTGTTGCCGCATAGACATCGGCGTGTTTGCAGAAAGTCCTGCGGAATGCTGGCTGGGCTCTCGGGGCGCCGCGCGCATGTGATTGAGGAGCGCCCGAGCGGAGCAAGGAAGCGCGTCTAGTCCCGAGCTGGCCCGCCGCTGTTCGCAACCGAGGAGCTACGGCACAACACCGAGTGAACTGGCTGTTCTATCCGGTGGGGCGCAGCTCGTCCTCAATTAGCGACGACTCCGCGCGGTTGTGGTCGTGGTGGCGTGACGGCCGCACCTATAGAAGAAGGGCCGCCCCAGTGGGACGGCCCTTCTTCGTAAGGAGTGATTTCGAGACGCGTCCTCGGTCAGCGGGGCGCTCCTCGATCAGCGGGTGGCTGGCGGTTACTCTCCGCCGCGGAAGATCGCGATCAGCCGCAGGATCTCGGTGTACAGCCACACGACGGTGACCATGATGCCGAACGCGGCCTGCCAGCCGAAGACGCGCGGGGCGCCGCGGTCGACACCAGTCTTGATGTTCTCGAAGTCCATCACCAGCGAGTAGGCCGCGAGCAGCACGACCAGCACGCCGAGGCCGATGCCGAGCAGCGGGAACTCGCTGCGCAGGCCGAACATCGAGTCGGTGACACCGAACAGCATCAGGCCAAGGTTGACCAGCGAGAAGGCGCCGTAGCCGACCATGGCGACCAGGAAGATCTTGGTCATCTTCGGGGTGGCGCGCACCTTGCCGCTCATGAAGAGGAAGAGGGTGACGCCGACGACGCCGAGGGTGCCGAAGATCGCCTGCGCCGCGATTCCGGGCCACTGCGTCTCGAAGAAGAACGTGATACCACCGACGAAGACACCCTCGACCGCGGCGTAGCTGAGGATGAGCGCCTTCGAGGGCTTCTTCTTGAAGATGTTGACCAGGGCAAGCACGAAGCCGACGAGGGCGGCAGGCAGGGCGAGCACGGGAACGATCCAGCCGACGACGGCACCGGCGACGAGCAGCGCGAAGGCCACCAGGGTCTTGACGATCGTGTCTTCGTAGGTCATCCGCTCATCGGCGGGAAGCATTACGGGCTCGGGCGCAACGGTGCGGTCCGAGTCGGTCGCAGCCGGACGACCGTACAGCTCGTTGAGCTGGTCAACGGTCATCGTCGGGGCGTTGCCTTTGAAGGCGGGCGAGTTGCTGAATGCCGGGTTGGCCATGGCTGTGGTCGTCTCCTTGAATACCTGCAGGAATCGGTGCTTGGTACAACCCCTAACCTATCGGTGATCTTCCTGAAGAATGCTGGGGATTCGCCGGATTCCCGCGATCTGACGAGCAATCCATGCGGATGTCACGACCACGACGCCCGAAATCGCAAGCGCGGGCAGCATCATGGCGTATTCCGAGGACAGCTGCACCATGATCACGCCATTGGCGATGACGAACAGCACGGTGACGTAACTCGTGATCGGGCGGTGCCGCACCAGCAGCCAGGCGAGGTAGGGAATCACGAGAGTCCACATCGACTGCGGCCCGGCGAGCAGCAGGCAGATCTGCACGCCGCACGGGAACACCACCAGGTTCCGTCGCCAGCCGGCTGCCGGCATGATCCACCAACCGACCGTGTGCAGGGTCAAGCCCGTGACGATCGGATACAGGAAGGCGGTGCTCGAGGCCTGCAGGCCGACGAGCCCCCCGACGATCAGGACCAGGCCGGCGAAGTAGCGGCCACGGTAGGTACCCCAGCGCAACGGGAGCCGGGCGGTCGGCTCCGTGCGAAGAAGGTCAACCCGCATTGGTCAGCAGCAGGACCGCGACCGCGACGACGCCAGCGAGTACGACCAGGGTGCCAAGCACGATGCCGGCGATCACCAGCGGATTGAGCGGCTGGGCTTCGGGCTGCTCCGGGCGGATCGCGCCGGGGATCTCCGAGGCATCCGTCGTCCTCACCCGCGCCCCACAGCGGATGCAGAACTTCCAGTCCGGGGCGAGCTCAGCGCCACAGTTCGCACAGGTCTGCATGGCGAATCAGTCTAGGGTTTATGCGTGAGCGATTCGCCCCGCCCCCTGATCATCGGCCACCGCGGAGCGCCGGGCTACCGTCCCGAACACACCCGCTCCGCGTACCGGCTGGCTTTCGCCCTCGGCGTCGACGCGGTTGAACCCGACATCGTCGCGACCAAGGACGGCGTGCTCGTGCTCAGGCACGAGAACGAAATCTCGGGGACGACGGATGTCGCGGAGCATCCGGAATTCGCCGATCGCCGCACCACCAAGGTGATCGACGGGGTCAAGCTCACCGGATGGTTCACCGAGGATTTCACCTGGGCGGAGCTCAGCCGGCTGCGGGCGATAGAGCGGATCCCCGCGGTGCGGCAGGCCAGCGCCAGCTGGAATGGCCGGGAGAAGATCCTGCGGCTGCGGGATCTGATCGAACTGATCGATGACGCCGGGCGCCCGCTGGCCATGGTCGCCGAGATCAAGCACGCCACCTACTTCGCCGGGCTGGGGCTGCCGCTGGACGAGCTCGTCGCCGCGGAACTGGGCGGCTGGGCGCGCGAGGACAACCTGATCGTGGAATCGTTCGAGCAGACCGTGCTTGGGCAGCTGCGCGATCGCGGCATCCCCGGCACCTACGTCTACCTCGTCGAAGAGGCCGGCACCCCCGCCGACCTGGTCGCCCGCGACGGCGCCGCGGCCAGGACTTACGCCCAGCACCTGAGCGACGAGGGGCTCGCGCAGCTCGGCGCGGAGGTCGACGGGGTGAGCGTCAACAAGTCGCTGCTGTTCTCGGTCGATGGCACCACGAATGACCTCGTCGACCGTGCGCACGCCGCAGGGCTGCAGGTGTTCTGCTGGACGCTGCGCCCGGAGAACCGGTTCCTCACCCGCCGGTTCCGGCGCGGGACGCGCGCCGCCGACTTCGGCGACTGGGCAGGCGAGTTCGAACTGATCATGCGCACGGGCATCGACGGCGTCTTCGCCGACCAGCCCGACCTGGCCCTGGCGGTGCGCGAAGGGCTCTCCTGAGCGGGCGGTTGTCAGGGGTGCTCGCCTAGAATTGATGGGACATGACCTACGTTCTCGACGGCACCGCCGCGCCCGATGACCGCCTGCTCGCCGGACTGAACCCGCAGCAACGCCAGGCCGTCGAATACCGCGGCCCGGCGCTTCTCATCGTCGCCGGCGCCGGCTCCGGCAAGACCAGCGTGCTCACCCGGCGGATCGCCGGGCTGCTGCAGACCCGCGACGCCTGGCCGAGCCAGATTTTGGCGATCACCTTCACCAACAAGGCGGCCGGTGAGATGCGCGAGCGGGTCGAGGCGATCGTCGGCGAATCCGCACGCGGCATGTGGATCTCCACCTTCCACTCCGCGTGCGTGCGCATCCTCCGCCGCGAGGCCGAGCACTTCGGCTACTCGCAGAGCTTCACCATCTACGACTCCGCCGACTCGCGTGCGCTGCTCAAGCGCATTATCAAGGACCTGGACGCCGACACCTTCGGCTTCACCGTCTCCAAGGCCGCGAACCGCATCTCCAAGCTGAAGAACGAGCTGACGGATGTCGAGTCCTACGCCCGGCAGGCGAACTTCAGCGACCCGGCCGAGGCGATCTTCCTCGAGATTTTCCGCCGCTACACCGAGGCGCTCGCGAGGGCGAACTCGTTCGACTTCGATGACCTCATCGCGCAGACCGTGTACCTGTTCCGGGCCTTCCCCAAGGTCGCCGCGCTCTACCAGCGCCGGTTCCGGCACATCCTCGTCGACGAGTACCAGGACACCAACCACGCCCAGTACGCGCTGATCCGCGAGCTGACGAAGCAGCCGAAGGCGGACCTGCTCGATGGCGCCATCGGCTTCGACGGCGTCCCGCTGAAGCCGATCGCCACTCCGCTCGAGCCGGCGTCGCTGACCGTGGTCGGTGATTCCGACCAGTCGATTTACGCGTTCCGAGGCGCCGACATCCGCAACATCGTCGAGTTCGAGCGGGATTACACCAACGCCACCGTGATCCTGCTCGAGCAGAACTACCGTTCGACGCAGAACATCCTCGACGCGGCGAACGCCGTGATCTCGAACAACTTCGACCGCAAGGACAAGAAGCTGTTCACCAACGTCGGCGCCGGCGACAAGATCATCGGCTTCACCGGGTACTCGGGCCACGACGAAGCCCAGTTCGTTGCCGACGAGGTCACCGCGCTGCGCGAGGCGGGCATGGACTACAAGGACATGGCCGTCTTTTACCGCACCAACTCGCAGACCCGTGCGCTGGAAGAGATCTTCATCCGCTCGGCAATCCCGTACCGGGTGCTCGGCGGCACCAAGTTCTACGAGCGGGCCGAGATCAAGGACGTCATGGCGTACCTAACCGCCGTGGCGAACCCGCTCGACCCGATGGCGCTGCGCCGGATCATGAACGTGCCCAAGCGCGGCATCGGGCCGGCCACCGAGGCGGCCGTGCAATTGCATGCAGATACGAATGGGATGTCGCTGCGCGAGGCGCTGCGCGAGTCCGACCAGCTCGGCCTCGGCCCGAAGGTCACCGGCGCGCTGCTCGGCCTCGGCGCCATCCTCGACAAGGCGAGCATGAAGGCGCAGAACGCGCCGGTCGCCGACATCCTCAAGGACATCCTCGACGAGACCCGGTACGTCGAGGTGCTGCGCGCCTCGCGTGACCCGCAAGACGAGGCCCGCGCCGAGAACGTCGAGGAACTGCTCGCAGTGACCCGGGAGTTCCAGCGGAACAACCCCGAGGGCACGCTGCTCGACTTCCTCACCGAGACCGCGCTGGTTGCCGCTGCCGACGAGCTGGACGACTCCAGCGGCACCGTCTCGCTGATGACACTGCACACCGCGAAGGGCCTCGAGTTCGACGCCGTGTTCCTCACCGGCGTCGAGGAGGACCTGCTGCCGCACCGGATGTCGGCATCCGAACCCGGCGGACCGGCCGAGGAACGCCGCCTGTTCTACGTCGGCATCACCCGCGCGCGCAAGAAGCTGTTCCTTTCACTGGCGATGACCCGCGCCCAGTTCGGCGAGGTGAACGTCGCGCTGCCCAGCCGGTACCTGCAGGAGATCCCCGCCGACCTGATCGACTGGAAGCAGTCGCCCGGCATGGCCAACTCCCGCGGTGGCACCCAGTCGAGGGCGCTGAACGCCCGCCGCCCGGGATTCCGCGACGACCGCTCGTTCGGGCAGACCGCGCTGCCGCCCGCGCCGAAGAAGAAGACAGAGTGGGCGAACACGGTCACCGGCAAGGTGCGCGACAACGGCGATCTGACGCTGGCGATCGGCGACCGGATCCGGCACACAGACTTCGGTGACGGACGGGTGACCAACGTCACCGGGATTGGCCCGAAGTCCATCGCCGAGGTGCAGTTCGACCAGGCCGGCCGCAAGCGCCTGCTCATCAAGGTGGCCCCGATCGAGAAGCTCTAGCTTCCCCTCGGAAAGAAGCACGCTTCTTAACACCCCGGAACGGCGAAATGCGTTTGGCGCCAGGGGGTAAAGTTGCCGATGGCCCATTTGTCTCGATGTCGAACTACTCGGTGTCAAGACACTGGCGGAAACTAAGCCCAATGCTGGTCGACCAGCCGATGCTTCTCGACCGGCGACGCGACGCATTGGATGAGTACTGTGGATCTTTTCGAGTACCAGGCACGGGATCTTTTCGAATCCTACGGAGTGCCTGTACTTCCCGGCCTTGTGGCCGACACCCCCGAAGAAGCGAAGGCCGCCGCTGAAAAGCTGGGTGGAACCGTCGTTGTCAAGGCGCAGGTGAAGACCGGCGGCCGCGGCAAGGCCGGCGGCGTCAAGGTCGTCCACAACCCGGACGACGCCTTCACCGCAGCCGAGCAGATTCTCGGGCTCGACATCAAGGGTCACGTCGTCAAGCGCGTGATGATCGCTGCCGGGGCGCGCATCGACAAGGAGTACTACTTCTCCCTGCTGCTCGACCGTGCCAACCGCTCCTACCTCTCGATGGCCAGTGTCGAAGGCGGCATGGAGATCGAGGAGCTCGCCGTCGAGCGCCCGGAGGCACTCGCCCGCATCGAGGTGAACCCGCTGGAGGGCATCACCTCGGCGAAGGCTGCCGAGATCGCCAAGGCCGCCGGCTTCGCCGACGACATCGCGCCGAAGGTCGCCGACGTCTTCGTCAAGCTGTGGGACGTCTACAAGGGCGAGGACGCCACCCTGGTCGAGGTGAACCCGCTGGTGCTCACCGAGGACGGCGAGGTCATCGCCCTGGACGGCAAGGTCAGCCTCGACGAGAACGCTGCGTTCCGTCACCCGAAGCACGAGCTGCTCGAGGACAAGGCCGCCGCCGACCCGCTCGAGGCGAAGGCCAAGGAGAACGACCTCAACTACGTCAAGCTCGACGGTCAGGTCGGCATCATCGGTAACGGTGCCGGGCTCGTCATGTCGACTCTGGATGTCGTCGCCTACGCCGGCGAGAACCACGGCGGCGTGAAGCCGGCGAACTTCCTCGACATCGGTGGCGGAGCATCCGCTGAGGTGATGGCAGCCGGTCTCGATGTGATCCTCAACGACCCGCAGGTGAAGTCCGTCTTCGTCAACGTCTTCGGCGGCATCACCGCCTGTGACGCGGTCGCCAAGGGCATCGTCGGCGCGCTCGCCGAGCTCGGCCACAGCGCCAACAAGCCGCTGGTAGTGCGCCTCGACGGCAACAAGGTCGAGGAAGGCCGCGCCATCCTGAACGAGGCGAACCACCCGCTGGTCACCCTCGCCGCCACCATGGACGAGGGCGCCGACAAGGCCGCCGAACTCGCCAACGCTGCAGCCTGAGACACGATCGAGGAACAAGAACAGCATGTCTATCTTTTTGAACAAGGACTCCAAGGTCATCGTCCAGGGCATCACCGGTGGTGAGGGCACCAAGCACACCGCCCTCATGCTGAAGGCCGGCACCCAGGTCGTCGGTGGCGTCAACGCCCGCAAGGCCGGCACCACCGTGCTGCACGGCGAGACCGAGCTGCCCGTCTTCGGCTCCGTCAAGGAGGCCATGGAGAAGACCGGCGCCGACGTGTCGATCGCGTTCGTGCCGCCGGCCTTCACCAAGGACGCCATGGTCGAGGCAATCGACGCCGAGATCCCGCTGCTCGTCGTGATCACCGAGGGCGTTCCCGTCGGCGACACCGCCGAGGCATGGGCATACGCCCAGAAGCAGGGCAACAAGACCCGCATCATCGGGCCGAACTGCCCCGGCATCATCACCCCCGATGAGGCGCTGGTCGGCATCACCCCGGCGAACATCACCGGCAAGGGACCGATCGGCCTCGTGTCGAAGTCGGGCACCCTGACCTACCAGATGATGTATGAACTGCGCGACCTGGGCTTCTCCACCGCCATCGGCATCGGCGGCGACCCGGTCATCGGCACCACCCACATCGACGCGCTGGCCGCGTTCGAGGCGGACCCGGAGACCAAGGCCATCGTCATGATCGGTGAGATCGGCGGCGACGCCGAAGAGCGCGCGGCTGACTTCATCAAGGCCAATGTGACCAAGCCGGTCGTCGGCTACGTCGCGGGCTTCACCGCCCCCGAGGGCAAGACAATGGGCCACGCCGGCGCCATCGTCTCCGGCTCGGCGGGCACCGCACAGGCGAAGAAGGAGGCCCTCGAGGCCGCCGGCGTCAAGGTCGGCAAGACGCCGTCCGAGACCGCTGCGCTGATGCGCGAAGTCCTGAAGTCGCTCTAAGCACGCGAACAACGGATGCCTCGGCATCCGCCCCTCGGAAGGCCCGCCGTGTGCGGGCCTTCCGTCATTAATCCGAGTTGATTCCCTCTGGTTTGGCGAGCCCTTCGAACGGTTTCAGTCGTTCGATGAACTCGGCGTGGTCGGCAGCACGGATGGTGGTGGCGCCGTAATAGATGCTGACCGCCCGCGGATTCCAGCCTGTCTTGATGGCTCCGGACATCTGCTTCTCGGCTTCGCCGGTGGCGTCGCGGTCGACATCCCTCAGCGAGATCGTGACCGATTGCGCACCGGCGTCAGTCCCGCCGTTCCACTCCCAGTGCTTCGAGAGGTCAGTGGTCTTGTAGTAGTCGAGGAGCTCCGGGTTGAGGTTGGCCAGCTCCAGCTCTCCGAGCCCATGCGCTTCGGTCACCGCGTTGATGAGGTCGAGCACCCGCTCCCACGCCGCGTCGCCGGATGGCACGGTGTGCTCTGTCTCATCAGCGACAGGTAGCCGACATACAACGAGTCGCCGCCGTAGCCATTGTCGTCGTGCTCCCACCAAGTGGCCTCGCTCGGCGGGCCAACCTCCCACTCGAGCCCGAATTCCTCGGTCAGAGCCGTTTCGATCTCGGCCAGCAACTGCAGGGATGCTTCTTCCACGTCCTCGGTGGCCGGTGCCGCAAGCACCTGCGCGGAATCGATGTTCGACTGGCCGGGGTAGTCCGCCCAATCGACGGTGACGGTTTCGCCGGCATCCGTCACATACGTCGTCTTCGGTGACGCTGCGCAGCTGGTGAGAGCCATAACCGCCAGCGCGCCAGCGGCGAGGGCTACGCCGGCGCGGACTGCGCGAGACGTCATCATGCGCAGAGTCAAGCAGCACGACCGCCCCTTGTCACGATCTCGGGGGCAAACGGGGGTGTGCGTACTAGTCCGAGGTAGTCGCCTCAGGGCGGGCGAGTCCTTCGAATGGTTTCAGCCGTTTGAGGAACTCGGTCTTATCGGCGCCGCGGATGGTGGTGACCCCGTAATAGATGTTGATCGATCGCGGGTTCCAGCCGTACTCAACGCTGCCGGCCATCTCCTTCTCGGCCTTGCCAGTGGGATCGCGGTCGACGTCGATCAGGGTGACCCCCACCCACTGCGAGTCTGCGTAGGTCGATGCTGCCCACTGCCAATGGTCCGACACATCGGCGGAGCCATATTGCTCTGCCATGTCCGGATCGAGATTCTCCAGCTGAAGTTCCCCGAGCCCGTGCGCTGTCGTCACAGCGCTCGCAAGCTCGATGGCGCGCCTCCACGCGGCGTCACCGGACGGCACCGTCATGCTCTCGCTCGTCGGCGAGTTGTAGGTGAGGTACAGCGACTCACCGCCGTAGCCGTTTCCTTCTTGCTTGTGCCAGAAGGGTGGTTCACTGTCCGGGCCGGCTTCCCACTCGAGTCCGAATTCCTCGGTGAGCGCCGTTTCGATCTCGGTCAGCAAGGCGTCGGATGATTCATCCACATCCTCGGCCAGCGGCGCCGCCAGCACATCGGCATGATCGGTGTACGCGTGGCCGGGATAGTCGGCCCAGTCGACAGTGACCTTCTCGCCGTCCGGGGCGGTGTAGCTCGTCGTCGGGGACGCCGAGCAGCCGGCAAGCAGCACAACGAGGGTGATCGAGGAAGCGGTGACACCCGCGCGGCTGGCCATGCAGGCAGTCAACCGCAGCCTGCTGAGGTGCGTCGTCATTCGGTCGAGTGAAAGTCATCATCCGGGCGGATGACGCGTGCACGGATATTTCTCCGGCGGTTCGGTCTTTCTCCGGTAGTTCTGCCGGGAATCGGGGCCGCTGCGACGTAAGGTCAACCCCGAAATGAGTCGTCGTGTCACCGCCCTGCTCGCCGCGTTCGAGGCGGCCATCGTCGCCATGGTCGGAATCGCCATCCCGCTCGTGCCGCTCACCGTGCTGTGGGGCTTCCACTTCCAGCTCGGCATTGACTGGACGGCATTCTGGCGAGGCGCCGCCGACATCTGGCTGGTCGGCCACGGCACGGACCTGACCCTTCAGCTGCATCCCGACCTGGCGATCGCACTCGGCGTTCCCGACGCCGCCCCCTTCGTGATCAGCATCGCCGCGCTCGGCCTCGGCATGATCACGCTGCTGCTCGCCATCCGCACCGGCCGTCGGGTCGCCTCGACGCGATACCGGATGCTCGGAGAATCAGTTGCCCTCGGCACCTTCGCCGCCCTCGCCCTCGGCGTCACGCTCAGCGCCGACTACCCGTACGCCAGCCCGTCCCTGTGGCAGGGCATCCTGCTGCCGACGCTCGTGTTCGGTATCGGACTTCTGATCGGCTCCACCCGCGAACGACTGCGTAACCCACTGCCCGATCACGGCAGCTCGCTGCGCGACTGGATCAGCGACTGGCCGGCCCCACTGCGGACCTGTGTCGCTGCGGCCCTGCGCGGCGGGGCGGGCGCGGCGATCGCGGTGATCGCGGTCGCTGCGGTCGTCACCGGTATCGCCCTGATCGCCGGGTACGCCCAGGTCATCCACCTCTACGAATCGGTGCAGGCCAATGTGCTCGGCGGCACGGTGATCACCCTCGGCCAACTGGCGCTGCTGCCGAACGTGATCATTTGGACAGCTTCCTGGCTGGTCGGCCCCGGCTTCGCGATCGGCACCGGCTCGAGCATCGGCCCGCTTGGAACCACCCTCGGTCCGATTCCCGCCGTGCCGATGCTCGGCGCGCTGCCGACCGGCGAACACGCCTGGGGACTGCTTGGGGTACTCGTCCCGGTGATCCTCGGGTTCCTCGCCGGGCTTGCCTCTGGACGGTCGCTGCACACGCTGGACTGGCCGTGGCGGGTCGGCACCGGCGTAGGCACCGGGGTCATCGCCGGCGCTCTGCTTGGGCTGCTCGCCTGGGCGTCGGCTGGTTCCGCGGGACCCGGCCGGCTGGCCACCGTCGGCCCGGACCCCTTCGCCGTGGCGGCATGGGCGGCCGTGGAAATCGCGGTCGCCGCGACGCTCGGTGCGCTCGCAGCATCCATCGATCTCTCCAGGGTCAAGGAGCGGGTCACGGTAGGCTAGTCAGGTGCTCCGACTGGTCGTACTCATCTCCGGGGGCGGGTCTAATCTGCGTGCCCTGCTCGAAGCCTCGGAGGACGCGGAGTTCCCCGCCCGCGTGGTCGCGGTCGGGGCGGATCGGCCCGCCGACGGTTTCGATCACGCTGAGGCCTTCGGCATCCCCACCTTCGCCGTGGTGCCCGGGAACTTTCCCGACCGGGCCAGCTGGGGCGACGAACTGCTCACCCAGATCCAGCAGTGGGAGCCCGACCTCGTCATCCTCAGCGGCTTCATGCGACTGCTGCCGGCGCGAGTGGTCGCCGAGTTGTCACCGCAGCTGATCAACACGCATCCCGCCTACCTGCCCGAGTTTCCCGGCGCGCACGGCGTGCGCGACGCCCTCGCCGCCGGGGTCACCGAAACCGGTGCCAGCGTGATCGTCGTCGATGACGGCGTCGACTCTGGCCCGATCATCGCCCAGCGCCGCGTCGCGGTCCTGCCCGGCGACACCGAATCCACCTTGCATGAGCGCATCAAGGTCGTCGAGCGGGAACTGCTGGTGCAGACCGTGCTCGACATTGCCAACGGACACATCGATTTGAAGGAGCTAGCGAGCGCATGAGCGGTCCCAGCAGTCACGACCCCAGCCTCTACCGCGCGCGCGATATCGTCCCGGTGAAGCGTGCTCTGATTTCGGTCAGCGACAAGGCCGGACTGGCCGAGTTCGGTAAGGCGCTTGCCTCTGAGGGCGTCGAGCTGGTCTCCACCGGTTCCACAGCTGCGACCCTGCGCGACGCCGGTCTCGAGGTCACCGATGTCGCCACCGTCACCGGTTTCCCCGAGTCCCTGGACGGCCGGGTGAAGACCCTGCACCCCGCCGTGCACGCCGGTATCCTCGCCGACCTGCGCCTCGAAGACCACGAACAGCAGCTCGCCGAGCTCGGCATTGACGCGTTCCAGCTCGTCGTCGTGAACCTGTACCCGTTCGCGAAGACCGTGGACAGCGGCGCGGACGCGGCCGACGTCATCGAGAACATCGACATCGGCGGCCCCGCACTGGTCCGCGCGTCGGCGAAGAACCATGCCAACGTCGCCATCGTCGTGAACCCCGAAGACTACGCCGACGTGCTCGAGTCGGTGCTCGCGGGCGGCACCAGCCTCGAGCTGCGACAGAAGCTGGCGTCGATCGCGTTCGAGCACACCGCCGGATACGACATGAACGTCGCCCTCTGGTTCGCCGAGAACCTCTACGACCCCTGGGAAGGCGAAGGCGAGGACGACGAGAACGAAGACGACGCGGATGCCGAGACATCCGACTCCGAATGGGGAGACGGCATCGGTCTCGAAGCCGACCTGAAGCAGGTGCTCCGCTATGGCGAGAACTCGCACCAGGGCGCCGCGCTGTACACCGGCGAGGCAGCAGCGGGCATCGCCCAGGCCACCCAGCTGCACGGCAAGGAGATGTCGTATAACAACTACGTCGACGCCGACGCAGCCCTGCGCGCCGCGTTCGACCACGAGGGTCCCACCGTGGCGATCATCAAGCACGCCAACCCGTGCGGAATCGCCACCGCGGCGACCATCGCCGAGGCCCACCAGCTCGCCCACGCGTGCGACCCGGTGTCGGCCTTCGGTGGCGTTATCGCCGCGAACCGCGTGATCACGCGCGATGCGGCGGAATCGATCAAGGAGATCTTCACCGAGGTCATCATCGCGCCCGGTTTCGAGCCCGAGGCGCTCGAACTGCTCAGCCAGAAGAAGAACGTGCGCCTGCTGCAGCTGCCCGAGGGTTACGAGCGGGAGGATGTCGAGTTCCGGCAGATCTCCGGTGGACTACTCGTTCAGCACCCCGACAACCACTTCGCGCCCGCATCCGAGTGGACGCTCGCGGCCGGGGAGCCGGCCGACGAGGCAACGCTCGCCGACCTTGAATTCGCCTGGCGCTCCGTACGCGCGGTGAAGTCGAACGCGATCCTGCTCGCCCACGGCGGCGCCTCGGTTGGCGTCGGCATGGGCCAGGTCAACCGGGTGGACTCGTGCCACCTCGCGGTGACCCGCGCGGCTGGCCGGGCGAAGGGCAGCGTCGCGGCATCCGATGCCTTTTTCCCGTTCGCCGACGGACTGCAGGTACTCATCGACGGCGGCGTGCGCGCGGTCGTGCAGCCCGGTGGTTCGGTGCGCGATGAAGAGGTCATCGCGGCCGCTCAGGATGCCGGGATCACCATGTACTTCACAGGGGAGCGCCACTTCTTCCACTGAGCGATGGGCGCGCACGAGCGCCGAAGGTTCAGTGATCTGTGTCCGGGCTCAGGATGGTGAGGCGCACTGCCTGAGCCATTGGCGGGGCCTGCAATTCGGCGTCGATGTCGAGGAACCAGCCGTCGCGGCGATATTCCGTGACAGTGCGCGTTTCGCTGCTGAGTCCGCTCTCTGCATGTTCCCAGCCGTCGTCGATCAGTGACTTCCCGATGGTCTCGGCGGCTTCGGTGGGGGACAGGTCGCCGTCTGGCAGAAGGTACACGTCGCCGTTCCAGTACCAGTACTTCGGCCATTCGTCGTAACCGTCGGTCGCGAGCCGACTGTCCGACTCGACGGGCGAGCGTGAGTCGATCGCGGATTCGGGGAGCAGCTCGAACAGTGACTCTGCCAGCTGCTCCGACTCGGCTTGGTAATCGGCGAGCGGCGTGCTTGATGATGCGGGCATGGAACAGCCTCCAAGGGTGGTCGAGAGCGCGAATACGACGCCAGTCATGAGGGCGCGGTTGCCGCGGCGGGGGTGTCTCATTCCACGGGCTCCATCACAGGTTCGTAATCCTCGGTGAGGATTCCCGGGATGGTGACCACCGTGCGACCGGCGATCACCAGCTGATCAGGCGCGTACAGCTCGACCTGGCCACCTTCAATCACGTTCACGATGTTAGTGAATGCTGTCGACTTCCTACGGAACACGCTGCTGTGGCTCTCAATGCCGCCGTCGCTCTCGACGGTTGAACCGTCCTTGTGGAAACCGGTCTCCAGCCTGACGACTCCGTCAGCGGTGAGCGCGGAGGCGCCATGCCCCAGATCGCCGAGATCGAATCCTTGCGATGATCCGACGACAATGTCGTTGCGCGCCATCATCGCGTAATGCGGGACATTCTTGGTATGCGGGAAGTCGCCGAGGCTTGAGATGCCATTCCCGAGGCCGGCGGGAGCGACGTACAGAATTCGGTCCGCTTTGAGGCCGGATGCCTCCGCGTGCCCGACCACGGCAGCACCGTAGCTGTGGCCGAACACCGTCAGGTCGGCTTCGGCAGGTACCGACAGCCCCCCGACGAAACCAGCGAGCGATGGGCCGAGGTCCTCCGAGAACGATGCCGTGATCGCCTCAAGGCCTTGCGGGAACCTCCCACCAGCCCACGCGAACAGCGCGGTGGTCGGAGCTGACCCGTCGTAGAGGTCGTTGAGGCGATCTTCGGCGCCGCCGAACGTTTCCATCTGGGTCCCGGTGCCGGGCACATAGATCCCGACGCTCTTGATCCAGGTGGGTATCTCGCCCGTGGCCGCGTCGAGCGGGCCCTGGTAGGTCGCAATTCCTGCCCGAGTCGGGTCGAAGATCACGACCATGCTGCCGGTACGGCTTTGCTTCATGCCGTCCTCGCCGAGGTACCTCGTCGGCGCGTGCAACAGCTGTTCGTAGTACCCGATCGTGGACTTCAGCTCATCGATCAGCCACTGCCGTCGATAGCGTGGGTTGGCCCGGCCCGCTTCGGCATCCACCTCGGCTTCAAGACGGTCGATCTCGGCCTGGATGTTCAGTCGGTTGGCGGCGGCACGATCGGCCAACGGGATCCCGTCGAGGTTGCCGATGATTGCCGGCTGCCCGGCGATCAGATCGGCCCGCTGCTCCTTGCTCAGCGCGTTCCACACGCTGCGCACCTGAGTGGCGGATGGAAGCTCGCCGAGTTCGGCGGCGGTTACCGCGTCGAAGACGTCGGAGGCTGCGAGGCGGCTGGCGGTCTCCGCGTCGAGCAGGTCGCGCTCCTGGAGCAGCCCGGCCCACCGTTGCTGCAGAAGCTCGTACGTGTTGATGGCGGATTGCCAGCGGACCAGAGCGCGGTCGTCGCCCTCGTGCATCCAGGCTGGCAGCACCGAATCCCAGCTGAGGAACAAACCAAAGAAGTCCTCGACGACATTGGAGAGCGCGACGTCGCGAAGGCGGGCAATCGACCGATCGCTCGCTTGAGCCTGGTCGCGAAGGTCGCGTGCGCGCAGCTGAATGCTCTCGACGCCGTCGGCGTACCCGCGAAGGATCCCGCTGGTCTGGTCGCACACCGCTGAGAGGTCGGTGAATCGCTGTGCCGACGCCAACAGCCTCGCCCGTAGCGCATCGACAGCGACCCCCTGCTGGCTGCCGAGGTCGGCAACGGCGCCGCGAACCTCATCTGCTCGCAGTCTCAGCGCCACAGCGCGGGCGCTGTGGGATTCCTGTGCCGACCGGATGGCTTCCACACTCCCCACACCGGGATCACCGGCGAGCGGCGGTGCGATCATGACAGGGCGCCCACGAGCGCGGCATCGACGTCGGTGATCCCACCGATCACGGATGCCGTGTCGGCCCGCAAGGTCTCGGTGTTCTCGGTGAGCGCAGCCGCCGCACGGCCAATGGTCGCCTCGACCACGTCGAACGCGGCAGCGACCGCTGACGATCCCCACGATCCGGCTCCGAGGCAGCTTGTCACGGTCGGCGCGGAGGCGGCGCCCAACCGCGCGTCCACACCCGAGAACACCGACGAATCGATGAGCAAGTTCGGCATCAGGTCCCCCCTTTGGTGCCCGCTCTCGGGCCGAGCATACCGGCGCCCGTGCCCGATTGGGGGTGTCTTGAGGTGAATTTCTTTCCGGTCGACGCGCGTGGGCGGCGAGTGTTGCGGTAGCCGATTCCGACTCACTAAGCTGTAAGGCTGCTCATCGAGCAACGGAATCCCAATACTCAGCGCGGCTCACCAGTCGCGCTGTTGTGTCGTCTCGATTCGCTACTACTGAAACGAGTGAGAAGTGTCGACCCCGGCATCGAAGAAGAAGTCCGCCTCGACCACGCGCACCCTGTTGCGCCTGTACCCCTACGCGCGTCCGGCGATGCCGCGCATCTACCTCGGCATGATCGCCGCGCTGCTCGGCGCAGTCGTCGCGCTGCTGATCCCGCAAGTGCTGCGCGACCTGGTCAACGGGTCGCTCAGCGAAGGCGACGCCACGGCGATCTGGCCGGCAGTCGGCCTCGTCCTCGCCCTTGGTGTGCTCGAGGCCATCATGGTCGCGCTGAGGCGCTGGTTCGTGCTCACTCCCGGCACCCACGTCGAGGCGCGCATGCGCAACCACCTGTATCAGCGCTTGCAGGATCTGCCGGTGGCCTTCCACGACCGCTGGCCGAGCGGCCAGCTGCTGTCGCGCATGGTGAGCGACCTCGGTCTGATCCGTCGCTGGCTGTCGTTCGGCCTGGTGCTGCTGGTGGTCAACTCGGTCACCGTGGTGATCGGCTTCGTCTTCCTGGTGAACATCAACTGGATCCTCGGCGTGCTGTTCATGGTCTGCTCGATCCCGCTCTGGATCTACGGCTACCTCTTCGAGAACAAGTACTCCGCGGTCACCCGCCGCAGCCAGGACCAGGCGGGCGACCTGGCCACCGCGGTCGAGGAATCGGTACACGGCATCCGTGTGCTCAAAGCGTTCGGTCGCGGCAAGCACGCACTGGAGCGGTTCAGCCGCCAAGCGGAGACCCTGCGCGGCACCGAGATTGAGAAGGCGCGCGCGATCGCTGGCATCTGGTTGTGGCTGCTGCTGGTTCCGGATGTCACCTTCGCCCTGGCCCTGCTCGGAGGCGGAGTTCTCTTCGTCGCCGGGCAGCTCACCATCGGTGACCTGGTGGGTTTCTTCGCCACGGCAACAGTGCTGCGCTGGCCAGTCGAATCGATCGGCTTCCTGCTCTCGATGACCTTCGACACGCGCACCGCGGTGGACCGTTACTTCGAGGTGATGGACGAGCGCAACGAGATCACCGATCCGGAGCATCCGGCCACCATCGCCGACCCGCGCGGCCGACTCGTCTTCGAGAACGTGCACTTCCGTTACCAGGACTCACCGGCGCAGTACGCCGACCTGCTCGACGGCATCGACCTCGAATTGGAACCAGGCGAGACCATGGCACTGGTCGGCCTCACCGGATCGGGCAAGACAACGCTTACCGCGCTGGCCTCGCGGCTGTATGACGTGACCGGTGGGCAGGTGCTGTTGGACGGGGTCGACATCCGTGACCTCAGCCTTGACGAACTACGCACCCACGTGGCGATGGCGTTCGAGGACGCGACGTTGTTCTCGGCGTCGGTTCGGGACAACGTGATGCTGGGCAGGCCGGAGGGCTCGGACCAGGAGCTGCAGCGCGCGCTCGAGATCGCGCAGGCCGGGTTCGTGCATGACCTGCCCGAGGGGGTGGACACGAAGGTCGGTGAGGAGGGCATGAGCCTGTCCGGTGGCCAGCGCCAGCGACTCGCGCTCGCCCGCGCGGTCGCGGCGCGGCCGGCCGTGCTCGTGCTCGATGACCCGCTGTCGGCGTTGGATGTCGACACCGAGGCGCTCGTCGAAGCCGCGTTGCGCGAGGTGCTCGCGTCGACGACGGCGTTGATCGTTGCGCACCGACCGTCGACCGTGCAGCTCGCCGACCGGGTTGCCGTGCTCGAACGCGGTCGGATCACCGCGGTCGGCACCCATTCCGAGTTGCTCGCCACCAGTGAGCACTACCGGTTCATCATCTCCTCGCTTGAGGACGAGCAGGATGTTGCGAAGGTCGAGGTCGGCGCATGAGCGTCATCGGAGTTGAAGGCGAAGAACGACACGACCTGACCAAGGCGGAGAGCCGACACGTGCGGGACCGTTCGCTGAAACTGCTCGGCTCACTGATGCGGCCGCTGCGCGGCACGCTCTGGCTCACGGCTGCGGTGATCCTGATCAGCACGATCGCCCAGGTCGCCGGCCCGATGTTGATAGCGATCGGCATCAACCAGGGCCTGCCAGCCGTGCTCGAGCAAGACTGGTTCCCGCTTGCCCTGACCGTCGGGGCCTACCTGCTCACCGGCGTCATCGGAGCGGTGCTGGTCGCCTGGTACACCGTGCTCACCGCGCGCATCAGCCAGGCCATGCTGTTCGACCTGCGCAAGCGGGTGTTCCTGCACACGCAGCGGCTGAGTCTCGAATTCCACGAGAGCTACACGTCCGGCCGGATCATCTCCCGGCAGACCAGCGACCTGGAGGCGATCAAGGAGCTGCTGGGCGAGGGGCTGAACCAGCTCGTCCAGGGCGCGCTGTACATGGTGCTCATCGCCGTTGCCATGTTCATCGCGGACTGGGTCAGCGGGCTCATCCTGCTCGGCGCGCTGGTGCCGCTCTTCGCGCTGACTCGGTGGTTCCAGGTGCGCTCGCAGAGGCTGTTCCGGCGCACCCGGACCGCATCCGCCTCGATGATCGTGCAGTTTGTCGAGAGCATGACGGGTATTCGCGCGGTCAAGGCGTTCCGCAAGGAACAGCGCAACGAGAAGGAGTTCGGCGACCTCGTCGAGGACTACCGAGACGTCAATGCGAAGACCATCCAGGTGTTCGGTATTTACGATCCCGGTCTCATCCTGATCGGCAACGTGACCGTCGCGGTCGTGCTGCTGGTGGGCGCGTTCCGGGTACTCGACGGGTCGCTGGACATCGGCTTCCTGCTCGCTGCGCTGCTCTACACGCGCAACTTCTTCGCGCCGGCGCAGGAGATGGCGATGTTCTACAACTCCTACCAGTCGGCGGCGGCGGCGCTCGAGAAGATCTCCGGCGTGCTCGAGGAGCTGCCGAGCGTGCCCGATCCCAGCAAGCCCGTCGACCTGTGGGCGGCGAAGGGACAGGTCCGGTTCGAGGGTGTCGAGTTCGCTTATAAGCAAGGCCGCCCGGTGCTGCCTCGGTTCGACCTGGAGATTCCTGCCGGGCAGACCATCGCCCTGGTCGGCACCACCGGCGCTGGCAAGTCCACGCTCGCCAAGCTGATCTCCCGGTTCTACGACCCGAGCACGGGGGCGGTGACCCTTGACGACGTCGACCTGCGCCGACTGCATCCGAAGGACCTGCGCCGCGCGATCGTCATGGTCACCCAAGAGGCGTACCTGTTCAGCGGGTCGGTGGCCGACAACATCGCGCTGGGCAAGCCGGATGCCACCCTCGACGAGATCATGGCGGCGGCCAGGGCTGTCGGAGCGCACGAGTTCATCTCGGCACTCCCGGACGGCTACGACACCGACGTGAACAAGCGCGGAGGCCGCGTCTCAGCCGGCCAACGGCAGCTGCTCTCGTTCGCGCGTGCGTTCCTCGCCGACCCGAGCGTGCTGATCCTCGACGAGGCCACTGCGTCCCTCGACATCCCGAGCGAACGGCTTGTGCAGGAAGGCCTGCAGACGCTGCTCGCCGACCGCACCGCGGTCATCATCGCGCATCGGTTGTCGACCGTGGCGATCGCCGACCGGGTGCTCGTGATGGAGCACGGACGGATCATCGAGGACGGCACTCCCGAGGAACTGATCGCCGGAGAGGGCAAGTTCTCGAGGCTGCACGCCGCCTGGCGTGAATCGCTCGTCTAGCCCTCCCGGGAGCGAGCGTTCCGAGTTCTTGAACCAGGGAGCTTTGGGTTCAGCGAGACGAGTCGAGCGCTTCGATCAGGGTGACGTGCTGCTTGTTGACGAGCGCGACTCCCTCTTGCTCGATCAGCTTGATGAAGCGCGGCTCCGAATTGAGATAGTCCGTGAGCCGCGAACGATCCGGCGGCATCACGTACGCGACGTGCCCTCGCAGCCGCGCGCCTCCGATGAGAGTGATCTCCACTTCGTGCTTGGTCGGACTGGTGTGCTGGCCATCGTCCCCCTCCACCGAAGAGGCCACTCGCGCTACCGCGACCGACGTGCTGTGCAGGAAGAACACCGCGTTCGTGGACGCTTCGACGGCCGGGATGAATTCAGACTCGCCGTCGAGGAGGTCCGACAGGCGTTCGGCACCCGAATGCCGCGCGGCGAACTCGGCCAGAAACACCAGCACCTTTCGCGGTGTGCCGTCGGCGAGGACCAACTCCACGGGAGTTCTACGTTTGGGGACTCGGAGCTCTTGCATGGCGCTCAAGAGCGTAACACCAGGAGCCATCGTGCTCGCGACTCACGGCAGATAGCGGGCCTGACGCAGGTCTACGCGATAGCCGTAGTCGGTCTCGATCAGCGGCGTGCCCTCGGAGCGGAAATGGCTGAGCGCCCGCTGCTCGAGGCCGTCGGTGATGCGACCGGTGGCGTGCACAACGCGCCACCAGGGAATGTTGTCACCGTGTTGGGCCATCACCCGACCGACGCCGCGCGCTGCTCGGGATCCGAGAACCGCCGCGACATCGCCATAGGTCATCACCCGTCCGGCGGGGATGCTGTCGACGACGTCCAGTACCGCTGAGGTGAAGTCGTCGGCGTCGGGAATCATCCCTGGTGGTGCGGAGCTGCCTCGTTGTCGCTGCCCTTGCCTGCGTCGCTGCCCCGGAGGAGGGCGTCGAACGGATTAGCCGCAGCGGCGTCCTGAGCGGAAACCGGCTGAGCAGGGACCGGCTGAGCGGTGACATCGAAGTTCGAGACCTGTTCGGCAGGGATGTCCGCAGCCGGGTCGGCCAGGGCGGCCTCCAGGTTGCTGACCGCCTGCGGCTCGGGCGTCGCGACATCCAGTGCCACCGCGAAACCGAGCTCTGACGAGGACGGCCGAATCGGGGTGCCCTCGGTCAGGTACTGCTCAAGGGCCCGTGCGCTGAACTCAGCGCCGAACACCGGGATGCCCTCGTCGTCGGTGATGCGCCACCACGGCACACCGGAGTCCTTGTACTCGCGGAGCACCGTGCCGATCGCGCCGGTGTCGCTGTCGAGCATTTCCGCCACCTTGGAGATGCCGAGCGTGCGCCCGGCAGGGATGGAGACGGTGATTTCGATCACCCGAATCGTAAAACCTGTTGATTCAGCCATTAGCCCAGACTAGAGGGCGAAAGCGCCAATTTTCTCGCCATACGCCGTTTCGCCGACAACTTCGAAGCCCACAGTACGAAAGAACGACTCCGGTCCGTGCTCCCCGGAATCCCAGATTGCGTTCAAATGTGAGTACCCGCGGCGGCGTGCTTCATCGGCCAGGGCGAGCACCGCGAACGTGCCGATGCCGGCTCCCTGAGCGTCCGCGGCGACATGGATGCGCCAGACACAGCTGCGGAAGTACTCCTGCTCGGCATCCGGATCGAAATTGCCGCGGATGAACCCGACCACCTCGTCGCCGTCCAGCACCACCCGCGGCCAGGTCGTCGCCGGGTTGATGTAGGCATCGGCGATGGCGTACGAGGTCGGAACCACGAACGCCTCCTGCCCGGGCCGTAACGTCAGGCTGTTCGCAGCCACGATGTTCTTGGCGGACAGTTCTTCCAGTCTCAGCTCGCCCATGCAGACAGGGTAGCGGGAACCACCCTTCGATTATCTTGATGTCGAGATACTTTGCTGGGCCGGGTAGGATTGTCGCGGCCCAACGAGAGGAATCACCAGTGGCAAAGATCAAGGTCGAAGGCACCGTCGTCGAGCTCGACGGCGACGAAATGACGCGCATCATCTGGCAGAAGATCAAGGACAGCCTGATCTTCCCGTACCTGGACATCAACCTCGAGTACTACGACCTCGGGATCCAGCACCGTGACGAGACCGACGACCAGGTCACCATCGACGCGGCGCACGCCATCCAGAAGCACGGCGTCGGCGTCAAGTGCGCGACGATCACCCCCGACGAGGCCCGCGTCGAGGAGTTCGGCCTGAAGAAGATGTGGAAGAGCCCGAACGGCACCATCCGCAACATCCTCGGCGGCGTCATCTTCCGCGAGCCGATCATCATCTCCAACATCCCGCGCCTGGTTCCCGGCTGGAACAAGCCGATCATCATCGGCCGTCACGCGTTCGGTGACCAGTACCGCGCCACCGACTTCACCTTCAAGGGCAAGGGAACTCTCACCGTCGAGTTCACCCCTGAGGACGGCTCGGAGCCGCAGAAGTTCGAGGTCTATCAGGCCCCGAGCGATGGCATCGCGCAGGTGCAGTACAACCTCGACGCCTCGATCCGCGACTTCGCCCGCGCTTCGCTGAACTACGGGTTGACCCGCAACTACCCGGTCTACCTGTCGACGAAGAACACCATCCTGAAGGCCTACGACGGCCGCTTCAAGGACATCTTCCAGGAGATCTTCGACGCCGAGTTCAAGGAGGCGTTCGACGCCGCCGGTCTCACCTACGAGCACCGCCTCATCGACGACATGGTCGCCTCGGCCATGAAGTGGGAGGGCGGCTACGTCTGGGCCTGCAAGAACTACGACGGCGACGTGCAGTCGGACACCGTCGCGCAGGGCTTCGGCTCGCTCGGTCTGATGACCTCGGTGCTGGCCACGCCGGACGGCAAGGTCGTCGAGGCGGAGGCTGCGCACGGCACCGTGACCCGTCACTACCGCCAGCACCAGCAGGGCAAGCCCACCTCGACCAACCCGATCGCGTCGATCTTCGCGTGGACCCGTGGCCTCAACCACCGCGGCAAGCTCGATAACAACCAGGAGCTCATCGAGTTCGCGGCGACCCTCGAGGACGTTGTCATTAAGACGGTCGAGTCCGGCGCGATGACCAAGGACCTCGCACTGCTGGTCGGCCCGGAGCAGACCTGGCAGACCACCGAGGAGTTCCTCGTCACGCTCGACGAGAACCTCAAGGCACGTCTGGCGTAACGCTCGCTGCACCTATAGACGACTCGGCGCCCCAGTTGATACTGGGGCGCCGAGTCGTTTTTGGTGCGGGGCGGATGTCGCGGCATCCGCCCCTCGGAGATCGCTCCTCGACCGTGCTTACTCGACCGTGATCTCCGACTGCGCTGGCTTGTTCGCCTGCATGACCTCGACCTTGCGCGGCTTTGCCTTCTCGCTGACCGGGATCATGACGCTCAGCACGCCGTTGTCATAGTGCGCGCTGATCTTCTCGCGGTCGATGCCGTCGCCAAGGGTCAGCTGGCGCAGGAACGAACCGCCCATGCGCTCGCGGGTGATCCACTTGACGCCTTCCTGGCTGCGCACCGTGCGCTCGGCGCGGATGGTCAGCAGCTGGCCGTCAACGTCCACGTCGACGGAGCCCGGGTCGACGCCCGGAAGGTCGGCGGTGAGGACGTAGTGGTCTCCCTCACGGTAGAGGTCCATGGGCATCACGCGGGGGCTGCGGTCAAGCAGGGTGCCGGCGACGCGGTCCAGCTCACGGAATGGGTCAAAGTAGGTGGCCATCTTTGTGTCAACTCCTTCACGTCGAAAGTTGAGCCTCGGTGACTCAACTATTGAAATGTTAGCACTCGGTGTCGAGGAGTGCTAACGAGTCTTTCCTTCGAAAATGCTGAAAATTGGGGGCGCTTTGCTGCCACTGGCGGTGTGAGCGACTGAACCACTTCGGCGCGTTTGAGCCTGCGCGCGCAGGCTCAAACGCGACAATCTGGCTCAAACGCCAGCTAGATGGGTACCTCCGCTGGGATCAGTACCCGGCGAACAGGTCGGTGCGCAGGCGCCGGGCACCGGCCGCACGGACCACTCGGCGGATGCCGTCGACGAAGGCGGGCGAACCCGAGACATACGCGGCGCGCTCCGCGACATCCGGAACCGCCTGCCGCAGCCGGTCCGCGGTCAGATGTCCGGGGCCGAGGTACTCCCAGCCGTCGGGCAGGGCCGCAAATCGCTCCGGCGCGATTACCAGGACACGCGCACCGGATGCTGCCAGCTTCGGCGCAAACGCCAGCTCGTCAGCCGAGGACACCGAGTACACCAGCACGGCGTTGCGTCGCGGGCCGGCGCTGAGCTGGCTGACGAACGGCGTGACACCGATCCCGCCGGCGACCAGCAGCACCTTCATCGACTCGTCTCGGGGCAGCACGAAGTCGCCGCCGACGCCGGTGGAGCGAACGATCTCGCCCGGCGCGAGGTCCTGGAGCGCCAGCTTGAAGCTGGACGCCGGCTCGCTGATTTTCACGCCGATGGTGATCTCTTCCGGAGTCGCCGAGGTGATGCTGAACAGGCGGCGGGAACCACGCAGATCGGCACGGTGCGGCAGGAACAGTTCGAGGTACTGGCCCGGCGTGAATCGGGCTGCGCGCCTGGGCTTGAACGAGAACTCCCACGAGGTCGGCGTCAGCTGCCTGCGGCCCAGGAACTCCAGTGGCAGGCCGTGCCGCTGGCCGAAGAAGAAGGCGATCAGGTTGCCGACCAGCAGGGCCAGTTCCGGGGTGTTGTAGAGCCCGCCGATATTGAACGGCACGGCGAACACCACCGCGACGACGACAGCGATGAGAACCTGCTGCCACCGCCGCGGCGGCAAGGTCAACGGTTCGCTGAGCATGAAGCCGGCCAGGAAGACGATCGGGTAACTCGTGAAGGCCGTGACCAGCGCGGTGCCCGGATCAGTGCCGAAATCGACCAGCCGCGTCACCGTGATCATGGCGGCGACGACGGTGAAGGCCACACCGAGCAGCAGTTTGCGGGTGCGCCACAGCACGAGGAACGCCCCGATCGCCGCGAACGGCAGCAGCCAGGCGGTCGCGACCCACCACACGCTCGCGTTCAGCCCGGTGAAGATGGTGACCACGAAGGCGGCGATCGCCGCCGGGTTGAACACGTGTCGACCGCCGACCGCAAGCACGTATTTCGAGACGCTCGCGATGACGCCGGCCAGCGCCAGGGACCCGAGCTGAGGGAGGGCGGTGGTGGGGAAGAACAGGAAGAACAACAGCAGCGCGGAGATGAGCGACGACTGCAGGTGCGCGCGGGTGCGGAAGAGGCGGGCGAGCAGCCATCCGGATGCCGTGGTCGCCACGATCAGGACGGCCGCACTGGCCAGCATCGCCAGTGGATCGAAGCCGAGTTCTCCGGTGAGCGCCAGCACGAAGGCGACCACGGCCAGCACGCTGAGGATCACCAGGATAAGCAGGTACATCGAGATCCGGCCGGTGAACCGATCGAGCAATGCCCTCGCGCTCGTGGTCACGCGAATACCTCCCCCTGAAGTCCGGGAGACCAGTCCAGCCGCCCGTCGTCGAACATGCGCACGTACTCGAACTCGAACCCGTGCAGCCGCTCCGGCTCTGCGAAGAATAGCGCCGTGGCCAGGCCATCAGCGATGAGCGCGGCGTCGGCGATGACCCAGGTGGCAAGCACCCGCCGCGTGGGCAACCCGGTGGTCGCATCCAGAATGTGGTGCAACCGATCGCCCCAAGTGCGCCGGTTCGCCGCCGATGCGCACAGCGCGCGTGTGCCGAGCTCGACGACACCAACGGCCAGCGACGCATCAAGGGGATGCTCGAGGGCAACTCGCAGCGAGGTCGGACCCGAGTGCAGCAAGTCGCCCGAGGCGTCGACGGTGAAGCCCCCGGCATCCGTTTCGGCCAGCAGCGCGCCGACCAGGTCTACCAGCTGGCCCTTGCCGGCCGCGCCCACGTCGATGGTCACCGGTTTCAGGCAGGTGAGCTGCTCACCGTCCCAGGCGATGGCGTCTTCCCAACGGGTCGCGGGGGTGGGTCCGGTGGAGCGCAGCGAGTAGCTGCGGTCGTAGCCGAGGGCGACGAGCGAGTCGCCGACCAGTGGGCTGACCGCGCCGTCCGTGGCCGTGTAGAGGCGACGGTAGAGCTCGAGCAACGGTGCCGCCTCGGACGGGAGTCGCCACTGGCCGGGCTCCCGCGCCATGCGGCTGACCAGTGAGTCGCTACGGAACCGGGACCAGGCACGGTCGTAGTCGTCGATCCGCTGGTGGATCGCCGCAACGATCTCGTCTGAAAGCGGCGCGGCAGTGTCGATCTGCCATCCGGTGCCGATGGCCTCGAAGCGCAGGCTATGCGGCGGCATCGGCCTTGATCTGCTCGAGGGCGTCGTTGAAGCCACCGCTGGTCAGGCTCGAGCCGGCGACCTTGTCGACGTCCAATTCGTCGATGTGCCTGCCGACGACTTGCGCGGCGATGCCGCCCGCAAACTGGCCCTGGAACATCTCGGTGTTCGGGTTGGTCGGGTTCGGAGTCACCTCAACCGCGGTGACGGTCCCGGCCTCGAGGCTGAGGGTGACGTCAATGGTTTCCTCGCCGTTCGGCGACACATAGCTGCCCGACGCCGTGTAGTCGCCGTCGACATAGTCGTTCTCCGCCCCAAGACTTCCGGTCGTCGCGTCGGATGCCGTGCATCCAGCCAATACCCCGATCATCGAGAGGCCGGCCACGGTTGCGAGCGAGCTGCGGGCAGTGATCAAAGGAACTCCTCCAGGTTCAAGACTGAGCAAATCTAGATTGAACTTCCTGCGAGAACAATAAGAGCCTCCGGAGTTCACTACGCTGACCGGTGATGGAAATCGTCATTCTGCAGGACGCCACCGAAGTGGGTCGCGTAGCTGCCAGCAAGATCGCCCGCGTTGTCGCCAGCAAGCGGGACGCCGTCCTCGGACTGGCCACCGGATCGTCGCCGCTCGCCATTTACGCCGAGCTCGCCCGGCGCGTTCGCGAGGAGGGTCTCGACGTCGGCCGCACCCGCGGCTTCGCCCTCGACGAGTACGTCGGGATCTCGGCGGAGCATCCGGAGAGCTACGTGCAGGTGATTCGCCGGGAGGTCATCGAACCGCTGGGCCTGAATCCCGACAACGTGCACGTTCCGGATGGCCGTGCCGACGACATCGAAGCAGCCTGCGCGGCGTACGAGCGGCAGATCTTCGAGGCAGGCGGGGTCGACATCCAGATTCTGGGGATCGGATCGAACGGCCACATCGGCTTCAACGAACCGACCTCGTCATTCGCGTCCCGCACGCGGATCAAGACGCTTGCGGCGCAGACCCGTGCCGACAACGCACGGTTCTTCGGCAGCGCTGACGAGGTTCCGATGCACTGCGTGACGCAGGGTCTCGGCACCATCATGGATGCCCGCGAGGTCGTGCTGGTCGCGCAGGGCGAGCAGAAGGCGGATGCGATCGCGGCCGCAGTGGAGGGGCCGGTGACCAGCATGGTGCCGGCGTCGCTGCTGCAGTTCCACCAGAACGCGACGGTCATCCTCGATGAAGCGGCAGCGAGCCGGTTAGCGCTCGCCGACTACTACAAGTACATCGCGGAGAACAAGCCAGCCTGGCAGCAGTACGCCTAGGGGGCGTGGGGCTGTTCGCGCGGTCTGGGCGGCCGGCTGTTCGCGCGGTCTGGGCAATTGTCAGCCAAAGGTGATGACGGATTTCAGGACGCGCGGGCAGTGACAAGCGGCTAGAACGGCGGTGGGTCTGTTCCCGGATCGGATCCCGGATGAGACTTCCGTTTCCTATCGGGCTCAACCACAGGCTCGGGCCGCTTTGTCGGTTCTGATTTGTCCCCGCACGCCGATGCATCGGGCTCGGGCTCGGGCTCGGGGCCGGGGCTGGGGCTGGACCACACGTTCGGTCCGCGATTCACGCGGTCCTGCGATGGGACCGGATCGGAACGCAGTTCTGGTTCGCTGGTGTATTGGTGTCCGGTGGGTGAGGTCCAGCGGAGCACGCCGTGGTCCAGTTGCTCGACGCTCCAGCCGGTGAGGTGTTTCAGTCGGTGGTGTTTGCGGCAGAGGTGGGCGAGGTTTGCGGCGGTGTTGGGGCCGCCGTGTTCTTTGGCGATGGTGTGGTCGAGGTCGGAGTGCACGGCTTTGCGGTTGCGGCCGGGGAACCGGCAGGTCTCGTCCCGCAGCCGCAGGAATCGGCGCAGCAGGCGGGGGAGCCGGTAGCAGTCCTTGCTCCAGTGCGAGCAGTTCGCCGGTCTCGGGGTCGGTGAGCAGCCGGAACAGGGAGGGTGCCTGGGCGGTGAGCCGGCGGGCGGTGTCCGGGTCGATCGGGCCGTAGCCGTCGAGGGTGGCGGGTTCGTCGCTGTGGCCGAGCAATGTCACGACCGGCACGGTGACGAACACGGTGGGACGGATGCCGGCGAACCGGTCCTCCTGCGGTCCGCCACCATCGGCACCTCCGCCACCGGTGAGGAGCAGTTCGGTGGCGACATCGGCCCGCAGCTGGGTCAGCGTGCGCGGTTCCTCCGGACGCTGCTGGGCCATCGCCGCGGCGGTGACCCGGTCGTGGATCGCCATCGCCAACGGAGCCTCGGTGTACAGGGTCAGATAGGCCATCCCGTCCCGGGACGGCTCGAAACTGAACTCCCGGTCCCCGGCCGCCTTCACCCGGCGGGCCCGGATCGTCTCCGGATGGATGCGCTCCCGGAGCTGCCGGGCCTTGCGGGAGAACTTCGCCACGGTCAGCTTCATCGCCGCCGGCAAGGTGGCCTCTTCGAAAGCTTCCACCGCGGCCCGGCGAACCTCAGCCGAGGTCCCAGCGTCGGCTCCCGGGTCGGTACCGCCGGCCGAGCTGCCAGCACTCGTCGACCATCACCTGCGCGTGCCGCAGGCTGATCTCGCCACGCCGGAGCGCGCTCATCGTGCCCGGCAGCTCGTGCGTGAGCGCCTCGGCCTCGGCGATCAACCGCTGCGCGGAGCCGGAGGGCAGGCGCAGGCTGGCCGCGATCTGCTCGGCGAATGCCATCTTGGCCAGTCGTTGCTGTTCGGCTTTCCGCATCCGGTCATCGTGTGGCACGAACAGGTGCACCACGCGTTCGGCGTGCTGCCGGGTTTGGTCGACCAGTTCCAGCAGCCGGGCTTGCGCTCGGGCGACATCGGCGCTCGCCTCGGCCACCGCGTCGATGAAGTCGTGCATCTGATCATCCAGGATCGCCCGCGGCGACAGCAGTGCCTCTTCGCCGGTGCGGCGCGGTGCCGGCCGGCTGAGCGGGTGTTCTCTGGTGGTCACAAATGCAGTGAACCAGCAACCACCGACATTCTGTTTCCGCTGGCCAGCGGCCAGTTTTACCTGTTAGCAACCAGCGCGAACCCGTCCCTGTGGAGGAGAGAAGATCAACCGCAAGACGACTCCGCAATACGACTCCGCGAGGTGCGCCGAAGACGAGGCGTCCGCTTCTCAGGCGGCCGGCTGGGTCTCGTGGGCGCCGATCCGACGCCCGTCCGCAAACACCGAACTGACCTGCCAGTCCGAATCGAGCAGCACCGCGTCCGCCGCAAAGCCCTCCGCCAGCAGGCCATGCCGGTGCTCAAGACCAAGCGCTCGCGCCGGGGTGAGGGTGACCGCTTCAACCGCGGCTCGCGCGTCGAGGCCGACCAAGGTGATCGCATTCCGCAACGCCGCGTCCTGAGTGAGCGTTGATCCCGCGAGAGTGTCGGTTCCCGACAGCACTGCGAGGCCATTGCGGACCGTGACGTTGAGCGAGCCCAACCGATAGTGGCCGTCAGCCGCACCGGCAGCGGCCATCGCGTCGGTGACCAGCGCGACGCGGTTCAACGCCTTCGTGAAGACCAGGGAAGCGACATCCGGATGCACGTGCAGACCATCGAGGATCAGCTCGACGGTCACCCGCTCATCGGCCAGCGCGGCCACCACCGGACCGGGCGCGCGGTGATGGATGCCGGGCATCGCGTTGAACGCGTGGGTGAGCAGCCGCGCACCACGGTCGAACGCGGCGGCGGCCTGCTCGGCGGTTGCCTCGGTGTGCCCGACCGCGACGGTGACCCCGTGCTCGACCAGCAGGTCGATGACCTCGAGGGCTCCAGGCAGTTCCGGGGCGATCGTCACCTGCCGCAGGATGCCGTTGCCTGCGTCCAGCAGTTCACGCGCCACCTCCATGGAGGGCTGCAGCAGGAAGTTGACATTGTGTGCACCGCGCCGCGCGGGCGTGAGAAACGGGCCCTCGAGGTGCGCGCCGAGCACCAGCGGATCGCGTTCGGTGATTTCGGCAATGGTCGCGAGGCTCGACGTCAGCGCTGACACCGGGTTGGCCACCAGGCTGATCACCGACCGGGTGGTTCCGTGCGCACGGTGCGTCGCGAGGGCGGCTTCGATCTCGTCGGGCCCGTCGTCGAAGACGTGTCCACCGCCGCCGTGGCCGTGCAGGTCAATGAACCCTGGCACCAGCCACTTTCCGGTCGCGTCCACCCGGGTGGCGGCATCCGGTGCCTCGCCCTGACCGGTCGCGGTGATGGTGTCACCATCGACCAGCATCCAGAAATCGTCTTGCTCGCCGTTGGCATCGAGCTTGCGGGCGCCGCTGATCAGCATGCTCATGCGTGAAACTCTAGACCGGCCTTCCTTGAAGCGATGTTCGGGCGCCGTCGAGCGACACCCGCGACCCGGAACACCGCGCCCAACACGCGCCGTGTCATCCCCTGTAAAGGGGTAGACCGTCCGGTACGGTAAGCGCACGCAGACCCGACTGCTTTTCAGTTCAACGACGAAAGGAAAGGTCTGTGAGAGCTCGCGCTCGCCGCACTCCGGCACGCACCATCCGTCACACGCTCACACTCATCACCGGCGCCGCGCTCCTCGCCACGACGATGGCCGCGGTGCCTCTTGCTGCCAGCGCAGCGCCGCAGTCGATCGGCGGCGGGCAATCGCAGACGCACTTCGCGCCGGGGCGGTACATCGTCACGCTGCAGGACGACGCGGCAGCCACCTACACCGGTGGCGTGAATGGCTTCGCGCCGACCAAACCGCGTGAGGGAAGCCAGCTGAACGCGAAGGCGAACCCGGTCAAGGAGTACAGCGGCTTCCTCGCCAAGAAGCAGCGCGAGGTCGCCGCGTCGGTCGGCGCCGAGATCGACTACTCGTACACGCTCGCGATCAACGGGTTCGCCGCGGACCTTACGGCGGAGCAGGCTGCCAAGCTTGCGGCAGACAAGGATGTCGCGTACCTGACGCCGGATGAGCTCAAGCACATCACCGCAACACCGTCCACCGAGTTCCTCGGGCTCGAGGGCGCCGACGGCGTCTGGGCGGCAACCGGGGGAGCCGACAGCGCCGGCGCAGGAGTGGTGGTGGGTGTGCTCGACACGGGCATCGCCCCCGAGAACCCCGCCTTCGCCGGCGACAGCCTCGACACCACCGCGGGCTCAGAACCGTACCGCAGCGGCGACACCATCACGTTCGCCAAGGCGGACGGGCAGAGCTTCACCGGGATCTGCCAGACCGGCGTGCAGTTCACGGTAGATGACTGCAACACGAAGGTGATCGGCGCCCGCTATTACGTCGACGGCTTCGGCGCATCGTCTATCGGCGGCGAGGCCCTGGGTGAGTATCTGTCGGCGCGAGATGGTGACGGACACGGCTCGCACACCGCGAGTACCGCTGCGGGCAACATTGGCACAGCCGCAACGGTCGCCGGCAGCGATGTCGGTACCTTCACCGGAGTGGCCCCGGCCGCGAAGATCTCCGCATACAAGGTGTGCTGGACCGGTAAGGACCCGGCCTCGACCAGCGACGACGGCTGCGCGACCAGTGACCTGCTCGCCGCGATCAACCAGGCCGTAGCCGACGGCGTGGACGTGATCAACTTCTCGATCGGCGGCGGCGCAGCGCAGACCACCTATTCGGCGACGGATGACGCGTTCCTCGGCGCCGCGGCGGCCGGTGTCTTCGTCTCCGCCTCCGCGGGCAACGCGGGCCCCGGCGCGTCAACCCTCGACAACGCGTCCCCGTGGATCACCACGGTTGCCGCGTCGACCATCCCCAGCTACGAGGGCACGGTCACGCTCGGCAGCGGCCAGGCGTACGCCGGCGCATCCATCACAGTCGGAGTCAGCGAGGCCGACCCACCCATCGAGGGCAGCCTGGTGAACTCCACGGCGCTCGCCGCGACCGGCACTGCCGGCGCCAAAGCGAACCTCTGCGGCCCCGGCACACTGAATCCGGCGCTGGTGACGCCCGGCACCATCGTCGTCTGCGAACGCGGTGAATTCGACCGGGTCGCGAAGTCGGCCGAGGTCGCCCGGGTCGGCGGCATTGGCATGGTCCTCGTCAACGTCGTCCCCGGTTCAATCGACCTCGACACCCACTCGGTGCCGACGGTGCACCTGAACGCGCAGTTCCACGACGCCGTCATCGCGTACGCGAACACCGTAGGTGCCACTGCCGTGCTCGCCGCTGGCAACTCCACGGGCGTGACCCCGCCCACTCCGCAGGTCGCCGGATTCTCATCCCGTGGCCCGGTACTGGCAGACGGCAGCGACATCCTGAAGCCCGATATCGCGGCTCCCGGCGTCGCGATCCTCGCGGCGACCTCGAACGCTGAGGGTGCCGAGCCGACGTTCTCATTCCTCAGCGGCACCTCGATGGCGGCACCGCACATCGCCGGACTCGCCGCGCTCTACTTCGGGGAGCGCCCGAACGCGACCCCGGCCGAGGTGAAGTCGGCGATGATGACCACCGCCTATGACACCGTCGATGGCGCCGGGAACGCCGTCACCGACCCGTTCGCGCAGGGCGCCGGCCACGTCGACCCGACGAAGTACTTCGAGCCGGGCCTGGTCTACCTGAACGGGGTGCCGGACTGGCTCGCCTACCTGCAAGGCCTCGGCTATGACGCCGGGGTGGATCCGATCGACGCGTCGAACCTCAACCTCGCCTCGATCGCGGTCGGTACGCTGACGGCGCCCGAGACGGTGACCCGCACGGTCACCGCGACGCAGTCGGGCACCTTTGCGGCATCCGTCAGCGGCCTTGCCGGCATCGATGTCGAGGTATCGCCCGCGACGCTCGCAGTCACCGAGGGCGAGAGCTACGAGTTCAGCGTCACGTTCACCCGAACGGATGCCGCGCTTGACGAATTCGCCACCGGATCGATCAGCTGGACCAGCGGCGACACCATCGTGCGCAGCCCGGTCGCCGTGCAGCCGGTCACGATTGTCGCCCCGGCGAACGTGAGCGGAACCGGCATCGACGGATCCACTGAGATCACCGTGACGCCCGGAGGTTCGGGCGAGATCCCGCTGTCGTCGACCGGTCTCAGCAAGGGCACGACCACAACCGGGTCCGGCATCAGCGGTGACCTGCACGAGTATCCGTGGACTGTCGCCGAAGGTACCGTGCATGCCCGGTTTGACCTGGATGCGGCGGCCGACACCGCCGACCTCGACCTCGTCGTCTACCAACTCGACGCCGCGGGCACACCGATCGCGGGCTGGCAGTCGGCGAGCGACGCGGCCGACGAGCGGGTGGACCTCGCTGCCCCGGATGCCGGGGAGTACCTGGTGCTGGTTTCGGTGTACTCGGCCAACCCGGCCACGGACTATGACCTGACCACAACGAACGTCTCGCCTGGCGGGTCTGCAGTCGCGCTCGACCCGGCAGTGCTCACCGCGGCACAAGGAGTGCCAGCGACGTTCACCGCGTCGTGGAGCGGGCTGGAACCACGAAGCACGTACCTGGGCCTGATCCGCTACGGCGACACCGGCGCGAGCACGGTGCTCACCGTGGACTCCGGTGAGCCACCGCTGCCGGTGCCGGGCAACACGACCGCGCCGAGCATCAGCGGATCCGCGCAACCGGGGAACCCGGTGCTGGCCGACCCCGGCAAGTGGGACACGAAGAAGCTGCAGTTCAGCTACCAGTGGCAGCTCGACGGTGTCAACATCCCCGGCGCGACGGACCGGTTCTACTGGGTGCGGCTGGCTGATGCCGGCCACCAGCTGAGCGTCGTGGTGACCGCCACCAAGGAGGGCATGGGTGAGGCGTCGGCGTCATCCAAGCCGGTCAGCGTGAAGCCGATCAAGCGCGGGGGCTGGCGCTAACCACGGCCGCCCCACGGGTCGAGCTTGTCGAGACGGGTCTCGGCAAGCTCGACCAGCGGGACGCGCTGCTTATTTGAAGATGATGGTGCGTGCGCCATCGAGCAGCACACGGTCCTCGGAGAACCACTTCACCGCCTGGGTGAGCGTGCGGCTTTCTTCGTCCTGCCCGATCGCGACCAGCTGGCCGGGGCTGCGCGAGTGGTCGACCCGCACCACGTTCTGCTCAATGATCGGACCCTCATCGAGGTCGCTGGTGACGAAGTGCGCGGTCGCTCCGATCAGCTTGACGCCGCGGGCGTGCGCCTGGCGGTACGGGTTGGCACCCTTGAAACCGGGCAGGAACGAGTGGTGGATGTTGATCGCCCGACCCTCGAGTGCCGCGCACAGTTCGGGGGAGAGGATCTGCATGTAGCGGGCGAGCACCACCAGTTCGATGTCGTGATCGGCGACCACATCGAGCACCCGCTGCTCGAAGGCGGCCTTCTCCTCGGCGTTGGTCACCGGGGCTGACTCGAACGGCACCCCGTAGAACGCGGCGAGTTCCTGCAACTCGGTGTGGTTGCTCATCACCAGCGGCACGTCGACCGTGAGCTGACCGGCGCGCTGCCGGAACAGCAGGTCGTTCAGGCAGTGCCCGGCCTTCGACACCAGCACCAGGGTGCGCAGCGGCCGGCCGACCACGTCGAGCTTCCAGGTCATCCCGTAACGCTCGGTGACCGGAATCAGGGCGGCCTCGAACTGGGCCCGGGATGCCGGGGACTCCACTTGCAGCCGCATGAAGAAACGGCCGGTGTCGTCGCTGGAGAACTGCTGCGACTCGGTGATATTTCCACCCGATTCGACGATCGCGCCGCTGATCGCGTGCACGATCCCCGGCTTGTCTTCGCAGATCAGGGTCAGAATCCAGTGGGTGGCATGCTCGGTCACGCCCTTCAGCGTATTGGTTTCGTCGCGGTACTCTTTACGGGATGCCGCACCACGACGACATCCCGCCGGGCAGCGTCTTGCTCCATCCGATTCTCAAAGGCAGTTCGCGCTGTGCCCGATCGTTCTTCTACCGAAGCTCCGGCGTTCCCCTGGTTCGGTCTCATCGTCCTTTCGGCGGCCGTGTTCATGTCGGTCACCAACGAGATGCTGCCGACCGGCCTGCTGCAGCCGATCAGTCGTGAACTCGGTGTTACCGAGCCGCAGGTCGGCCTGCTGCTGACGGTGTTCGCCGGCACCGTGGTAGTCAGCTCCATCCCGCTCGCCGCGCTGACCCGCAACCTGCCGCGGCACGGCCTGCTCGTGGTGGTGCTGCTGGTACTCGCGGTCAGCAACCTGCTCTCGGCGATCGCCCCGAGCTACGGATTCATCGTCGTCGCCCGCGTGCTCGGCGGGCTCGCGCACGCGATGTTCTGGATCATCGTGACCGCATACGCCGGACACCTCGTCCCGCGCGGCCAACTCGGCCGCGCGGTCGCGATCACCGCCGGCGGTGGAACGCTCGCCTACATCTTCGGGGTGCCGCTCGGTACCGTGCTCGGCCAGCTGCTCGGCTGGCGGCTCGCCTGGATCGTGCTCGCGGTGCTGACCGTGCTGGCCGCGTTCCTGGTCTGGAAGTTCGTGCCGCCGGTCGCCCGCGACAGCGCCGACCACGCCGCGACCACGCCGCTGCGCCGGGACCCGACGCTGCCCGCGGTGCTCATCGTCTGCGCCGTCACCGGACTGGTGATGCTCGGTCACTACGCGCTGTACACCTACATCGCCCCGTTCCTGACCGACGTGCTGCTGATGCCCGAGTCGATGATCGGCCTGATGCTCGGCGTCTTCGGCGTCGCCGGGGCGGTCGGCGTCGTCCTGGTCGGCACGGTGTTCGGGCACCGGCCCACCGCCGGGCTGGTGATCCTGCTCATCGCCGTTCTGGTGTCTGTCGTGGTCATGGTGATCGGCGCCTCCGCGCTGCCGGTCGCGATCGTCGCCTTCACCATCTGGGGCATCGCCTTCGGCGCGTTGCCGTCGATCCTGAGCACTCGGATGCTGCACGTCGCATCCGCCCGGGCACGGGATGCGTCGTCGGCCATCTACAACTCGGCCTTCAACTTCGGCATCGGCGGCGGTGCGCTGCTCGGCGCTGCCCTGTACAACTCGGTCGGGGTCGGCCAGCTGCCCTGGCTGTACGCCGGCACGCTGGTTCTCGCGCTCGCCGTGCTTGGACTGACCGAGCTGCGGGCGCGTCGCCGGACCAGACTGGCGTAGCTGGGCGATGCGCCGATCGATTTCTGGATTGGTGCATCCAAACCGCGCATGAGGCCGGAAGTGGGGAGTAAGCAAATTCCGCCCGCTCTTCGGGCTGACCCCAGGAGGAACTCATGCGCAAGACCCTCACGCTCGGCATCGCGGCCGGCGCGCTCATTGCACTGGCCGGCACGACGCCGGCGTCCGCGTCGCAATGGGATGACGCGCAGCTATCCGTGCTGCACGGAATCCCCGGCGTCACCGTCGACGTCTATGTGAACAATGCCCTCACGCTCGACAACTTCGAGCCCGGCGACCTGGCCGGACCTCTCGAATTGGCGCGCGGCAAATACACCGTGGCGATCACCGCTTCGGATGCCGCGGACGCCAGCGCCCCGATCATCGGCCCGATCGAACTGAAGCTTCGGGGAGGGAAGGACTACACCGCCGTCGCCCACCTGACCGAAGCCGGCCAGCCCACCGCGACACTGTTCAAGAACAAGACGACCCCGGTGAAGGACGGCACCGGCCGGCTCACAGTTCGTCATGTCGCCGCGGCCCCCGCGGTCGACATCCTGGCTGGTGGCGCCCCGGCGATCACCGACCTGAGCAACTCCGAACAGGCGAGGCTCACCCTGCCTGCCGGCACCATTTCGGCATCCGTCGCCGCTACGGGGACCACCCAGCCGGTGATCGGACCGGCCGACCTGCCCATTCCCGAAGGAGTGAACACGATCGTGTACGCCTGGGGCAGCCTGGCTGACGGCACGCTCGGCCTCGCCGTGCAGAGCCTGGACGTCGGAACCAAGGGAGGCAACCGCTGACCACCATTCCACGCTGAGCACGTAGCCGGCCGCAGCGAGGTGTCCGTCCCCTCGCTGCGGCTTTCTGCTGTCCGGAAGCCGTCAGCCGCCGACGAATCCGGCTGAAAAAAGTTGGTGCGTGTGCATCCAGATGAGCGGCCAACCCGGAAGTGGGGATGTAAGCAGTTTCCGGCCCGGCCCCCGGGCTCAACCAAAGGAACCAACCAATGAAAAAGACACTCGCGTTCGGCATCGTCGCCGGCGCACTGGTGGCGGTTGCCGGTTCGGCGCCCGCCTATGCGGCAGACGGAGCGAAGCTCTCGGTGCTGCACGGAATTCCCGGCGTCACCGTCGACGTCTATGTGGACAACGCGCTCACGCTCGACAACTTCGAGCCCGGCACCCTAGCCGGACCCCTGGATCTTGCCCCCGGCACCTACACGGTGGCGATCACGGCGGCGGATGCTGCGGATGCCAGTGCGCCGATCATCCCCGCGGTCGACCTGCCGCTCGAAGCGGGCAAGAACTACACCGCGGCCGCTCACCTCACCGAAGCAGGCCAACCGACGGCGTCGCTGTTCACCAACGACATCCAGACGCTGAACGCCGGCGACGGACGCCTCACCGTTCGGCATGCCGCCGCGGCACCTGCCGTGGACGTGCTCGCCGGCGGCACCGCGGTGATCAGTAACCTCACCAACCCCAACGAGCAGGTTCTGACCCTCCCGGCCGGCACGGTATCCGCCGCGGTCGCGGCAGCCGGCACCACCCAGCCGGTGGTCGGACCGACCGATGTGACCGTCGCCGAAGGCGTGAACACCATCGTCTACGCCTGGGGCAGCCTTGCCGACGGCAACCTCGCCCTTGCTGTGCAGACCATTGACGGACTGCACTCCAACCCGAGCGGCATCCCGGCCGGCGAGGCGGGGCTTGTCGCCACCAACCAGCCGGCGGACATCACGATGATGTGGGTAACCGCCTTCGCCCTACTGATGCTGGGTGGCACTGCCATCACTGTGATGGTCCTGCGACACCGTGCCGAAGCCCAGCGGATCGAGATCCGCGCCCACCGGGCCGACGGCGCGGCGTCGGGAGCGAAGCACTGACACCGATGAACATCACCAGCCAGGCCGCAGCGAGGAATTTCGGGACCCTCGTTGCGGCTTTGGCCCTGCTCGGTGCACTGGTCGGCTGCGGGGCGCAGAACCCTGTTGAGGAGCGGACCCCGATGCCTCCAGCGGCAACACCGACCCCGTCACCGACCGATGTCGCCCCTCCCACCCCCGCAGAGGACGTGCCCCGGGTTGACGCCGACATCTCGGCCAACCAGCCGGCGCTGAGCATCCCGCCCATCCGCGTCCGGGTCGGCGACCTCGGTATCGACGTGCCGGTTACGCCTCTCGGACTCGCGCCGGATGGCACCATGGGCCTCGACCCGAACCCGGCGATCGCCGCCTGGTATCGGTACGGGCCATCGCCCTCCGCGAAGGAGGGGGCGACGGTCATCGCCGCGCACGTGGACTCGCTCATCTACGACGTTGGCCCGTTCGCCGCGCTCGCGAACGCCAGCGTCGGTCACCAGGTGCTGGTGACCACCAGCGACGGGCTCGAACACCGCTACCTTGTCGAGTCGGTGCAACTGATCGACAAGCTCGCGGTCCCGTGGGATCAGATCTTCGACCGGACCGGTCCGGCGCGGCTGATCCTCGTCACCTGCGGCGGCGAGTTCGACTACGACACACGCCACTATCTCGGCAGCGTCATCGTGACCGCGACGCCGGTCGGATGAGCGTGGAAGTCAGTAGTCTGATGGAAACGGCAGCGGTACTGGTTCTGGATCGCCCCGGCGAACGGTCCCGGCGACCGGCTGCTGCGACGCCCGAGGCCGAAAGGCACCACAGCGACGTGACTCGATCCGGCGACACGACCCGACCCGCGACCGACGACGACACCCGTCTCGTCGAGAGATTCCGAGCGGGCGACGAACGTGCGCTCGCCGAGGCTTATGCCCGGTGGTCAGCGTTGGTCTACACGTTGGCGATGCGTTCACTCGGCACCGTGGCCGATGCTGAGGATGTCACCCAGAAAGTGTTCATCGCCGCGTGGCGCGGCCGGTCGGGATTCGACCCGTCCCGCTCACCGCTTCCGGCGTGGCTGGTCGGAATCACCCGGCACGCCGTGGCCGATACGCACGAGGCGCGCAGTCGACAGCGTCGCCTCGATGAGGCGTATGCCGCCGAGGCGCCCACCATCCACGTCGACGACACCGACGAGATCGCCGACAAGATGATGATCGCGGCGGAACTCGAGCAGCTGGAACCAGTGCCCCGCAGGGTGATGCGGCTGGCGTTCTTCGACGGGCTCACCCACGCGCAGATCGCCGATAATCTCGGACTGCCGCTCGGCACCGTGAAGAGCCATATCCGACGGAGCCTCGCGAGGCTGCGCACCCGATTGGAGGTGAATGATGGAGCATCTTGACGACGACACGCTCGCGCTGATCGCCATGGCCGAGCTGGAGCCCGCCGAGCACGAGCGGGAGCATCTCGCCTCCTGCCCAACCTGCTCCGGATCACTCGCCGAACTCCGGCAGACCGCCGACCTCGGACGCGCAGCCCGAACGGTCGAGTTGCTTGAACCGGCCGATGTGGTCTGGGGCAATATCCATGCAAGCCTCGACCTGTCCCCGCAGGTGGCTGCGGTTCCACGGATGGCCGACTTCGTGACGGATGCCGACGCGCAGTCGGGTGCGAGTGAACGCGACGCTGACACCTCGGCCGACACGGCCGCCCCGGCGCCGGTGACCTCGATCACGGATGCCCGGTCCGGCCGGCGAAACGTCGGCTGGTGGCCGATCGCCGCCGCGGCCGCCGTGGTTGGCCTGGTCGGGGGAGTGGCCGCCGGTATCTGGTGGCAGTCAACACAGGAGGATTCCGCGGCAGTGGTGGCTGAAGCGGAACTCGACCCGTTCCCGGGGTGGGATGCGACCGGAGCGGCTCGAGTAGAGGAACGCGCCGACGGGAGCCGGGTGGTCGTCGTGGATCTTGACACGACCGCCGACGACACTGAATTGCGCGAAGTGTGGCTGATCAAATCGGATGCCTCGGGGCTGGTGAGCATCGGATTGCTCGACGGCACCTCCGGCAGTTTCGTCGTCCCCAAAGGCCTCGATCTGGCCGAGTACCCGCTCGTGGATGTGTCGGCCGAGCCCGACAACGGCGACCCGGCGCACTCGGGTGATTCGATCGTGAGGGGCGAACTGCGCTCCAGCTGAGGTGCCCCGCGAGGGTGGCACCCATCTGAGGGACATGTCCCGGTTCCCCCGCGTTCACCCGAGCGAAACCGGGTGGCCACCGGCATCCCCTTGCCTTGACCTGACTCAACAGGCGTCGGAGGGAAAACAGACACATGCCGCAGCACGAAACTCGAATGCTTCTTCCCATGGCTGGGCACACCAAGGGCAAGCGCAGCCCGGTGACCTGTCAGCTGAAGTGCGGCAATGCCTGTGCGATGGGCGTCTGCAACGAGAGCAACAACGAGTACTTCAAGGACATCGTCGGCAGCGCCTTGTCGCGGCGCACGCTGCTGATGGGCGCGGGGGCCGGAGCCTTCGTGCTGACTTTCGCGGGCGCCGGCGGGCCACTGCAGCCGGCCGCGGCGCAGGCGGCCGGAGTCGGGATGCCCGGCATCCGGTTTGAGCCGATCCCGCCGATCGATGCCAGCATCGACGACTTCGTGGTGCCCGCCGGCTACCAGTGGGCGCCGATCATCCGCTGGGGTGACCCGATCCTTCCCGGTGCCCCCGAGTTCGACATCAACAACCAGACGCCCGAGGCGCAGGCGCTGCAGTACGGCTACAACAACGACTACCTCGACATCATCGAGTTGCAGGGTCGCGGTGGCCGGCACGCTCTGCTGGTCACCAACCATGAGTACACCAACCCGGGCATCATGTTCCCGCCGGCCGCGAACGAGGCCGAGCGACTGAAGCAGCTGGCCATCACGATGGCGGCGCACGGCATGGCCGTGGTCGAACTCGAGCGGGAGAAGAAGGGCCGCCCGTGGACCTACCTGCGCTCCTCGGACTACAACCGTCGCGTCACCGTCTCCACCCCGTTCCGGCTCACCGGACCGGCAGCGGGCAGCGACCTGATGAAGACCGAGGCTGACCCGAGCGGCACCATCGCGCTCGGCACCTTCGGCAACTGCGCCGGCGGCACCACCCCGTGGGGCACAGTGCTCTCGGGTGAGGAGAACTTCAACAACTACTTCCGCTCGCCGGGCACCACCGCCGGCCAGAAGCGGTACGGCCTGTCGAACTCGCCGTCCACCTACGGTTGGGAGGCGATTGAGCCGCGCTTCGACGGCGTCGCCAACCCCGGCTATGTCAACGAGCCGAACCGGTTCGGATACATCGTCGAGATCGACCCGATGGACCCCACCTCCACCCCGGTCAAGCACACCGCGATGGGCCGCATGAAGCACGAGGGCGCCAACGTCACGGTGGCAGCCGACGGCCGGGTCGTCGCCTACATGGGCGATGACGAGCGCTTCGACTACCTGTACAAGTTCGTGTCGCACAAGAAGTTCCGCCCAGGCAACAGCGACAAGGCGCGAGCCCACAACAAGACGATCCTCGAAACCGGTGACCTGTTCGTCGCGAAGTTCAGCGGCAACTCGCCCGCGTCGGAGATCACTGGCACCGGCATGCTGCCCACCGATGGCGCCTTCGACGGCACCGGGCAGTGGATCCCGCTCACCCTGAACGGCGCCAGCGCGGTGCCCGGCTTCACCGTCGAGGAGGTGCTCGTGCACACCCGCCTCGCCGCGGACGCCGTCGGCGCCACCAAGATGGACCGCCCCGAGGATGTCGAGCCGCACCCGACATCCGGCAAGGTGTATGTCGCCTGCACCAACAACACGCAGCGCGGCACCATCGGCAAGGCCGGGGTCGACGAGGCGAACCCGAAGACGGTCAACCGCGACGGCCACGTGATCGAGATCACCGAGGCGCGCGGCGACGCCACCGCCCGCGACTTCGGCTGGAGCATCCTGCTGGTCTGCGGTGACCCCGCCGTCTCCGGCTCGACCTACTTCGCCGGCTTCCCGACCGACCAGGTGTCGCCGATCTCCTGCCCGGACAACCTCGCCTTCGACGACTCGGGCAACCTGTGGATATCCACCGATGGTCAGCCGGGCACGATCGGCTACAACGACGGACTATTCCGGGTCGGCCTCGAGGGCGCGAACCGTGGCCGGGTCGACCAGTTCCTCGCGGTGCCGCGCGAGGCGGAGACCTGCGGCCCGATCATCCGCGAGCGCGACAACATGGTCTACGTCGCGGTGCAGCACCCGGGTGAGGACGGCAGCTTCGCCGACCAGCACTCGTTCTTCCCCGACTACGTCGCGGTGAACGGCGGCGGCAAGGTCGCAGCCCCGCGGCCGTCGGTCGTGCAGGTCTGGCGCGGCTAGTTCGGATCCGGATGCCGCGGCTCGCCTCCGGTCGGGGGCAGGCCGCGGCATCCGCTTCCCTGCGCCAGGAAATCAGCCTCCGCGGGGGATGCCCTGGCCTCGCCCGTCGTTTACGCTCCACTGCGAACGCCCGCTCGGGCGTTGCGTAGCGTCGACGTACGGGAGGCGGACGATGTGCCGTTGGCTGGCTTATACCGGGGAGCCGCTGCAGCCCTCCACCCTCATCCTGGATACCCAGCATTCGGTTGTTGCCATGTCGCTGGACTCCCCGCTCGGAGCGGAGACCGTGAACGGGGACGGCTTCGGGTTCGGCTGGTATCCCGAGGACGTGAGCCGGGGAACGACACCGTCGATCTTCCGCAGTATCGAACCGGCCTGGAACGACCAGAACCTGCGCGAGATCAGCCGGGCCGTACGCAGCCCGCTGTTCTTCACTCATGTGCGCGCGGCGGCCGGTCCGCCGATCCAGCAGACGAACTGCCATCCGTTCCGCTACGAGAACTGGCTGTTCATGCACAACGGCTTCATCTCGGGGTTCGCGGACACCAAGCGCGACCTGACCTACGCGGTCGACCCGTCGCTGTATCCACACATTCAGGGCACGACCGACTCGGAGGTGCTATTTCACCTGGCGCTCACCCTCGGACTGGCTGACGACCCGATCAAGGCGGTCGGGGACGCGATCCGGATGGTCGAGTCGGTCGGGCACAATGCAGGCGTCAAGTTCCCGATGCAGGGAACCATCGCGGTGTCGGACGCTGAGACCCTGTGGGCGTTCCGCTACTCATCGCAGGGACGGTCACGGAGCCTGTTCCACTCCGAGGACATCCCGACGCTGCGCGGCATGTACCCCGACGCCGAGCGACTCTCGGACTTCGGCGACCACGCCCAGGTGGTCGTGTCGGAGCCGCTGACCGATCTGCCGGGGGTGTTCCGCGAGGTGCCCGAGTCCACGGTGGCGGTCCTCGACCGGGACGGGTATCGGCACGAGTCGTTCCTCGAGGCGTGACAGCCACCCTCGACGCCGCTCGGGAGGACTTCGGCGGCTGTGGAGGATGGTTTTGCGGATTGGGTCCTCCCTATCGGTCGAACTCCTCCCGTGGTCAGGCGGCAAGGTGCAGACCCTGGGCGATCGCGCCGAGGATTGTCCGCTCGACGTAGTCCCAATCGAACAGGATCTGCTTGTAGTCGAACCTCAACACTGTGTAACCCATCAGCACGAGCCGCGCGTCGTCGGCGATGTCGCGGCGCCGGGTCGCGGCATCCGAATGGAACCCGTAACCGTCAATCTGGTAAATGAGGCGGTCGCCGATCAGGCCGTCCATGGAGTGACCGTCGATCATGACCTGCTGTCGGACAGCAATCCTGAGCAGCTGCAGGCGCGCGACCGGGATGCTCTCGATGCCCGAGTCGGAGAGCAGTGACGCCGCCAACCGCACCCGCTTCGCCCTCTCGGTGCGTAGGGACAGTCGTTCGAGATATGCGGGAGCGACAAGTTGCTTTTGGAGTGCCGACTCCCAGACGACGAGCGCCTCCTCGAACGGCTGACAATCGGCCACGTGGACCAGCGCGTTCTCGATCGGCTCGACCAACCGGTACGGGCTCACCGGGATCGGCCCGCGACTCCAATGCACGATGTGATCGCCGGGTGTCACATGCCCAGCCTTCCGCGGAACGGCGACGTGCAACCGGCCATCGTCAAAATGCCACAGTTCGAGCCGCTTCGCGACGCTCAGGCAGGCGACTCGTCCGCCGATCCGCGCCGCCGACTCCAGATCGGGCTGCGCCTGCGGCGTCGCCAGCCAGAACCTGCGGAGTCGTTTCACGTCGCCCCGATCGACCGTCCTCTTGATGAGGTATCGAGTGAATCCGGCCCGCAGGGCATCGTGCACATGGGCGACGCCTCCGCGGGTGTTCAGCCAGGTGGGGAGCTCCATGCCGCGAGTGTGAGCCCCGGTACCCGCTGCCCCTCAGCGGGTGCTGCCAGCTGGGGAGTGTCACCAGGTGTGGAGGAGGGGCGCGGGTGTTCGCACAGGCGGAGTTCGGCGGCTCGGGAGGACGTATTTCGGCAAACCATCCTCCCGAGCCACCGAACTCTTCCCGAAAGGGTGCACCAGCAGAGACCGCCGAACCGCACCCGTGCCCGCTGATACACTGACCGGGTCGCAACTGGCGTTCAGATGGGCACCCATCGGGGAGCGACGGACACGGATTGGCCGCGCGCCTGGGCCTGCACCCGGCTAGTTTGTTAGTGCCCTGTGTCTGATCCCAAGGAGTTGCCAGTGTCTGATCGTCTTCCCTCCACGTTCAACGATTCCCTCGCCACCGTTGACCCCGAGATCGCCGCGGTGCTCGAGCAGGAGCTCGGCCGCCAGCGCGACTACCTCGAGATGATCGCCAGCGAGAACTTCGTTCCCGTTGCCGTGCTCGAAGCGCAGGGCTCAGTGCTTACCAACAAGTACGCCGAGGGATACCCGGGTCGCCGCTACTACGGCGGCTGCGAGTTCGTGGATGTCGCCGAGAACCTGGCCATCGAGCGGGCCAAGAGCCTGTACGGTTCGAACTTCGCCAACGTGCAGCCGCACTCCGGCGCGCAGGCCAACGCCGCGGTGCTGCACGCGATCGCCACGCCCGGCGACACCATCCTCGGTCTGGAGCTCGCACATGGCGGCCACCTCACCCACGGCATGAAGCTGAACTTCTCCGGTCGGCTGTACAATGTCGCCGCGTACGGGGTCGACCCCGAGACGATGCGCATCGACATGAACGTGGTGCGCGAGAAGGCACTGGAGTCCAAGCCGAAGGTGATCATCGCCGGCTGGTCGGCGTACTCACGGCAGCTCGACTTCGCCGCCTTCCGCGAGATTGCCGACGAGGTCGGTGCCAAGCTCTGGGTCGACATGGCCCACTTCGCCGGTCTGGTCGCCGCCGGGCTGCACCCGTCGCCGGTGCCCTACGCCGACGTCGTCTCCTCCACCGTGCACAAGACCATCGGTGGACCCCGCTCCGGCTTCATCCTCAGCAACGATGCGGATGTCGCGAAGAAGCTGAACTCCGCGGTGTTCCCGGGCCAGCAGGGCGGCCCGCTGATGCACGTGATCGCCGCCAAGGCCGTCGCGTTCAAGCTCGCCGCCGAGCAGGAGTTCAAGGACCGCCAGCAGCGCACCATCCGCGGCGCCCAGCTGCTCGCCGAGGCGCTCACCACCGACTCCTCGCGTGAGGCCGGCATCGACGTGCTCACCGGAGGAACCGACGTGCACCTGGTGCTCGCCGACCTGCGCAACTCCGCGATCGACGGCAAGCAGGCCGAGGACGTTCTGCACGAGGTTGGCATCACCGTGAACCGCAACTCGGTGCCGTTCGACCCGCGCCCGCCGATGGTCACCTCCGGCGTGCGCATCGGCACCCCGGCGCTCGCCACCCGCGGCTTCGCGGACGAGGAGTTCACCGAGGTCGCCGACGTGATCGCCTCCGCGCTGAAGCCGAATCCGGATGTCACCGGCCTGCGCCAGCGCGTGAAGACCCTCGCCGACGCGTTCCCGCTCTACCCGGGGCTGTAACACGCTGCGGCGGCCCTGATTAGGGCCGCCGCGCCACCCGATGCTGAACCACCACGCAGGGAACCACCAATGACCGCACAGATCCTCGACGGCAAGGCCACGGCCGCCGCCATCAAGTCCGAGCTCACCGGACGGGTCACGGCGCTGCGCGAGCGCGGCGTCGTGCCCGGTCTGGGCACAGTTCTCGTCGGCGACGACCCCGGCTCGAAGTGGTACGTCGCGGGCAAGCACCGCGACTGCGCCGAGGTTGGCATCAACTCGATCCGTCGGGACCTGCCGGAGACCGTCACCCAGGAGGAGCTCGAGGCCGTCATCGACGAGCTGAACGCGGACCCGCAGACCACCGGCTACATCGTGCAACTGCCGCTGCCCAAGCACATCGACACGGACGCGATCTTGGAACGGATGGACCCCGACAAGGACGCCGACGGACTGCACCCGACCAACCTCGGCCGGCTGCTGCTGAACGTGAACAGGCCGATCGACACCTCACTGCCGTGCACCCCGCGCGGCGTGATCGAACTGGTGGAGCGGCACGGCATCTCCTGGGCAGGTAAGAACGTGGTCGTCGTCGGCCGCGGCGTCACCGTCGGTCGGGCGATCGGACCGCTGCTGACCCGTCGCGAGTTCAACTCCACCGTCACGCTGACCCACACCGGCACCGCGAACCTCGGCGAACACCTGCGAGGCGCCGACATCATCGTCGCCGCGGCGGGGGTTCCCGGCATCGTGTCGGCCGCCGACGTGAAGCCCGGCGCGGTCGTGCTCGATGTCGGCGTCAGTAGGATCGTCGAACCGGAGACCGGCAAGAGCAAGATCGCGGGCGACGTGGCGGCGGATGTCGCGGACGTAGCGGCCTGGATCTCCCCGAACCCCGGGGGAGTGGGCCCGATGACCCGCGCCCTGCTGTTGAAGAACGTGGTCGATGCTGCCGAGCGCGCGGCCTAGGCCGCGGCATCCGCGGTCATCCGTTCGGTGGCTGGTGCAGTCCGAACGGTGAGCCCTGGCTGTCGGTGCACATCCTGAAGCGCCCGTACGTGGCAGCCTGCTCGTCGGTGCCGTCAACGTCGAGTTCGAGAACCGTGCCGCCCAACTCGAGCACCCTGGCCGCGGCCGCATCCAGGTCGTCCACTTTGAAGAAGATGTACGGGGATGCCGCCGGATCACCACCGTGGATGCCAGCAGCGGTTCCGAGTCCGGCGATGTCGTAACCCGCTTCCTCACCGGACGGGCCGGGGGTGAAGATCCAGCCGAAGAGCGCCTCGTAAAACCGTCTGGACTTGCCAGGGTCTTCCGATCCGAATTCGATGAATGACAGGTCTCCGGGCATGATGCCTCCTCCTGATGGATGTTCCCAAGCTAATTCCCCGCCTGTCAGCGAGCAATGCCGGAGTACCGTCGCTGGCATGGGGCACATTGAGAAGCTCGAGCCGAACGAGGTCTTCGTATTCGGCTCAAACGCGTCCGGAATGCATGGCGGCGGGGCGGCCCGCACCGCGCACCAGAAGTTCGGAGCCGTCTGGGGTGAGGGTCACGGCCTGCACGGCCAGTCCTACGCCATCGACACGATGAGCGGCCTCGACGAGATCCAGCGCGAGGTGGGGACCTTCCTCGACTTCGCCAGGGAGCATCCGGAACTCCGCTTCCTGGTCACCGAGATCGGCTGCGGCATCGCCGGTTACACGCCCGCCCAGATCGCGCCACTGTTCACGGATATCCCTGACAACGTCGTGCTGCCCGAGAGCTTCACGGCCGCATAGCCCCTCCCTGCGCCGCAGATCGCGGACTAGCGTGGGCGAATGGATGACGGCTCCGATCACCTGGCAATCGGCACAAGCGCAGGAGCTCCGGCCCACCTGCAGGCGCGCGCGTTCAATCGGCACACGTTCTGGTGCGGGCAAAGCGGATCCGGCAAGACCTATGCGCTGGGTGTCGTGCTGGAGCAGCTGCTGTCCGCAACCCAGCTGCCGATCGTCGTCTTCGATCCGAACGGCGACTTCGTTCGGCTCGGCGAACCGGCGCCCACGGCGGGCGACGAGGCCATTCGAGACCGCGACATCCGCGTCTTGCGGCCGGATCCCGACGGCACGTTGCGGGTGCGGTTCACCGACATGTCGCTGGCTTCCAAGGCTGCAATGTTGCGCCTGGATCCGTTGAACGACCGGACGGAGTACAACAGCATGCTGCGCCTGGAGCAACTGTTCAGCACGCACAGTCCCGACGAGTTGCTCTCCGCTTTGTTCAACTCGAATGAGGGCGAGCACCGCCTGCTCGCCGAGCGCATCGAGAATCTGGGCGCCATGGAATGGCAGGTGTGGGCCAGAGGCAAGAAGGCGGTCACGGATGTCGTGGACGAGCGCCCGGATGCCACGGTGCTCGACCTCGGCGGATTCCAGTTCAGCGAAGAGCCGTTGGTCGTCGCGCTGGCGGTGCTCGAGCATCTCTGGCTGCGCCGGGAGGAGCGGAAGCCGGTCCTGCTGGTCATCGAGGAGGCACACAACCTGAGCTCACCCGACCTGGACACTCCGCTCGGACGCGCCGTGCGCGAGCAGCTGGTGCGCATCGCCGCCGAAGGCCGCAAGTACGGGCTGTGGCTGCTGCTGTCCACGCAGCGTCCGTCGCGGGTGCACTCCAGCATCATCTCGCAGTGCGACAACGTCGCCCTGATGAAGATGACCTCGCCGGCCGATCTCGCTCAGTTGGGGTCCACCTTCGGGTTCATCCCGCCGGGACTGCTGGAACGATCGCCCCGCTTCCGCAAGGGCGAGGCGCTCTTCGCCGGAGGCTTCATCGAGGAACCCGCTGTCGTCCAGGTGCGTCAGCGGCTCACCCAGGAGGGCGGCGCCGACGTCACCGTGCCGCTGCGATGAGCGGAGATGGCTGAGCCGAGGCTGCTCATCTGGGCAGGGACCGATGACTGGCTAACCGAGGCGGCGACAGTGCAGCTGGATGCCTCGGGGCTGGTGGCATCCGGAACCCAAATCGGCCTCGACCCGGTGCCGTACCGGCTGGACTACACCCTGCAAACCGATCCGGATTTCGTCACCGGACTGCTGGAGGTCACGGTCCATGGCACCGGCTGGCGCCGCCGGCTCACGCTCAGCCGGCATCCGTCGGGGGAGTGGTCGCAGGCGACCGAGACGCACGACGGTCCAGGCATCCCGATGCCACCGCCCGGCGGGGACATGGCGGCGCTCGCCGACGCCCTCGACTGCGACCTCGGACTGTCGCCGCTGACGAACACCATGCCGGTGCTGCGGGAGAGGTTGAACCGCGAGCCGGGGTCGGTCGAGTTCCAGATGGCATGGGTAAGTGTGCCGTCGTTGGCGGTGACCCGCTCGCGGCAGCGGTACGACACCGTCCGGGTAGAACCGCATGGGTCGGCAATTGTGCGCTACTCGAGCGACACGTTCACCGCCGACCTCGAGTTCGACCCTCAGGGCTTCGTTGTGAGCTATCCGGGCCTTGCTCGCCGTGTGGGGACTAGTCCGGCCAACCCACCGCGGTCGCCTCAGTGGGGATAGCGGCGTCGTTCGGTTACTCGATGTACTCCGCGATCTGAGGCTCAGCCGTTGACGCCGGCCAGGACCAGTCCGACGCCCGCGATGATGAGACCGACCGTGAGCGAGGCCACGCCGACCCAGAGCAGCGCGATGAGTCCGTTCGGTTTCTCCGGGTCCTTGCCGAGCACGCTCAGGAAGAATCCGGCCGGCATCAGGATCGCGGCGATCGGAACCAGCGAGCGGGCAGCCCACAGCCAGCCGTCGGCGAGCGGCGCATAGTCGATCACGGCGAGGATCGCGACACTCAGAACCAGCAGCACCGCCGCGTGCGCGTGGCCGGCGCGGAAGAAATTGCGCTGCAGCAGATTGGCCTCGACATGTCCGCGCACGACTCGGGTGAGGAAGTATCCGCCTGATTCGACTGTGACCAGCGCGAGCAGAAGGATGCCGATCAACAGGAGTGAGCTAGCTTGGATAGTCATAGTATCTAGTATGGATAGCGCGACTATCCAACGCAAGGAGAATGATGCGGATCTCAGAATTGTCGACGCTCACCGGGGTTCCGATTGCGACTATCAAGTACTACCTGCGCGAGGGGCTGCTGCAGCCGGGCGCCTCGACGAGCGCGACGCAGGCCAGCTATGGCAAGGAGCATGCGCGGCGCATCGGCCTGATTCGGGCGCTGACCGATGTCGTCGGCGTCTCTGTGGCATCCACCCGCCTCATCCTCAAACTGATCGAGCAGCCGACCGATGACCTGTTCGAGACCCTCGGCAGGGCGATCGGGGAACTGCCGCCGCAGGCGCCCGAACTCGACGACTATCCGCGCGCTCGTGCGGCGATCGAACGTGTCGGCTGGTTCTACGACCCCCGGTATGCCGCGGTCGCGCAGCTCGAGCGAGCCCTGGCTGCCGCGGAATCGGCGGGCCTTCCGCTGAGCCCGGACCGGCTCGAGGTGTACGCCGAACAGCTCCATGGCATCGCCGACTATGACATCGCGCAGCTTCCGGCCGATAACCCGATCCAGTACGCCGTGTTGGGCACCGCCCTGTACGAGCCGGTCTTGGCAGCGCTCCGCCGGCTCGCGCATCAGGACGTGATGGCTAAGAACGCACAGGCGCGGTAGCCGGACAAAGATAAGCGCCGCACCCGAAACGGGGGCGACGCTCACTCCCGCATCGCTACGACGCTTCCCTCAGACGCCGGTGCCTCGTTGACGTTTCAGGGTCGAGCGCCGCAGGAAAGCGACGACCGCGGTCCCGATTATCAGAATGATTCCCACCACCCCGAGCCAGGCGAGCCCCTCGATCGCAAAGCCCACGACGGTGAGCACCGCCCACAAGACGAGCAGAACGATCACCAACACCATCATGCCGGTGAGGCTACTCCGCAGGGTGTGCCAGCGCTAGCGCCAGCGCTTCAGGCTCGGCGAGCTGGCGCATTCGTCCCGCTGCGGCTCACTCCTCAATCACGCCGCCGATGGACCGAAGATGCTGGCGGAAGGTGATCCCGTCGCGTTCGCGGGCGTCGAGGTAGGCGGTGAACCGGACCTGCTCGCGCAAGCTGATGCCGCGACTCATCTGGGCTGCCTGGTGCCGCTCGGTGTCGCGAATCGCTGCCGCCACCTCAGCGATCGCCGTGGCGCGATCAACGGGGAGGAACAGCACACCGTCATCATCACCGATCACGAAGTCCTCTCGCGTGACGACATGCGACCCGACCTGCGCGGCGCTCAGCGCATCAGGCGGGCCGGGGTCGAGTCGCTGCGGACCGGCAGGCAGAGTGCCCTGGCTGAACACCGGCAACCGGATGTCTCGCAACTCCGCGGAGTCTCGGTGCAGTCCCCAGATCACGATGCCGGCAAGACCGGCGCGCTGCGTCTCAAAAGTCACCAGATCGCCGACGCACGCCTCGTCGTCCCGGCCGGCGTTGTCGATCACGAGGATGTCGCCGACCTCGGCGGATTCGATGGCCTCGAGGAACACATCGACGCTGCCGGAGTGGCGGGCCGGGCGTGCGCGGCCGACGATGTGCGTGTTCTCCCAGAGCGGCCGGACGCCTGCGGGAGCCTGCCGGACCGGAATGCCCAGACGCAGGAGCGCATCCGCGACATGAGGGGTGGTCAAGTCCAGGTAGATCCGTTGCAGGTCGAGTGCGTGCACGTCAGTCGATCCCCCTTGATCCCCAAGAAAGGTGGGCCCGGTGGGGCTCGAACCCACGACCCGCGGATTAAAAGTCCGATGCTCTGCCAACTGAGCTACAGGCCCTACGCTTCAAATCTACAGCCTGCGCAAGCGCTGCGAGACACGCTTAGGCTGGGTGGGTGAGCGACGAGTTCCACCGACCGACCCGGTTCCCGGGCGAACGGTTCGAGGCCTACCAAGGCGGGGAAGACCCTGCCGAGATCCTTCGCGTCGCCCATGATTCCGCCCGCGCGCTCATTGATCGCGGACGGGAAACGGATGACTCCGCGATCGTCGACCGGCTCGTGGCGTTCACCGACCAGCACGGCGTCGACTCCCTCGCTGAACTCTGGGCGCGCACCAGCGCGACCAGCCTGCCCGGTGCGCTGTGGCGGATCTACCTGATCCGCGCGGTCGTGCGACAGGACGCCGCGGGCACGAGCACGCTGTTCCAACGGGGCGCCGAGGTGTTGGGCACCATCGACGCGGCGGTCGCCGGTGCCGTCATCCCAACCGGACCGGCCGAGATCCTCGCCCTGGCCGACGAGATCCTGCGCGGCGTCTACCGCGGCGACTTCGGCGTCGCCCTCGACCGGGCGGCCGCGTTCTGCCGTGTGATGGGCGCCGGAGCAACAAGCATCGCGGATGACCAGGAAGGCGCTAATCCGGAGCGAGCAAGCGAGCTCACCACGCGTGCCTTGCGCCTGTCGACCACCGCGCAGGAGTTGACCTCCTGCGCGCGGCTGTGGCGCAACGGGTCCCTCGAGTAGCACGGGCTGCAGCCGTTGCGACATCCCTGATGGAGGCGCGCCGTAAAAGCAGCCAACCTCCGTATGCCCTGAGTTGATTGGCGTCGCTTCGACGTGTTCCGTAAACTCGGATGCGCTCGGCCGCAGTAACCCCGGGCTCCATCTTTAGCCGCTACGAGCGGCCTCGCGCCGAGAGGCGTTCTGCGGCCGGGCACTAATACTTTCCGGACTATTTCCTGCCGGACCCCGAGCGCCTCGACAGGCCCCGCCTAGACTCGGCCACAGCCCCTGCCGGGGACATACTCCAGACACGCTCCCAGGGCGGATGTCTCGCCCGGCCCGGATTCGCGCTCTGGACCGAGAGAAACGGGAAGGCGTCATGACCAAGTACTTTTTCCAGGGAAACTACGTCGGTCAGGGAATCAGAGGACTGCTGCAGGAGGGCGGATCCAAGCGCCGCGACGCTGTCGTGGAAGCGCTGAACTCGGTCGGGGGATCACTGGAGTGCATCTATTACGCCTTCGGTGAGATCGACGTCCTCGGCGTGATGGACATCCCCGACCAGGCCAGCGCCGCGGCTCTCTCGCTGATGATCAACTCGACCGGGGCGGTGTCGGTGCACCTCACGCCGCTGATGACTCCTGAAGACATCGACGCGGCGGCGAGCAAGACTCCGTCATATCGGGCGCCCGGCGCCTAGGGTTCAATGAGAACAGCCCCCGGGAGTGTTCTCCCAGGGGCTGTTGTCTGCGGGGTCTCGGCAGGCTCGACCAGCGGACGCCTCGACCAGCGGACCGACTATCCGAACTTGCCGGAGACGTAGTCCTCGGTGGCCTGCACGGCGGGGTTCGAGAACATCTTCGCGGTGACGTCGTACTCGATGAGCTTGCCGGGCTTGCCGGTGCCGGCGATGTTGAAGAACGCCGTCTTGTCGGACACACGCGAAGCCTGCTGCATGTTGTGAGTGACGATGACGATCGTGTAGTCCTTCTTCAGGTCCTCGATGAGGTCCTCAATCGCCAGGGTCGAGATCGGGTCGAGCGCCGAGCATGGCTCGTCCATCAGGATGACCTCGGGCTGAACGGCGATCGCACGGGCGATGCAGAGACGCTGCTGCTGACCACCGGAAATGCCGGAGCCCGGCTTGTCGAGGCGGTCCTTGACCTCGTTCCAGAGGTTCGCGCCGCGCAGTGACTTCTCGACCAGGTCGTCCGAGTCCGACTTCGAGATGCGGCGGTTGTTGAGCTTGACCCCGGCGAGCACGTTGTCGCGGATCGACATCGTCGGGAACGGGTTCGGCCGCTGGAAGACCATGCCCACCTGGCGGCGAACCAGCACAGGGTCCACGCCCTGGTCGTACAGGTTGTTGCCGTCGATCAGCACCTCGCCGTCGACATAGGCACCCGGAATGACTTCGTGCATGCGGTTCAGGGTGCGCAGGAAGGTGGACTTGCCACAACCCGACGGCCCGATGAACGCGGTGACGCTGCGCGGCTCGATGTTGAGGGTGACGCCCTCGACGGCCTTGAACTTGCTGTAGTACACGTCAAGGTCGTTGACTTCAATTCGTTTTGACACGGGTTTCCTTAACTCCTAGCGGCCCGTTTTGGGGGCGAAGTACCTGGCGATGAGGCGCGCAAGCAGGTTGAGCGCCATCACGATGAGGATGAGCGTGAGCGCACCGGCCCACGCACGGTCGAGGTAGGCCTGCGCATCCGTGCCCTGGCTCACGTACTGGTTGTAGACCATGACCGGGAGGCTCTGCATGCGGCCTTCCAGCAGGTTGTAGTTCAGGTTGTTCGTGAATCCAGCCGCGACCAGCAGGGGAGCGGTCTCACCGATCACGCGCGAAATCGCGAGCATGACGCCCGTGGTGATACCGGCGATGGATGTCGGAAGCACGATCTTGACGATGGTGAGCCACTTCGGCACACCGAGCGCATACGATGCTTCACGCAATTCGTTCGGCACGAGCCGGAGCATGTCCTCCGAGGAACGCACCACAACGGGGATCATCAGCACCGACAGGGCAACGGCACCGATGATGCCGAGTCGCGCGCCCGGGCCCAGGATGATCGCGAACACCGAGTACGCGAACAGGCCGGCAACGATCGAGGGGATACCGGTCATCACGTCGACGAAGAAGGTGATCGCACGGGCGAGCGTTCCGCGACCGTACTCGACGAGGTAGATCGAGGTCAGCAGGCCGATCGGCACCGAGATCAGGGTGGCAGTCAGCGTCATCAGCACGGTGCCGACGATGGCGTGCACCGCGCCGCCGCCCGCGCCGACGACGTTTCGCATCGAGTAGGTGAAGAACTCAACGTCGAAACGGGCGAGGCCGTTGACCAAAACAGTGAAGAGCAGCGAGATCAGCGGCAGCAGGGCGACCAGGAACGCGGTCGAGACGAGCGCCGTGATCAAACGGTCCTTGGCCTTACGGCTGCCCTCCACGAGCCTCGAGATCACGTAGATCGCGACGCCGTACAGGATCGCGCCGACGACCAGGGCGCCGACGATGTTGTAGTCCTCGGCATCCGCTCCCAGCTGGATCAGCCAGAACGCAACGCCGGAGATCAGCAGGGAGACGGCAAGGATCGCCCAGACGGCCGACTTCGACAGGCTGCCCGAGGAGTAGATGTTGGCGGGAGCGGTAACGGTGGTGCTCATCAGTTGGCTCCCGAGAAAGCTTTGCGGCGGCTGAGGATCCAGCGGGCGATCGAGTTCACGGCCAGGGTGATGGCGAACAGGATCAGGCCGGTGGCGATCAGCAGGTTGGTGTTGGCCCCGAATGCTTCAGGGAACCGCAGCGCAATGTTCGCGGCGATGGTGCCGGGGTTCGCCGGCGTGAGCAGCGCGAACGTGATGCCACCGGAGGCGGACAGCACCATCGCGACGGCCATGGTCTCGCCCAGCGCACGGCCAAGGCCGAGCAGCGACGCCGAAACGATTCCGGGACGGCCGAACGGCAGCACCGCGGTGCGGATCATCTCCCAGCGGGTGGCGCCGAGCGCGAGCGCGGCCTCTTCGTGCAGCACCGGGGTCTGCAGGAAGACCTCGCGGCACAGCGCGGTGATGATCGGCAGCACCATGACGGCCAGCACGATCGCAGCGGTGAGGATGGTGCGTCCGGTGCCGGAGGCAGGCGGAGCGAAGAGTGGGATCCAACCGAGGTTCTCGGTCAGCCAGGTGTAGAACGGCTGGATGGCTGGCGCGAGAACGCCGCCGCCCCAGAGGCCGAAGACGACCGAGGGGACCGCGGCGAGCAGGTCGACGATGTAGCCGAGACCCTGCGCCAGGCGGCGCGGCGCATAGTGCGAGATGAAGAGTGCGATGCCGATGGAGATCGGTACGGCCATCAGCAGGGCGAGGGCGGCAGCCCAGACGGTGCCGAAGACGAGCGGGGCCACATAGGACCAGAACGGCTCGCCGGCGAGGATGTCGATGTCCTCGGGGTCCGTGGTGAAAGCCGGGATGCTTTCGTAGACCAGGAAGCCGGCAACAGCCGCGAGAATCGCGAGAATCAGGCTGCCAGCGATATAGGTGCTGCTGGAGAAGATGCTGTCACCGGGTCGTTGCTTTGCCTTCACCCGGGTACTGGTGGTGGCCGTTGGTGACGTCATCTGCGCGGGTGCCCCTATGAGGTAGATCGAAGGCGGGTGTACGAAGCGGCTGAGACCGACGTCCCAACCTCAAGTCTGCCCGGTGCCTTATCCTCACACAACCGCGTGAGGCGGCACCGGGCAGACCGGTGAGTGGTGTTACTTGATCGAAGCGACCGCGGCCGAAGCCTTCTCGAACAGGCTGTCCGAGATCGGGGCGATGCCGGCAGCCTCAGCGGCAACCTGCTGGCCCTCGTCGCTGATGACGTAGTCCAGGTAAGCCTGAACCAGCTCGGCACGCTCGGTCTCGGCGTACTCGGAGCAGGCGATCAGGTAGCTGACCAGAACGATCGGGTACACGCCGGACTCGGTCGAGCTGCGGTCGAGCTCGATGGCGAGGTCGGTGGACTCGCGGCCTTCGACGATCGGCGAAGCGTCGACGATGGCGGCAGCAGCCTCGGCGGAGTACGGGACGTACTCGTCGCCAACCTTGACCGCGACGGTGCCCAGGTCACCGGCGCGCGAAGCGTCGGCGTAACCGATGGTGCCGTTGCCGTTCGTGACGGTGTCAACGACACCGGAGGTGCCCTGAGCAGCCTCGCCACCCGGGTAAGCCCAGTCGCCGGAAACCTCGGCGTCCCAGACCTCGGGGGTCACGGCCGACAGGTACTCGACGAAGTTCTCGGTGGTGCCGGACTCGTCGGAGCGGTGCACGGCGGTGATCGCCAGGCTCGGCAGCTCAGCGTCGGGGTTCTGGGAGACGATGGCCTCGTCGCTCCAGTTGGTGATTTCGCCCTTGAAGATCTTCGCGATGGTCGGCGCGTCGAGGTTCAGGGTGTCAACGCCCTCGATGTTGAAGATGATCGCGATCGGGGAGATGTAGGCGGGGACCTCGACCAGCGGGGTGCCCGGGACGCAGCCGGCGAAGTTGTCCTCGGCCAGCTCCTCGTCCTTGAACGCACGGTCGGAACCGGTGAACCAGTTCGAACCAGCGATGAAGTTGTCGCGGCCGGTGCCGGAGCCGGTCGGGTCGTACTCGACGGTCACGTCGGGGTTGGCGGTCTGGAAGCCGGCAACCCAGGCCTCCTGAGCGGCCTGCTGCGACGAAGCGCCGCCGCCGACGATGGTGCCCGAGAGGGTCGACTCGGGGGCGTTGGCGTCGCCGTTGGCGTTGCCTTCGTTGGCTGCACACGAGGCGAGCAGCATGGTGCCTGCGACAGCAATGGCAGCGATGCTGCCGTAACGCTTGATGTTCACAGAGTTCCTTCCAGGAATGTGATGTTCAGGTTGTGGGTCGGTGCCGACCCGCATTAGACGCTAGGAACACCGGTTAACCAGCGTCAGCCCAAACGGTGAACGGATGGTAAACAGAACGCGAACGGTGGGTGAGGACGCCCGTCGTTACGGGCCTTCTGCGGCCAGATAACGGATCGGCATCGAAATCGCTTGGTGCGCAATCGACCCTTGTTGGAGCGTTCGCCCAAGTATCCCGGCGTGAAGGTTCCGCCGCGCATGCGGCACAGTCTAGACGGCGGGTCCGTGGGTTTCGACGGCCACGAGCCCGCCTTCCGGATGCTCCATGGCAACGTGCAGCACGCTGAACTCGCCGGTAGCCAGGGAGGCCGCCCGGCGCAGGTCCTGGTCGATCGGTGTGCCGGTGAGTTCGGCGATCTCACCGATCAGATCGGGCAGCACGGGGCCGTGGCTGCAGAAGGCAACAGTCCGTTGGTGCCCGATGCGCTTGCGCACGATCTTCGCGACGGAGTCCCGTCCGTTTTGGTAGGCGTCCTGGCTGATCGCGTCGGTCTGCTTGACCGGTGCGCCAGTGAGGCGCTCAATCGGCTCGAATGTCTCGACGCATCGGGTAGCGGTCGAGGTGATGAGCTTGGTGGGCCGGTAGGCGGCAATTCCCGCCGCGATGCTCTGGGCCTGCTCGCGTCCGCGCGGAAGCAGTGGGCGCTCGGCATCCGGGCCCTCCCAGGTGCTCGTGGGCGCCGCCTTGCCGTGCCGAACCGCGATGATCGCGAAGGTGCGTGCTCGGCCGTGCTCGAGGCGATCAGCGAAGCGGTCGAGGAGTTCGATGTCGTGCTGGTAGCTGAGGATGCTCCGGGCGCGCTTGAGTGAGACCCACTCGAGCGCCTCGATCTCATCGTTCGAGACGAAGGTCGAGTTGGCGATCGCGAGTTGTTCGACCTCGGCCTGCCAGTAGTGGACGATCTTCAACCGTCCGTTCGGCATGATGTATTCGACCTTGCCGAGCGGTGCGCCGAGGGCGATGGACAGCCCGGTCTCTTCGGCGATCTCGCGCACGGCGCACTGTGGAAGCGTCTCGCCCGGGTCGAGCTTTCCCTTGGGGAGCGAGACATCCTTGTGCTGGGTGCGGCGCACGAGCAGCACCTTCACCTTGCCGTTGATGATTTTCCAGCACACTGCACCGGCGGCGAGCACTGGTGGCTGCGCCGACGGGGTGACCGAACTCACCGACGGACTCCCGGTCGGCGGCGCGAACTGATCCGCCGCATCATCTCGTCATGCATGTGCACGAGGCTAGTGCCGTCATCGGACAGGTGACGCCGGACCCAGGTGCCATCCGTCTGCAGCCGCCAGGACGATGTGGTGTCCGCCATGGCGAGGTCGAACTGCTCGGAGATCTGGGACAGGTGTTCAGGCGCCGCGAGTCGCACGAGCGCCTCAACGCGTCGGTCGAGGTTGCGGTGCATCATGTCGGCACTGCCGATGTAGACCTGCGGGTCACCGTCATTCACGAACGAGAAGATGCGCGAGTGCTCCAGGTAGCGGCCAAGGATCGAGCGCACGCGAATGTTCTCGCTGAGCCCGGGCTGGCCAGGCTTCAGGCCGCAGATGCCCCGCACCCAGATGTCGATCGGGACGCCGGCGTTGCTGGCCCGGTACAGCGCGTCCATGATCGCCTCGTCGACCATCGAGTTGACCTTGATCCGGATGCCGGACGGTTTACCGGCGCGCGCGTTCTGCTCCTCGGCGCGAATGCGCTTGAGCAGGCCCTTCCGCAGGTGCAGCGGAGCGACCAGCAGCCGCTTGAACTTCTTCTCGATGGCGTACCCGGAGAGTTCGTTGAACAGGCGGGTGAGGTCCTTGCCGACCTCATCGTCGGCGGTGAACAGGCCGAGGTCCTCGTAGATCCGGCTGGTCTTCGGGTTGTAGTTGCCGGTGCCGATGTGGCTGTAGTGCTTGAGCTTGCCGTTCTTCTCCTGGCGAACCACCTGCGCGAGCTTGCAATGCGTCTTTAATCCGACCAAGCCATAGACCACATGCACGCCGGCCTTCTCCAGTTTGCGCGCCCAGGTGATGTTCGCCTGCTCATCGAAGCGTGCTTTCACCTCGACGAGAGCCAGCACGGACTTGCCGGCCTCGGCCGCATCGATCAGCGCCTCAACGATCGGACTGTCACCGCTCGTGCGGTACAGGGTCTGCTTGATGGCGAGCACGTTCGGGTCATGGGCAGCCTGCTCGAGGAAGGCCTGCACGCTGGTGGCGAATGACTCATACGGGTGGTGCACGAGCACGTCATGCCGGGCGATGGCGGTGAACAGGTCGGGCGGCGTTGACGGCTCCTTCGACTGCAGTTGCAGGGGAGTCGACGGCACATGCTTCGCGTACTTCAGTTCCGGGCGGTCGATCTTGCCCGTTTCGAACAGCCCGGCGAGATCGAGCGGAGCCGGCAGGCGGTAGACCTCTTCTTCGGTGATGTCGAGCTCCTGCATGAGCAGGCGCAGGGTCACGTCATCCATGTCCTCGGTGATCTCGAGCCGCACCGGCGGGCCGAACCGGCGCCGCAGGAGCTCCTTCTCCAGCGCCTGGATGAGGTTCTCCGACTCGTCCTCTTCCACCTCGAGGTCCTCGTTGCGGGTGACGCGGAACTCGTGGTGTTCGAGGATCTCCATGCCCGGGAACAGTTCCGACAGGTGGTTGGCGATCAGGTCCTCGATCGGGATGAACCGCAGCCGGCCACTCTTGTCGTCGGGCAGCCGGATGAACCGCGGGAACATCTGCGGCACCTTGAGGCGCGCGAATTCGACGCGATTGGTCTTCGGATTGCGCACCCGGATCGACAGGTTGAGGCTCAGGCCGGAGATGTACGGAAAGGGGTGGGCCGGGTCGACCGCGAGCGGCATCAGCACCGGGAAGATGCGCTCAGAGAATGTGGTGTCCAGGCTGACCCGATCGGCCTCGTCCAGATCGGCCCAGGTCTCGACGTGGATGCCGGCTTCGTCCAGGGCGGGCTTGACCATGGTCGCGAACGCGACGGCATGGCGCTCCTGCAGCTCGTGCGCCTTGCGGCCGATGTCGGTGAGCACCTGCGTCGGTGAGGTGCCGATGTTGGTCGGCACGGCGATGCCGGTCGCAATGCGGCGCTTCAGTCCGGCGACCCGCACCATGAAGAACTCGTCCAGGTTGCTCGCGAAGATCGCGAGGAAGTTCGCCCGCTCCAGCAGCGGAACCCGCGGGTCTTCGGCGAGTTCGAGCACGCGCTGGTTGAAGGCGAGCCAGCTCAGTTCGCGGTCCAGGAACCGGTCGGCCGGAAGAGTCGTGTCCTCGGGGTAGGCCGCTTCGTCATAGTCGTCGTCGAGCCTGTCGGTAGCGACGGATGAGTCAGGAAGAAAGGTGCCGCGATCCATTCACCTATCTTGTCACCGCCGTCTTAACGCGGGGTGGCGTAGAGAACGTCGACGGTGTACTCGGAGTACCCGAAGCCGCGATACAGCCGCAGCGCCGCCTCGTTGTCGGCCTCGACATAGAGATTGGATTCGCGGATGCCGAGGGCCTTTAGATGCGCGAGCCCCGCCTTCAGCAACACCCGTCCGATGCCCTGACCTGCGCGGTCGGGGTCGACACCGAGCACGTAGATCTCGCCCAGCTCACCGTCGATCTTCAACCAGCAGTAGCCGACCATCCGGCCCTGCGCGTCGCGGCCGACAAGGAAATGCTCGGCGGGGTTCTCGGCGATGCGCGGCTGCAGGCTCTCGATCGTGATGCGACCCTGCTCGGGGTGACTGGCGAACGCGCGGGCGTTCAGCGCTACCCACTCCTCGTCGTCGTGACCGGGCCGGAACGTGTCGATCCGGATCCGTTGGTCGATCTTGCCGAGACCCTGCGCCGAGGTCTCGGCAGGCTCGGTCTCGACAGGTTCGACGAGCGGAGGCTGCTGGTCGAGACCCACTCGCAACTGCAGCAACGTGCGCACCCGCTCGAGCCCATGCCGTTCGGCCAGCACCCGCGCCCCAGGGTGATCGCCGTGCGCCCAGGCGGTGAACCCAGGAACCAGCAGCGCACGCAGCATCTCGTCACCGTAGCCGCGGCGGCGCTGCTCCGGGTGCACCACGAATTCGACCTCGGCGCCCGTCATCGCCGCCCCGACGAGGGTGCCGCCCCGCTCGAAGAACACCACCTCGGTCTTCTCGAGCAGGCTGGCCTCGTTGAATGGCGGCTGCCCGTCGATGGCGACCGCGGCATCGATCAGCGCCGTGAGGGCGGCGTCGGTGGCGGCATCCGCCCGGTCCCTAGTTGACCTGCTGAGCCTGGCGGTCACTGTCCTCCTCGTTCACGGTGAAGCGGTAACCCACGTTGCGCACGGTGCCGATCACCGACTCGAGGTCACCGAGCTTGGCGCGCAGCCGGCGCACGTGCACGTCAACCGTGCGGGTGCCGCCGAAGTAGTCGTAGCCCCAGACCTCGCTGAGCAGCTGCTCTCGGGTGAACACCCGCGACGGGTGCGAGGCGAGGAAACGCAGCAGCTCGAACTCCTTGAAGGTGAGGTCGAGCGCGCGACCCTTCACCTTGGCCGAGTAGTTGGCCTCGTCGATGACGACACCGGATGCCTGGATCTTCGACTGCGAGGCCCGTTCGGTCATCCGGCCGAGCGCCAGCCGGATGCGGGCGTCAACTTCCGCCGGCCCTGCGGTGTCGAGCAGCACGTCATCGACGCCCCAGTCCGCACTGATCGCGGTTAGGCCACCCTCGGTGAGGATGATGATGAGCGGGGTCGCGAGCCCGGTGGTGGTCAGGATCTTCGCGAGGGACTTCGCCTGAGCAAGATCGCGGCGGGCGTCGATCATGACGATGTCGGCCGAGGGCGCGTTGACGAGGGCCGCAGGCTGCGCCGAGATCTGGCGCACCTGGTGGCTTAACAACCCCAGCGCGGGAAGAACTTCGATGTCCACCGCAGAGGTCAGGATCAGCAACTGCGCCACAGTTCCTCCAAGATGCTGTCTCGCAGTCTAACTGCGCCGGCGTTAGTAGCATGTCCACATGACCTGGCGGCCCTTGAGCATTATTCCCGTTTGGGTCGGTGTTGTCGCCGCCATCATCCTCGTCGGCTTCCTCGTGCCGGCCGCGGACCGGCTCGCCTGGCTCGGCGTCGTGCTCGGCGCCGCGACCCTCATCACCTTCGCGCTGCAGCTCGCGCTACAGGAGAAGGACGGACTGGTCACCCGCGTGATGCTGAGCGTCGGCGGATCAGTGATCCTGCTCGCCGTGGCGACGGCCGTCTTCGCCGTGATGGCGGGCATAGGATAAAACCATGCTTCTCGCCCTTGAAATCTTCTTCATCGGACTGCTGGTCCTCGCAAGCCTCGCCATTGCCTTCACCGCTGGCGTGGTGGTCTGGAACCTCTACCGGGGGCAGCGCTAAGCCGTGTTCGACCTCGACGCCAGCCTGCCGGCTGAGCTCGCGCCCCTGTCATGGTTGATCGGGGTATGGGAAGGCACCGGCGTCGTGAACTACCGGGTCGGTGAAGGAACCGTCACCCACGAGTTCGGGCAGCGGCTGTCGTTCAGCCAGGACGGGCTGCCGAATCTCAACTACACGTCGTACACCTGGCTGCTCGACACCGCGCTGACGCCGCTCGCCACCGAGACCGGCTACTGGCGGTTGAGCCGACCGGCTGCGGACGGCGACCCGGGGCCGGCGATGCTTCCGGCGGGTGCGGATCGGCCGTTCGAGACGGCTGACGATGTCGAAACCCTGCGCACCACGCGCGGTGGGTTCGAAATTGAGGTCAGCCTGGTGCATCCGGATGGCATCAGCGAGTTGTATCTCGGTGAGGTGAACGGTCCGCGGATCGACCTGGCCACCGACGCGGTGATGCGCTCCGCGAGCGCGAAGGAGTACACCGCGGCGACCCGGTTGTACGGGCTGGTCGAGGGGCACCTGCTCTGGGCCTGGGATATCGCCGCGCTCGGCCAGGATCTGCGTACCCACGCGTCTGCGAGGCTCGCCCGTGTCGACTGAATTCCTGTCCCTGCCCGGTGCCGTCGGCGAGACGGTGCCGCAGCACTACGGCAACCCGATCGGCGAGCAACGTGCCCTCGCGGCCGGCCGGGCCATCGTCGACCTCTCCGACCGGGCGGTGCTGACGGTCACCGGACCGGACCGCCTGAGCTGGTTGAACTCGATCACCTCACAGGAACTGGGCGCGCTCCAGCCTGGCGAGGGTGCCGAGACGCTCGTGCTCGGCGTCACCGGACGGCTCGAGCATGCCGCCCGCGTGCTTGACGACGGCGTCAGCACCTGGCTGCTCATCGACGAGGCATCCGCCCTGGAAGCGTTCCTGCTGTCCATGCGGTTCATGTTGCGTGTCGAGATCGAGGACCGCACCGCCGAGTACGCGACGATCGGCACCCTCGGCGAGGGGCTGGTCACCGCGGCCGCGCCCAACGGCGTGCCGCTGGAATGGGTCGACCCGTGGCGGCAGGTTGTTGCCGGCGGCCACCAGTACGCGACCGCGGCCGAGCACCCGGCAGCCGAATGGACCTACCGCGAAATCCTCGTCTCGCGGTCGGAACTCGGTTCGCTGACCGGCTTGCCCGTTGCGGGCACCCTCGCGCTTGAGGCATTGCGGATCGCCGCCTGGCGGCCGCGCTTTGCCACCGAGGTCGACGAGAAGACCATCCCGCACGAGCTGGACTGGCTGCGCAGCGCCGTGCACCTGAACAAGGGCTGCTACCGGGGTCAGGAGACTGTCGCCAAGGTGCACAACCTCGGCCACCCGCCGCGCCGGCTGGTGATGCTGCATCTCGACGGCACCGACGCGGTACTGCCCGAGCCGGGCAACGACGTGCTCGACGGCGACAAGCTGGTCGGACATATCACCAGCGTGGGCATGCACCACGAGCTGGGGCCGATCGCGCTTGCGGTCATCAAGCGCATGGTCGACCCGGCGCATCCGCTGACCGCGCGCACCAGCGAGCTCGACGTCGCCGCCGCACAGGAAGTCATCGTGCCACCCAGCGCCGGTGCCGAGGCGAACGTGCCGCGGTTGCCTCGGCTGGGAGCCGTCACTCGCCCGCAACGGTGACCCGGCGGTGAGCGGCCAGCGAAACGCCGACGCGCTCGCTCGGCTGGAACGGGGCGTCCGTTATCGGGTCGCCGTGCGCCACGCGTTCAGCCGTGTGTGGACTTCGACGCCGGCGATCGTGCAGATCGTGGTGGCCGCGCTGCTCAGTTACCTTCTGGCGTACTACCTGCTCGGTCACGAGTCGCCCGTGCTTGCGGTGACCGTTGTCGTGTCGTCGCTCGGCCTGACACGAGACGCGCGTCCGCGGCAGATCATCGAGCAGGCCGCCGGAATGCTCGTCGGCATCACTTTGAGCGAGACCCTCTGGATACTTGCCGGAACCGGTGCCTGGCAGCTGACAGTGGCACTCGGCGCCACCCTCGTGATCGCCCGGTTCGCCTCCACGAGCAACACGTTCGTGGTGGCGGCCGCCGTGCAATCGGCGATGGTGATGATCATGCCCGCGCCTGAGGGCGGCGTGTACGTGCGCAGCGTGGACGGGCTGGTCGGCGGAATCGTCGCCATCGTCGTCACCGCGCTCATTCCGCGGGACCCGTCATCCGCGGCCCGGCGCGACGGTCGACTGCTCTACTCGGCGATCGGTGAGGCGCTCTCGTCTGCGATCGACGCGCTGCGGCACGCTGACGAGGCGGCGGCCACGCTCGGACTGGAACGGTTGCGGCGCACCCAGGCCCAGGTCGACAACTGGACCGTGTCGCTCGACTCGGCGGTCGCTGTCGCGCGCATCTCACCGTTCCTGCGACGGCACTTGCCCGTTTTGCGGCGGCAGGAGCGGCTGCTCCACGGCGCTGATCTCACCGCTCGGCACCTGCGGCTGATCGTGCGGCGGATCACATTCCTGGTGCGTGATCGCGAACCGCGGCCGAAGCTCGGGGCGCTCATGGAAGAGACCGCGCAGGGGATCGGATGCCTCGCCGCGGCGATCGAAGACGGCGCCGAGCTGGACCGCGCCCGCGGCATCCTTTCCACGGTGGCGGAACAACTGGATCCAGACGCGCTTCTGCCGGAGTCCTCGATGGCGGAGACCATGCTCGTGCTCATGCTCCGGCCGCTACTGGTCGACCTGCTGGTGGCGTCCGGGATGCCCGCCACCGACGCTCAGGCCCTGTTGCCCGGGGTCTGACCATCCCCTGGCGCCATCCGCCGGTCAGGGGAGAGGAGCGACCGCCTCCCAGGCGACGGTCACCTCGCCGAGCCGCCACCGGTTCCGGCTGCCGAGCAGTGGCCAGCCGTCAGCGCGGAGACCCTTCACGGTGGCGATCCAGCGTTGCGATGGCGCGTACACCGAAAGCCCGGCGTTGAACTGCCAGTGCCGGTCGAGGGCATTCATCAGCTCGTGCACCCGTTCGCCGGGCACGTTCCGGTGAATCAGCGCCTTCGGCAGGCGCTCGGCGACGATGCTCGGTTTCTCGAGGTCGGTGAGCCGCAGGCTGATGGTCAGCGCGCGCGGGCCGTCGGCGGTGACGGCGACCCAGCTGGACACCCGGCCGATTTCGCTGCAGGTTCCTTCGACGAGCACCCCGCCGGGCTGCAGCCGGGCAACCATGCGCTGCCAGGCGGCGGCGACTTCGTGCTCGTCGTACTGGCGCAGCACGTTGAAGGCCCGGATGACGGTGGCCTGCCGGTTCCCGGGGGTGGGCACCTCGAAGCCGCCCAGCGCGAACCTGATCCGCCCGGCGTGGGCGCTGCCGGGGTGCACGTGCCCGCCGCGTGGGGTGCGCAACGCCCGGGTCGCGGCAACGTGCGCCCGCCAGCGGTCAAGCTGCTCTGAGGCCACCCGGACCCGCTCAGGATCGATCTCCAAACCGAGGACATCGACATCCGGACGCACCCGCACCAGCCGGTGATGCAGTTCCAGCGTGGTCGCCGCGCTCGCCCCGTAGCCGAGGTCGACCACGAGCGGCCGGTCCGCGCGGCGCAGCAATGGAAGGGCGGCGACCCAACGGTCGACGCGGCGCAGGCGGTTCGTGCCCGTCGTCCCCCGGGTCACCCGCCCCTCGACCATGTCTTCCATCTTTGCAGCCTCGGGGTCTCGACAGGCTCGACCAGCGGGAGGACTCGACCAGCGGGAGGGCTCGACCCGGGGAAGAGGGCGCGACCCAGCGCTCGATAGGCTGGAGGCATGACTCACACGCTCATCCTGTTGCGCCATGGCCAGTCCGACTGGAATCAGAAGAACCTCTTCACTGGATGGGTGGATGTGCGCCTCAGTGAGCAGGGCATCGTCGAGGCCAAGCGTGCCGGGCAGCTGCTGGCCGAGTCCGGGCTGAAGCCGGATGTCTCATACACGAGCGTGCTCAGCCGGGCCATCCAGACCGCGAACTACGCACTCGAGGAAGCCGACCGGATGTGGCTGCCGGTGAAGCGCAGCTGGCGGCTGAACGAGCGCCACTACGGTGCGCTGCAGGGCAAGGACAAGGCGCAGACGCTTGAGCAGTACGGACCCGAGCAGTTCAAGACCTGGCGTCGTTCGTTCGACGTGCCGCCGCCGGTGCTCGACGACAGCGACGAGTACAGCCAGGCGAACGACGAGCGCTACGCCGACCTCGGCGACGACCTGCCTCGCACCGAGAGCCTCAAGCTGGTGATCGACCGGATGATGCCGTACTGGGAGTCGGACATCACCAAGGAGCTCGCCGCTGGCAAGACCGTGCTGGTCACCGCGCACGGCAACTCGCTGCGTGCCCTGGTCAAGCACCTCGATGGCATCAGCGACGACGAGATCGCTGAACTGAACATCCCCACCGGCATCCCGCTGGTCTACGAGCTCGACGAGAACTTCATGCCGGTGAAGCCGGCCGAGTACCTCGACCCGGAGGCGGCCGCCGCCGGTGCCGCGGCCGTGGCAGCGCAGGGCAAGAAGTAACCCCAGCAAACAAGAAGCGCCCCGCAGTCATTAACTGCGGGGCGCTTCTTCGTTAAGTTCAGTGGGTGCTTGGGCCCTCGCCGGGAACCCAGTCGCCGGTGGCCAGGTACTTGACCTTCTTGGCGATCGAAACCGCGTGGTCGCCGAAGCGCTCGTGGTAGCGCGAAGCGAGAGTCGCGTCGACAGTGTCTTCTGCGCCGCCCTTCCAGGTCTCGCCGAGCATCGAGTCGAAGACGCTCAGGTGCAGATTGTCGAGCTTGTCGTCATCGTTGCGAATCTCATCGGCGAGGCCGACGTTGTCGGTGTTTCGCAGTAGTTCGGTCAGCTTGTTCGCGAGGAGGACGTCGACGGCACCCATCTCGGCGAATGTGCTTCGCAGCTGCTTCGGAACAACCTTCTCGGGGAAGCGGTACCGGGCCAGCTGCGAAATGTGGGTGGCCATGTCGCCCATGCGCTCAAGCGAGGCAGAGATGCGCAGCGCGCTCACTACGATGCGGAGGTCGCGGGCCACGGGCTGCTGGCGGGCGAGGATGTCGATGGCCAGCTCGTCCAGGGCGCGCGTCGCCTCGTCGATCTGGTCGTCATCGGCGATGACCTGCTCGGCCAGCGACACGTTCGACTCGTTGAAAGCCCGGGTGGCGTTCTCAATCGCCACGGCGACCAGCGAAGCGATCTCGACGAGCCCGTCCTGGACTTCCCGTAGTTCTTGCTGGAAAACCTCGCGCATGTTCGTCCCTTCCCGACGGGCATGACGATGTAAAACCCGACCGCGGGCAACACTGCCGCGCAGAGGTTAACGCCGGGTGTCGTCTGCCTGAACAACTACCAACCTACCCCGGCAGAATGGCCGATCGGTGAAGGCGGCCCGCCCGATCTCACTAATCTTAGGGCTATGGATCCCGCGTGGCTGGTGCCGCTCTCCCTGGCATTCGGCATCATTGTCGGCGTCGGCTCGATGCTGGTGATCTACCTTTCGGCCCGGCGCGGACGTCAGGCCGTCGACGTGGTCACCTCGGCGGTGCCGGATGGCGTCGACCAGGTGATCGACGCGCTCGAATCGGCCGGGGTTGTGCTTGACCCGTCGAACAACGTGATCAAGGCGAGCCCGGGTGCGATGGCGTTCGGTCTGGTCTGGAACCAGTCGCTGGTGCACCCCGAGCTGGTGAAACTGGTCGACAAGGCGCGTCGGAGCGGCGAGGCGGTCACCGATGAATTGCACCTGTCGCGCGGCCCGTTCGGAGACGCGAGCATCCACCTGTTCGTGCGTGTCGCCAGGCTGGGCGCCCGGTACGTGCTGCTGCTCGCCGAGGACCGCACCGAGTCCTACCGGCTTGAAGAGGTGCGACGGGACTTCGTCGCCAACATCAGTCACGAACTGAAGACGCCGATCGGCGCGGTCACCCTGCTTGCCGAAGCGCTCGAATCCGCGAGCGAAGATCCCGAACAGGTTCGCCGATTCGCCAAGCGGCTCACCAAGGAATCGGATCGGCTGAGCCGGATCACGCAGGAGATCATCGAGCTGTCCCGCCTGCAGGCGAACGACGCGCTGACCCACCCCGCGATCGTCGACATCGACACGGTCATTGCGACGGCGATCGACCAGAGCAGGGTGGTCGCGGACTCGAACAAGATCCAGCTGATCAGCGGAGGTGATGCCGGCACCCAGGTGTACGGCGACGAGGCGATGCTGGAGATGGCCGTGCACAACCTCATCTCGAACGCGATCCAATACTCGCCGGATTCCTCCCGCGTCGGCGTCGGCGTCTCGGTCGCCGATGGCATCGTCGAGATTGCCGTCACCGACCAGGGCATCGGCATCCCCGAAGACGAACTCGACCGCGTCTTCGAACGATTCTTTCGCGTTGACCCCGCCCGCAGCCGCAACACCGGCGGCAGCGGACTGGGACTCGCGATCGTCAAGCACGTCGTGCAGAACCACGGCGGCGACATCCGCGTCTGGTCACAACCCGGACGCGGTTCCACCTTCACAATCCGTCTGCCGGAGGCATCCCATGCCACCGCAGCAAGCCTGGGAGGCCAAGAATGACCCGCATCCTCATCGTCGAAGACGAGCCCGCGCTGAGCGAGCCGCTGCAGTACCTGCTGGAGCGAGAGGGATACGAAACGACGGTTGCCGCGGACGGACCCGCCGCCCTCGCCGAGTTCGAACGGGCCGGCGCCGACATGGTGCTGCTTGACCTGATGCTGCCGGGGCTGCCCGGCACCGAGGTCTGCCGTGAGATCCGCCAGAGCTCGACCGTGCCCATCATCATGCTGACTGCCAAGGACAGCGAAGTGGACATCGTCGTCGGCCTCGAGCTCGGCGCCGACGACTACGTCACCAAGCCCTACAAGACCCGCGAGTTGCTCGCGCGGATCCGGGCCGTGCTCCGCCGGCACACCGAACCCGAGGACGCTTTCGACAGCGTGCTCGAGGCAGGAGACGTGCGGATGGATGTCGAGCGGCACACGGTGTCCGTCGGCGGCCGCGAGACGCCCATGCCGCTCAAGGAATTCGAGCTGCTCGAACTGCTGCTGCGGAACGCCGGTCGCGTGCTTACCCGCGGTCAGCTGATCGACCGGGTGTGGGGCGCCGACTACTTCGGCGATACCAAGACCCTCGATGTGCACATCAAGCGCATCCGATCCAAGATCGAGAAGACGCCGTCGGATCCGAAGCTGCTGGTCACCGTCCGCGGTCTGGGCTACCGCTTCGAGGCTTAACGAGAACGGGTGAGGCGCTTCCGCGCCTCACCCGTTTCAACGTTTCGCCGGTTACGGCAGGTACTGCTCGTACTCCGGAAGGGCACCGTCGAGCACCGGCACGTTCAGTGTGGTGGGCTCACTGTCGCCGTACTGCACGAAGAGGTGCAGGTCGCCACCGACCTCGCCGTCGATGTCCTCGAGGATGAAGCTCTCATCGGCGCCCAGGTCGACGTACTCGCCCTCAGGGACGGACACGGTGGTCGAGATCTCCGGGAAGTCCACGGAGGCGATCTTCACCTGAGCGTTCGAGTCGCCGTTGTTCATCAGGCGACCCACGAGGGCGACATCCGCGCCATCCTCACTCAAGGCAAGCAGGTTGCTGATCTGCACGTCGCCAACGGTCCCGTTGACCCCATCGCTCGCGCTGTACTCCACCGTCGTCGCCTGCGGAGTCACGTAGGAACATCCGCTCAGGCCCAAGGCGAACGCACCAGCAAGGGCTGCGGCCGAGATGAAGCGCTTCGTGACGGCACCGTGTGTCACTGTTGGGACCTCCAGAGCAATAGACGGGCAGAATCAACCCGGTTTGACATAAGCCTATCGAGCGCAGTCCCGCTGCGGCTTGTTAGGTAACCCTAACTGAGAGTTACCTGTGGTAGAATCTTTTGTCTGCGGAAGGATCAATCCTATGCTTTTTGAGGTCGGCGAGACTGTCGTCTATCCCCACCACGGTGCTGCGACCATCATTGAGGTCAAAACCCGAATGATCAAGGGCGAGGAGAAGAAATACCTCAAGCTCAACGTCACCCAAGGTGACCTGACTATTGAGGTGCCTGCCGAGAACGTCGACCTGGTCGGCGTCCGCGATGTCATCGGCAAGGAGGGCCTGGACCGCGTGTTCGAGGTGCTCCGTGCTCCCTTCACCGAGGAACCGACCAACTGGTCGCGCCGCTACAAGGCGAACCTCGAGAAGCTTGCGTCCGGTGATGTCATCAAGGTGTCTGAGGTCGTTCGCGACCTGTGGCGCCGCGATCAGGACCGCGGTTTGTCCGCGGGCGAGAAGCGGATGCTCGCCAAGGCCCGTCAGATTCTGATCTCCGAGCTCGCGCTCGCAGAGAAGACCGACGAGGAGAAGGCGTCAAGCGTTCTCGACGAGGTTCTCGCCTCCTAGCCCTGAGGCACAAGAACGAAACCCCTCCCCGTGAGGGGTTTCGTGCTTTAATCGTGCCGCCGAAATCCTCCGAGCGGAACGGATGCCCCCGCCGCAGTACCCTCGGAGCATGCCCGTTCAGCCTGCCGTCGCCGTCATCGTGGTCGCAGCAGGCAGCGGTACGCGCCTCGGCCGCCCGGAACCGAAGGCCTTCGTGCCGCTGGCCGGACGCACCATCCTCGCCCACGCGCTGGAGCGGGTGTTCGGTATGGCCGAGCCGGCTCAGGTGATCGTGGTGGCGCCGAGCTCGCACCTTGACGCCGCCCGTGAGGTGGCGGCATCCGTTGCCGGACCGGCGGCCGACCATGTCACCGTCATTGCCGGCGGGGCAAGCAGGCAGGAGTCCGTGAGCGCCGGGATCGCCGCACTGTTCGAGTCGGTGCGAACCGTGCTCGTCCACGACGCCGCCCGACCGCTGACACCCAGCGCGCAGTTCGACGCGATCGCCCGCCGGGTCACCGTCAGCGGAGACGGCGTGCTGCCGGCATTGCCGGTCAGCGACACCGTCAAACGGGTGGACGAGGATGCCGCGGTGCTGGAGACCGTCGACCGCTCCGAGCTGGTCGCGGTGCAGACCCCGCAAGGCTTCCCGCGCGCAGAACTGGTCGGCGCCTACGCGGCGGCCACCGAGGAGTACACCGATGACGGTGCGCTGTTCGCCGCGGCGGGTTACCGGGTGCTCACAGTGCCGGGCACCGCGGATGCCTTCAAGATCACCACCTCCTGGGACCTTCGCCGTGCCGAACAGGAACTCGGGACGATGACCGGTGCGCGCACCGGCATCGGCATCGACGTGCACGGCTTCGACGAGCACAGTCCACTGTGGCTCGGGGGTCTCCACTGGCCCGACGAACCTGGTCTGTCCGGGCACAGCGACGGGGATGCCGTGGCGCACGCGATCTGCGACGCACTGCTGAGCGCCGCCGGGCTGGGCGACATCGGCGGCCGGTTCGGCACCGCCGACCCGCGCTTCGAGAACGCCCGCGGCGACGTGTTCCTCGCCGAGACGGTCGCGCTGGTGACCGACGCCGGCTTCCGGATCGCGAACGTGGCGGTGCAGGTCATCGGCAATCGTCCCAAGATCGGGCCCCGCCGACGCGAGATCGAGGCCCACCTGACGGCGAAAGTCGGCGCTCCGGTGAGTGTCGCGGCGACCACCACCGACGGGCTCGGATTCACCGGACGGGGCGAGGGAATCACCGTCATCGCGTCGGCGCTGGTCGGTCGCCTGCCTTCCTGACATGCGTCCGGATAAACTTGCCCGGTGACGGTACGCCTGTACGACTCGAAATCGCAGTCTCTGAAAGACTTCGTTCCCCTCGTCGACGGCAAGGTCGGCATGTATGTCTGCGGCCCCACCGTGCAGTCGTCGCCGCATATCGGGCACCTGCGGTCCGCCCTGGTCTACGACCTGTGGCGGCGCTGGCTGAGCTACCGCGGCTTCGACGTGACGCTGGTGCGCAACGTCACTGACATCGACGACAAGATCCTGGTCAACGCGGTGGGCAGCAACGAGCCATGGTGGGCGCTCGCCTATCGCTACGAGCTCGAATTCACCGCCGGCTACCACCGGCTCGGCATCCTGCCGCCGACCTACGAACCGCGCGCAACCGCCAGCATCCAGCAGATGCAGCAGATCATCACCCGGCTGATCGAACGGGGACACGCCTACGTCGCCGACGACGCCACCGGCGACGTCTACTTCGACGTGCGCACCTGGCCCGACTACGGCGAGCTCACCCGGCAGAAGCCGGATGACATGTCGGCCTCCGCCGATGCTGAAACCCGCGGCAAGCGTGATGTGCGCGACTTCGCGCTCTGGAAGGGCCACAAGAGCGACGAGCCCGAGTCCGCTGCCTGGCCGTCGCCGTGGGGCGATGGCCGACCTGGCTGGCACATCGAGTGCTCGGCGATGAGCTCGCGCTACCTTGGCCCGGCGTTCGACATCCACGGCGGTGGCCTCGACCTGCGCTTCCCGCACCACGAGAACGAACTCGCGCAGTCCAGCGCCGCCGGTGACGCCTACGCCAGCTACTGGGTGCACAACGGACTCGTGAACATCAACGGGCAGAAGATGTCGAAGTCGCTCGGCAACTCGATCTACGCGGCCGAGTTCCTCGAGTTGGCGTCCCCGCTGGTGATCCGCTACTACCTGAGCGCCGCGCACTACCGATCCACGATCGACTACCACGACGGCTCCCTGAACGAGGCCGAGGCGGCGCTCGACCGCATCGAGGTGTTCCTCGTCCGCGCCGACCGCCGGCTGGCCGAAACCCGCTTCGCCACGCACGGCGTGACCGTGGTGCCGGACGCGTTCGCCTCGGCGATGGACGACGACCTCGCCATCCCGGAAGCCCTCGGCGTGCTGCACGACCGGGTGCGCGCCGGCAACGCCGCGCTTGATGACGAGGACCTGGCCACGGTGGCGAGCATCCGCGGAGAGGTCACCGCGATGACCGAGGTGCTCGGCATCAACCCGCTCAGCCCCGAGTGGCGGCATGACGCTGAGGAGCCGGCGCGGGTCGCGTTGGGCGCCCTGATCGACAACCTGCTGGCAGCGCGTGACCGCGCTCGGCAGGACAAGGATTTTGCAACCGCGGACCGGATCCGCAACGAACTGACCACCGCGGGGATCTCAATCGAGGACAGCCCCAACGGGTCACATTGGAGTATTGATGGCTAAGCCAGGGCGCCCCGGCGCGAGTAAGAAGACCAAGGGAGCTGCAGTCGGCTCTGGCGGCCAGGGCAGGCAGGCGCTCGAGGGGCGCGGCCCGACCCCGAAGGCGGAGGACCGTTCCTGGCACGTCGCGGGCAAGCGGAAGATCGCGCAGGAACGGCTGGCTGAGGCCCGTGCCCGGCACGGCAAGCCCGCGTCATCCGGTGGCACGCCGCGGCCGCGCCAGCAGAAGAAGAAGCCGGACGACCACGAAATGGTCACCGGACGGAACTCGGTGCTCGAGGCGCTGCGCGCCAAGATCCCGGCGACCACGCTGTACATGGCCACGCGTCTCGAGATGGACGACCGGGTCAAGGAGATCCTCTCGCTCGCGAACAAGCGCGGGATCGCGATCCTCGAAGTGATGCGACCCGAACTCGATCGGCTCACCCCGTTCGACTCGGTGCACCAGGGCCTTGCTCTCAAGGTGCCGCCGTATGAGTACGCGCATCCGATGGAGCTGCTGGACAAGGTGCTCAGCACCGGTGAGACGCCGCTGTTCGTGGCTCTCGACGGAGTCACCGACCCGAGGAATCTCGGCGCCATCATCCGATCGACTGCCGCGTTCGGCGGGCACGGTGTGATCGTGCCCCAGCGCCGTTCGGTCGGGCTGACCGCGTCCGCCTGGAAGACCTCGGCCGGCGCGGCCGCGCGCACCCCGGTCGCGATGGCGACCAACCTGACGCAGACGCTGAAGGCGCTCAAGGAACGCGGCGTGTTCGTGCTCGGCCTGGACGGCGGCGGGGATGTCTCGCTGCCCGGCCTGGCGCTGGCGAAGGAGCCCGTGGTGATCGTCGTCGGCAGCGAGGGCAAGGGACTGTCGCGTCTGGTCACCGAGACCTGCGACGCGGTGGTGTCGATTCCGATCAGCTCGGCGACCGAGTCGCTGAACGCCGGCATCGCGGCCTCCGTGACCCTGTACGAGATCGCCAGGGCCCGCGCGGTCTAGGCGAACTGCTCCCGGGCGGCGGCTGCCTCGGTCGCTGTCTCCGCGGCGGTCTCGGCGGCGGTCCCTACTGCCGCCTCGGCGGCGTCGAGGGCGCGTTCCAGGTCGATGACCAGGTCGTCGATGTGCTCGAGTCCGATCGACAGGCGCACGATGCCGCCGCCGGGCTTTGCCGCGGCGGCCACCGGGCGATGCGTCAGCGACGCCGGATGCTGCGCGAGCGAGTCCACTCCGCCGAGGGACACGGCGTGCGTGATCAACTGCAGCGCCTCGGTGAACGCGACCGCGGCGTCGAACCCGCCGGCCAGGTCGAGGGCGAGCATGGAGCCTGCCCCGGCCAGCTGCCGGCCGAGCAATCCGGCCGGGTCGCCGCCCGGTAGGCCGGGGTAGTGCACGTGCGCGATGGCCGGATGTCCGGTCAGCCGCTCGGCGACCTCCTGTGCGGACTGCTGCTGGGCACGCACCCGCAGCGGCAGGGTGCGGAGCCCGCGGTGCAGCAGGTAGGCGGCCAGCGGATGCATCAACCCACCGGTCAGCGCGCGGATGTGCCGCAGCTTGCGTGCCCAATCCTCGCTGGTGGCCATGACACCGCCGACCACGTCGCCGTGCCCGCCGAGGTACTTCGTCGCGGAGTGCAGCACCAGCGTCGCCCCGTGCTCGATCGGACGCTGCAGCACCGACGTTGCGAACGTGTTGTCGACGAGCACGGGAACCGACCCGGCCGCGTCCACAGCGGCGCGGATGTCGACCAGTTCAAGCGTCGGGTTCGCCGGCGATTCGAGGATGACGAGGCCGGTGTCCGGGCGGAGGGCCGCCGGGATGTCGGAGACCGCGGTCACCCAGCTGACGGTGGTGCCCAGCAGGCTGTTGTCGAGCACATGATCGGTGCCGCCGTAGAGCGGGCGCAGTGCGACGACATGCGGTTTGCCCTCTTGCACGGTGGCGATCAGGGTCGCGGCCAGCGCGGCCATTCCGCTGGCGTAGGCGACGGCGGCTTCGGCACCTTCCAGGTCGGCCAGCGCGGTCTCGAACCGGGCGACCCCCGGCTGCCAGAGCCGCTGGTAGACGGCGGAGTGGCCAGGCAGCAGCGAGCCACCGGTGGCGAGGTTCTCGTAGGAGTCCCCGCCGACCTCGACGCCGGGCAGCGGGTTTGTGGAGGACAGGTCGATCGGCGGCACGTGCCCGCCGCTTTCGGCGATGCCGTCCAAGCCGGCGTGCACAGCACGCGTCTCGAAGCGCGAATCAGGAGCCAACATGCGGCTAGCGCAGCAGAACCGCCGGCTCTATGCAAGAGTGTGCGCAGGTCATGCGACGAGGCATCCGATTCTCGAAGAAGATGCGATTCCAGCAGGGCTGGCGGCATCCGAATCGAAGAACGTGGAGGCAGCATGGACGAGGTTGATCGCGCGCTCCTTCGGGCCCTGACCGCGAACGCCCGTGTGTCGGGAGCAACGCTCGCACAGGCCGCCGGGGTGTCGGAGTCGACGGTGTCGATGCGGCTGCGGCGCCTGCATGCCGACGGAATCGTGCTGGGCTACCGCACCGAAGTGAATCTCGACGCGCTCGGGGTCACCGTGCAGGCGCTGATCGCGGTGCGGCTGGTGTCGATCGTCCGCGAGGATGTGGAGTCGTTCCGCGATGAGGCGCCGCGCTGGCCGGGAGTGCTCGGTCTGTTCCAACTCGGTGGCGCCGACGACTTTCTGCTGCACGTCGTGGCCAGGGGAGCCACCGAGCTGCGCGATTTCGTGCTCGAGCATCTGGCCGAGCATCCGGCCGTCGCGCACACCGAGACCAACCTGGTCTTCGAGCACGTGCCCGGGCAGGGCCTCGCCCACCTGCTGGCCTGATCCCGCGCAGTTCGCTGGTTGGGTAGCGATCGGTTGCGGATACTCCCTTAGTCGCGCGACTCGCGCTGCCGCGCCCGGTCGAGCCCGTCAAGCACGATGTCGAGGCCGAACTCGAACTCGAACTGGTCGTCGCACCAGCCGAGGGTCGACTCGGGGTCGGTGTGCGCGACGACCGCGAGCATGCTCGCGAGGTGCGGCACGTGTTCGGCCAGCTGCGCGAGGTCGTCGCCACCGGCGTTGTTGTCATCGCCGAGTTCCTGCGTGAACCCGAACATGCGGCTGCCGAGGGCATGCATGGCGTGGTGGATGAGATCGTACGAGAATCCGCCTGAGTGCAGGGTGCCGACGACCGAGTCGATGTAGCGCGCCTGGGTGAATCCGATGTTTGCGCGGGTGTCGAGCACGGACGGGATCCACGGATGCCGCAGCATGACCGTGCGTGCGCCCAGGATGCGTTCGCGGAGGGCGGCCTTCCAGGAGCCGTCCGCTGCGGGCACCGTGAACCCGCCGACCTCCTGCTCGATCTCACCGAAGATGAGATCGACGACCCCGTCGAGGATCGCCTCCTTGTTGGCCACGTGGTAGTACAGCGACATCGCTTCGACGCCGAGCTGCTCGGCGATCCTGCGGATGGTGAGGGCCGAGATGCCGCTGGCATCGGCGAGGTCGACAGCGGTCTGCAGGACGCGCTCACGGGTGAGCGGATTCCGGCGCGCGGCGGGCTGCTCGTCCGGCTGTGGAACCGGCTCGGTGCCCCGCGCGGCGATCGACGACATCGCTGCCTCCTTCGCCTCAACGGTACAAGGCGGCTCACGCCGCCGAACTGATAGTCGAAATTTTTCGTGAACCTATCGACAACTCCACGATACCGCGCTAACTTACATCGTAAGACTTACAACGTAAGGCAAGGAGACGTAGTCATGGAAACCCAACAAAAGCCGGGAACGCGGATGCGTGCTGCCGTGGCCTACCGTTTCGGCGGACCCGAGGCCGTCCGTGTCGAGCAGCGACCGACGCCGACGCCGAAGGCCGACGAGCTGCTCGTGCGCGTGCACGCCAGCACCGTGAGCATCGCCGACTACCGCATGCGCAGTCGCGACCTGCCCGAGGGCCTCGGGTTCCTGGTGCCGATCTCGCTCGGGTTCTTCCGTCCGCGTAAGCCTGTCCTCGGCATGGATCTCGCTGGCGTTGTGGTTGCCGTTGGTGACAAGGTCACCGGCTTCGCCCCCGGTGACGAGATCATCGCGATGCCGGGCGGGATGTTCGGCGCCCACGCCGAGTACGCCCGGGTGCCACAGTCCAAGGCGATCGCGCGCAAACCCGCCAGCCTCGACATGCAGGAGTCCGTCGCGCTCGTGTTCGGCGGGCATACTGCGCTCGCGTTCCTTGAGCGGGCGGGGGTCGGCCCCGGCGACGAGGTGCTCGTCAATGGAGCGTCGGGGGCCGTCGGCACCGCCGCAGTGCAGCTTGCGAAGCAGCGCGGTGCGCGGGTCACCGCTGTGTGCGGCACCCGAAACGTCGACCTTGTCCGCTCGCTCGGCGCAGACCGCGTCATCGACTACACGGCTGAGGACTTCACCAAGAACGGTGAAACCTACGACGCCATCCTCGACTGCGTCGGCAATGCGCCGTTCGACCGGGTTGCCGACTCGATCAAGCCCGGCGGTGCGCTGCTGCTGGTTGTCACGAGCCTGCGCAGTATGGTGCGGGCGTCGCGGGACAGTCGCCGCAGCGGCAAGCTCGTGACAATCTCGGGCACGCCCGTCTCGCAGGACCAGTTCTCCGAACTGTCCCGGCTCGCCGACGCGGGTGCGTTGCGACCGGTGACCGACCGCACCTACGACCTGGACGACGTCGTCGAGGCGCACCGCTACGTGGACACGGGGCACAAGACGGGCAGCGTCGTTCTGCGAATCGCCTAGCGAGCGCCTAATGCGCGTGCCGCCGGCGCCCGACGAACGACAAACGGATGCCGCGAGCTGAAGCCCGCGGCATCCGTCATGCGTCGCCTTCAGAACGCGGGGTCAGCCGCGCACCTTCACGTCAACCCACACCAGCCGGTGGTCGCTCGACGGGAACGGGAACTCGCCCGTGAGCGCCGAGAGCGGGTCCGCCTGCACCGGCCAGAACACGCCGGCGTCGCGCACGCTGAGGTCCTTCGACGGCAGTACGTAGTCGGCGCGCAGGTTGCCGGGGGCCGGGTTGTCATTGAAGTCGGCCGTGTCAAACGCCGGGTCGGCCCGGTGCGCGAGGTTCGCGCCGCCCTGCAGCGCGGATGCCTCGACCGCTCCGTCGGAGGCCGGCAGCGGGTCGGTGATGCGCGGGTGGTCGAGCAGCTGGTCGATCGCCTGGTCTACCGAGTCGCCGTCGAGCGGGTCGGCATTCTGGTCGCCCAGGATCACGAACGACTCGCCCGGCTTGAGGCCGCCAGTGGCGCCCGCATCGTCATAGACGTAGCGCGAGGCCTTGCCAGGCGTGACGTAGTCGGCCCAGAACCGGATCTCATCGTGATTGCGCTTGCCGTTGCGGTCTTCGGCGCCGTCGAACGTGGGCGGTGTCGGGTGGGAGACGAGCGCATGCACGGTGCGCCCGTTCACGTCGATCGGCACGTCCCAGTGCGACTTGCTCGAGAGGCGGACCACGTCGAGCTCCTCGGCCGAGTACCAGTCGGCTGGCGCCGCTGTGTTCGGGGCATCCGGAAGCAGCGCACCGGGCATGTCCTTCCAGAGGAAGTTCTGGAACGTGCGGACCTCATCGGTCAGGATCGGGTACTTCGAGAGCACGGCCATGCCGTACTGTCCCTCGAACGCGCCGAAGCCGAAGGCGTCGTCGCCGTATCCGGGAGCGCCCGGCGTGGTGACCGTCGCGCCGTCGTTGTTGAGGTCGAAGCCGCTCGCGACGCCGGTGTTCGACGGCGCCACGTAGGCGTAGGGATACACGACCGGGTCGGCGCCGCCCTGAGACAGCTCGAGGTAGTTCTCGCGGAACAGGTCGGCAGCGACGCCACCCTCGACGAAGTCGAACTCGTTCAGCAGCACGATGTCGGGGTTCGTCCGCTGGATGATCTCGGCGACCGTCTTCGCCTGGGCATTCGTGGTGGTGCTCAGGTCGGTGACGAGCTGTCCCTCGACGTAGCGGTTGAGCGACAGGTTGTAGGTCGCGACCCGCAGGTCGGTGGTGCCGGCGCCCGCGGGCGGGGCCGCGACGGCGGCACCCGCACCGAGGGTCGCGGCGGCGAGCACACCGACCGCAGTGGCGGTCAGTGCGGTGGTGACGCGGTGTTTCGTGGACATGCGCTCTCCTTCGTACGCTGACAGATTCCCCCTCAAAGTAGGGGCATCAGGTAGCCAACGGAAGAACCTCAGGTGAGCGGATGTCGCTAGACCCGGTCGCGCCAGTCGCCCTGCACTGGGATCGGCAGGGTGATCGCCCCGGTTGCCGGGGCGATCACGGTCGCCTCGTCGCGGCGATGCCGGAGCACCTCGTCGATGTAGCTGGACAGCGCCTCGGCCAGCGGCACATCGCGGCCCTCGTTCTGCGACATGAACCAGCGGTGGTCGAGCAGCTGGTGGAACAGCTCCGCCGGCTCCAGCTTGCCCTTGAGATCGCGGGGAATGGCGCGGATGACCGGTTCGAACACACTCGTGGCCCAGTCATGCGCGGCCTGTTCCTCGTCCAGCTTCTTGCCCTGCGTGGCGACGTAGGCATCCAGGTCGTTCAGCAGGCGGCGGGCCTGGTTCTCCTGGGCATCCAAACCGGTGAGCCGCAGCAGCCGGCGGGAGTGGTGGCCGGCGTCGACCACCTTGGGCTGGATGCGCACCTTCGAGCCGGTCTCGTCGGTCTTGATCGCGAGTTCTTCGATGTCGAAGCCCAGGTCGTTGAGCCGCTCCACGCGCTGCGCGATCCGCCAGCGTTCCGACGCGTCGAACTGCTCGGAGCCGGTCAGCTCCTGCCAGAGATCGCGGTACTTCTGCACGATGCCGCTGCTGATCTCGATGGCGTCGAGCTCCAGGTCGAGCCGGCCGCCGGCCTGCAGGTCGAGCAGTTCGCCGGCGATGTTGACGCGTGCGATCTCGAGGTCGTTCTCGCGCTGCCCATTCGAGAGCCGGTCGTAGAGCTTGCCGGTCTCTGCGTCGACGAGGTAGGCGGCAAAGGCGCCGGCGTCGCGCCGGAACAGGGTGTTCGACAGCGACACGTCGCCCCAGAAGAAGCCGACGATGTGCAGGCGCACGAGCAGCACCGCGAGCGCGTCGACCAGGCGGGCGGCGGTGTCTGGCCGCAGGGTCTGCGAGTACAGCGCCCGGTAGGGCAGTGAGAACTTCAGGTGGCGAGTGACCAGCACCGAGTCGAGCGGGTTGCCCGCGTCATCGGTGCGGTTGGTGATCACCGCGAGCGGAACCACGCAGGGGATGTCGATCTTCTGCAGCGTGCGCAGCAGCTCGTACTCGCGACCGGCCATCTCGGCGGTCGTCTCCTTGATCGCGATCACGTGGCCGCCGAAGTGCACGAAGCGCACCAGGTGCCGGGAGATTCCCTTCGGCAGGGCGGCGATGGTGTCTTCGGGCCAGACGTCCAGCGGAAGGTTCCACGGGAGGTCGAGCAGCGCCGGGTCGGTGACCGCGGAGGTGATGGAAAGGGATGCCGTCATATCGAGAAAAACCGCTGGTCGAGTGTGCCGAGACCGGGTCTCGGCGCGCTCGACCAGCGGGAGGAGTTGATTCGGATCCCTAGGCTGCGACGACGGCCCGGTTGAGCCGCTCGCCCGTCTCGAGGTCGAATGCGTGGATGTGCTTCGGCTCGGGGGTGATGAAGACCCTCTCACCGGCGTTCGGGTGGTTGCGGCCGTCGACCCGGGCGACGATGTCGACGCGCTGGCCGTCGACCTCGGTGTGGCCGTAGAGGTAGCCGTCGGCGCCGAGTTCCTCGACGACATCCACCTCAACCGGAAGGCCCTCGCCGTCCTGCCTGACGATGACGTCCTCGGGGCGCACGCCGATGGTGACGCTCTTGCCGGTCACACTCGCGAAGGTGTCCCGCTCGACCGGAGCGACCGCGGTGCCGAACTGCAGCCCGCCATCGACCACGTCGGCGTGGAACAGGTTCATCGCGGGGGAGCCGATGAAGCCGGCAACGAAGACGTTCTCGGGCTTCTCGTACAGGTCGCGCGGGGTGCCCACCTGCTGCAGCACGCCGTCCTTGAGGACCGCGATCCGGTCGCCCATGGTGAGCGCCTCGGTCTGGTCGTGGGTGACGTACACGGTGGTGACGCCGAGCCGGCGCTGCAGGCTCGCGATCTGGGTGCGAGTCTGCACGCGCAGCTTCGCATCCAGGTTCGACAGCGGCTCATCCATGAGGAACACCTGCGGCTGGCGGACGATCGCGCGGCCCATCGCGACACGCTGACGCTGACCACCGGAGAGGGCCTTCGGCTTGCGGTCGAGGTACGGCTCCAGGTCGAGCAGCTTCGCCGCCTCGAGCACGCGGGTGGCGCGCTCTTCCTTGCCGACGCCGGCGATCTTGAGCGCGAAGCCCATGTTCTCGGCGACGGTCATGTGCGGGTACAGCGCGTAGTTCTGGAAAACCATCGCAATGTCGCGGTCCTTCGGCGGGATGTCGGTGACGTTGCGGTCGCCGATGAAGATGTTGCCGTCGTTGACCTCTTCGAGGCCGGCGAGCATGCGCAGGGTGGTCGACTTGCCGCAGCCCGACGGGCCGACGAGAACGAGGAATTCGCCGTCCTCGATGTCGAGTTCGATTGCGTCGACTGCGGGGCGAGTGGATCCCGGGTAGAGCCGGGTTGCCTTGTCGAACGTGACAGTTGCCATGGTTTTCTCCTTCACCGGCAGGTACGTGCCGGACGATCCGTAGTGAATGGATGCACCCATGTGGGTGACTGCGCTCATTATGGCATTGGTTTGGAGAGAGGCGAGCGATCGTTATGCTGTTCCCGCGTTCGTCTGGGAACTCCCAGACAGGGCTCTTACGCTGTTTCAGGCCTGTCCCGAGGGCATTCGTCATCTTTATCGGGCCAGCCGTAGGCAGAATCGAGTGAGGTTTTTCAGTGACGGATACCGGTCCCGGCGACGATCGCCTGACCACGAGCGAGCGCCGCGAAGTGGCTCGCGAGAAGGCCAAGGAACTGCGCCTTGCGCAGAAGAAGCTGGACCGCAGGAACCGCTGGCTGCTCCAGGGCGGGCTGGCGGTCGTCGCGGTCGCGATCATCGCCACCGTCACACTGATCATCGTGAACTCGGTGCGCCCCGCAGCGCCCGGTCCGCGGAACATGCTGAGCGATGGCATCAAAATCGGCCAGAACTTTGAGGCCGTGCAGACCGTCGGCCTCGCAGCGGACAAGAGCCCGGTGCCCTCGACGAAGAACACCGACGATGTCATCGACATCCGCCTGTACATCGACTACAACTGCAAGTTCTGCGCTGAGTTCGAAGCCGAGAACAATGAGCAGATCGCCGCATGGATCTCCGAAGGCGCCGCGACTGTCGAAATCCACCCGATCTCCCTGCTCGATGGCGAGTCCGCCGCGACGCAGTACTCAACTCGTGCTGCCAACGCGGCCGCCTGCGTGGCCAATTACTCGCCGAACTCGTTCTTCGATGTGAACGCGGCACTGTTCGCCGAACAGCCCGGCGAGGGCGAGCCCGGACTGAATGACGCCGCGCTGTTCGATGTCATTCGCGGCGCCGACGTCAGCAACGCGAACGCCATTGAGAAGTGCATCCACGACCAGCAGTTCCGGCCCTGGGTCAAGGATGCGACCGCTCGTGCCCTGAATGGTCCGATCCCGGACAGCGAAGTCGACAAGGTGCGCGGCGCTCCAACGATCCTCGTGAACGGCGCCAAGTACAACTACAGCCGCCCGTTCGAGGCCCAGGAGTTTGGACAGGTCGTGTCGCAAGCGGCTGGCAGCGTGTTCAACAAGAAGTCCACCGAGACGCCGGCTCCAGTACCAACCCCCTGACGCCATTAGGATTGGTTTTCATCCGCCTCTTTAGCTCAGTTGGCCAGAGCACCGCTCTTGTAAAGCGGGGGTCGTCGGTTCGAATCCGACAAGGGGCTCCACTCTTTGTCTCCGGTGGGTGGCGATCGTCGCCGCGTCGCGCACTAACGTGAGGGCATGGTTGTCGAGAGAAGGTCGCCACTCGGTCGGCTGCGCCGGATGTCCATGGCGATCGGGGATCCAGACGAGCGTGCGACTACGCCGCGCCGACGGACGGCGTAACGTAAGCGCGTGACATCCGCAGCCTCCGCCAAGCCGGCAGTTTCCCGGCCGAGACCGAACCGAGCACGATCCGTCGGCGCAACCCTGCTGGCGATGGTATTCGGCGCGATGCTCGCCGGCCAGGCGCGCGTCAATGGTGCGCTCGGCGAGCAACTCGGCGACGGTTACCTCGCAGCGCTGTTGTCATTCGTGGTGTCGGTGCTGTGCACGCTCGCGGTTCTGCCGTTCTGGCGCCCCGGGCAGGCCGGGATCCGCGCGCTGATACGTGCTGTCGGCGCACGCCAGATACCCTGGTGGCACCTGGCCGGTGGTGCCGCCGGCGCGCTGTTCGTGGTTGCGCAGTCTCTAACCGCCGCCGTGCTCGGCGTGGCCATGTTCACCGTGGCTTCGGTCAGCGGGCAGACCATCGGCGGCCTGGTCATCGACCGCACCGGCTTCGGCAGCATGCCGCCTACGCGGCTCACCTGGCCCCGGCTGACCGGCTCGGCGCTGGCGTTGGTGGCCGTGGTCGTCGCCGTATCTCCGCAACTGCAGGGCGATATCCCGTTCTGGATGCTGGCGCTGCCGCTGGTCGCCGGATTCGGGGCGGGCTTCCAGCAGGCCGCCAACGGGGAGGTGCGTGAGGCCAGCGGATCCGCGCACACCGCAGGGTTGGTCAGCGGGGTGGTCGGCACCGCGGTGCTCGCCGTGGTCGTCGCCGGCGGCCTTGTCATCACCGGGCCGCCCCCCGCGCTGCCGTCCGACTGGTGGCTGTACACCGGCGGCCTGCTCGGTGCACTGTTCATCGCGGGTGGCGCGCTCGTGGTGCGGTTCACCGGCGTGCTGCTGCTCGGGCTTGGGATGATCGCCGGTCAGCTGCTGGCGTCTCTGGTGCTCGATATCCTGCTTCCGACGACCGATGAACCGGTTCACCCGGTCACGGTCCTCGGCACAGTGCTGACCTTGATCGCCGTGGTGGTTGCCGCGATCCCCGCCAGAGCACGGAGGTGATGAGCAAGATGTCTGAGTATGTGATCAGCGCCGATGGCACGCGCATCGCGTTCGACCGTCAGGGTTCCGGGCCGCCGGTGATCCTGGTGGACGGGGCCTTCCAATTCCGTGCATTCGATCCGACGACCGCCGAACTTCAGCAGCTGTTGGCCGAGCGCGGGTTCGCAGTCGTCCGCTACGACCGGCGTGGCCGCGGCGAGAGCCCCGCTCACGCGCCCATCACGCTCGCGCAGACGATCGAAGATTTGCGGGCCATCGTCGATGAGCTCACCGATGGCGCCGACGACGCGGTCGCCTTGTTCGGCAATTCCTCCGGCGGAGCAATCGCCCTCGCCGCGGCCGCGGTTGGCCTGCCGGTCTCGAAGCTGGTGCTGTTCGAGGTGCCGCTCGATGACGAACTCGGCACCGACGGCGCGGAATTCCTTGACGGGCTCCGCGAACGGATCGCCGTGGGCGACGGTAGCGCGACCGTCGAGTACTTCATGAGCGACTTTCCTCCCGAGTGGGTCGAGGGTGCGAAGCACAGCGACGCCTGGGCGGTGATGACCGGCCTGGCGCCGAGCCTCGAACCCGACTCCGAGTCGCTCGCCTGGACTCAGTCCGCCGCGCGTTCTGCCCTGTGGGCGGGCATCGCCGCCCCAACCCTCGTGCTCGTCGGCAGTGAGACGCTCGACGTGATGCGTCCGGCCGCCGACTCGCTCGTCGCGAACCTGCCGCATGCCGAGCTTCGCGAGGTCGCGGCATCCGACCACCGGTGGGAGCCGCGCGAGATGGCGATCACGGTCGCGGAGTTCCTCGTCGGTTAGAGCGCGGAGTCGTTAGAGCGCGGAGATGAACTCTTCGGGGTCGATGCCGCGGCGCGGAACGTTGCCTGGCTCCGGCATGCCGCCGACGTAGAGCCAGCCGAGCAGTTCCTCGTTCTCGGCCAGGTGGTGCATCTTGCGCACCTGCTTGCTGCGGGTGTGCCCGCCGGTGCGCCAGATCACGCCCCAGCCAGCGTCGTCGAGCAGCAGGCTGAGCAGGTGACCGACACCCGCGGCGGTGGCATCCTGTTCCCAGTGCGGCACCTTGTGGCTGGGCTTCCGGCACGCCACGATCGCGATCAGCAGCGGCGCGCGCAGCGGTTTCGCGGCCAGCTTCTCGGCGGCGGAGCCCTCCAGCCCGGCGGCCGCGGCAAGGGCGACCCCGAGGCGTTCCCGGGCATCCCCCCGCAACTCGATCAGCCGCCACGGTCGCAACGAGCCGTGGTCGGCGACGGATGCCGCCGCCTGAACCAGCGGCAGCAACTCGTCGTGGGTGGGGGCGGCGTCGGTGACCTTCGGCCACGAGCGGCGCCGCTCGACGGCGGAGCGAAGCGTCACGCTTCGTCGGCCGCCTTGAAGTTCAGCGACAACGAGTTCATGCAGTAGCGGTCGCCGGTGGGCGTGCCGAAGCCGTCCGGGAAGACGTGTCCCAGGTGCGAGCCGCAATTGGCACAGCGCACCTCGGTGCGCTGCATACCCAGCGTGTTGTCCTCGATCAGCTCAACCGCGGCGGGGTTGATCGATTCGTAGAAGCTCGGCCAGCCGCATCCGGAGTCGAATTTGGTGCCGCTCTTGAACAGTTCCGCGTTGCAGGCGGCACAGGTGTACAGGCCGGCGCGCTCCTCGTCGAGCAGTTCGCCGGTCCAGGCGCGCTCGGTACCAGCCTTGCGGAGAACCGCGTACCGGTCAGCGCCGAGCTCCTCGCGCCATTCCTCTTCGGTCTTCGTCACTTTGTAAGTCATCGTGGTGCTCCTTCGTGGGTCCAGTGACATTAAACGCGGGAAGGCCTGAGATGTTCCCGGCGAGCCCTGCGACCGCATTGGTATCGTAGGCAATCCTCAAGGTAACGGGAGTCGTGTTACGTGATCCGCACCGCAATCGCCGTCGCGGCGCTGGCGACCCTCGGAGCGAACCCGGTCGCCCAGGCCGGCTGCACGATTGAGGACGCGAGCCTCGACTGGGGATTCAAGGAGTCGTTCCGCGCGTACATCAGCGGCAGCATCGCGAACGGTGAGTGGACCGTCGCGGATGGCGCCACTTATACGACTCCGCTGTTCAGTTGGAGCGGCGGCAGCGGTGCGCTGCCTGACGGTTCCGGCGAGGTGTCGTTCGGCGGCTCAGTACAGTTCACCGGGCATGACGGCATCCTCGACACCACCGTTGCGAACCCGACCGTGCGCATCGTGGACAGCGAGTCGGCAATGCTGCTGCTGGATGTCTCCGGCACCACCCAGCAGGGAGAGCGGGTGGATGCCTCGCAGGTCGAGTTCGCCGAACTGGAATTGCCGGAGGCGACCGTCGCGGCAGGTCGGACGACGTTCGTGGATGTGCCAGCGGTGCTCACGACATCCGGTGCCGAGGCGTTCGGCACGTACGAGGCGGGAACCGAGCTCGACCCGCTCACCCTCAGCTACGTAGCCCCCGCCGATTGTGAACTCGCCGCCCCCGGGCTGCCTGCCTGGGCGCTGTGGGCGATGGGCGGAGCCGCGGTCGTCGGTGTCGGCGTCGGAGTGGTGCTGACCAGACGCGCTCGCCGCAGCGCCGACTGACCTATTGGCCGGGGGCGTAGATGGCCCTGGCGAGCGCGTCGAGCACGTCGGGCAGGCGCGGACCGAAGCTGAGGATGTCGCCGTCGTCCATGTCGACGAACCGGCGACGCTCGCCGGCGGCAGTCAGGCCGATCGCCGGCTTCTCGGCCAGCAGCGCGTCGATGCCGCCCGCGCTTTCGAGGCCGCTGCTCATCACCAGAATCAAATCCGGGTTGGCCGCGATCAGGGCCTCGTCGGTCATCGGCTTCATGCCGTCCCACCCGTTCTCGCCGGCGATGTCGCGGGCGCCGAGGGAATTGATCAGCACGTCCGCGCCGGATTCCGCGCCGAACAGGTAGTAGATGCCCGCGCTGCCACGCAGGTACAGGAACAGCACCCGCACCTGATCGTCCGGATCGGTGGGCGCGATCTCGGCGATCTCGGCGATCTTCTGCTCGGTGCGCTCGAGCAGGTGCGCGGCGAGCAGCTCCCCGGTATGGGCAGCGCCGAAGGCGGCCCCGACCTGACGGGCGAGCTCGCCGACACCGGCGATGCTCGGTTCACGGTCGACGAAGACCACCGGGATCCCGGCGTCGCGCAGCTGCAGCACCACGTCGATCGGCCCGATGGTGCCGTCGGTGATCACCAGGGTGGGCCGCAGGGACAGCACCGCCTCCGCATTGATGCTGTGCCCGCTGGAGGTGACCACGGGCAAGTCCTCCGCTGCGGGGAAGGTCGTCGAGACATCCCGACCGACCAGCGAATCAGCGAACCCGAGCCCGGCGATGGTCGCCGCGATCGAGCCGGCGATGTCGAGTCCGAGCACGCGGTCGGTGCTCGTCACGCTGACGGGCTGATCGCCGCTGCGGTCGTGCGATGTCACCGTGGTGGGGAGCTGCTGTTGGGGGGACTCGGTGATCGGCTCGATGTCGTCCTGCTGAAGGAGGGCCGTCGAAGGGCCTTCGAATGAGCGCGGGTCATCGAGGATGTCGAGGTCGGCGAGCGGTGCCGTCGACACGGCGGTCGGTGCCGGGTCCGGGGTGGTGCCCTGCGCGCCGGTGCACGCGGTGAGTGCTGCCAGTGCCACCGTGGCGGCCGCCACCGCGAATGCGGGACGCTTTCGCATGGCAACTCGCTTCCGTGAATGAGACTGTCAATTCTATCGATGCCGAGCGACAGGCCAGCTGGATGCGTCGGGCTCCCAGCGGCCCCGGCCTAGTATTGCGTTCGATTGCGAAGGGATACGACGTGGCGGCTGGGGCAGAGCAAGCGGATGATCCGCACGCACTGACGCCCCGCGACATCCGAATCCTCGAGTTCGAAGGCCAGTGGTGGCGGCATGCCGGCGCCAAGGAAGCGGCAATCCGAGAGGAATTCAACCTGTCGGCTGCCCGGTACTATCAAGTGCTGAACGCGCTGATCGATTCACCGGCGGCACTCGAGTACGACCCCATGCTTGTCAAGAGACTGCATCGGGTTCGTGAGGCCAGGACGCGTGCCCGTGCCGCGCGATCGTTCACCACCGACCTGCAGCGCTAGGATCATGCCCACCTTCCCCAAAGACCAGTTCGACGACCTGCCCGACGACCTCTACCGAGTCGGCGCTCATCGTGCTGCACGCCGCAAGGGCCGCGGCTGGATCACGTTCGCCTGGGCGGCACTCGCCGTGGTCGTGCTCACCGGGCTCGGCCTGTTCGCGCTGTCCCGGGTCAGCGACTCGTTGCGCATCGAACTGCCCGGTCTGCCCGGCGAAGCGCAGCCGCCGGCGGCGACCGAGCCCGAACCGGGGTCCACCGCCGAGCCGGTCACCGATCCGAGCACGCTTGACTCGTCGATCACCATCACGGTGTTGAACGGCACGACCCGGAGCGGGCTCGCGAACTCCGTCGGCGACGACCTGGAGGATGACGGCTGGCCGATCGGCAGCCGCACCAACACCGCCGAACCCGACGTTGAGACGAGCACCGTCTACTACTCGGTTCCCGAGAATGAGGGCGTCGCTCGCGGCGTTGCGCTCGCGCTCGGCATCGAGGACGTGGTGCTCTCGGACGCGTTCCCAGGTGCCGCCCTCACGGTAGTGATCGGGGCCGATTACGAGCCCGATGCAGGCTGAGAAACCGACGTCATGTTTCGCTGGCGTTTGATTTCTGTTGAATCGTGATGACTTTGTGTCACCAACAGAAGAAAGACTCTCTACTTTTCGTCGCGTTCCCGCTACTATCTGGGATTGGTCGCCCATCTAAGCCCGGGGGATGACAGGGATTCCCGCAGAGTCGCAATTGTCCTGGCCTAGGTGATGCAGGAAACTGCGCTCGGCCCGGCGCTGGCAAGCACGCTCGCGCTGTATGGACACAGCAGGGAGTAACACATGGCGAATGGGACCGTGAAGTGGTTCAACGCTGAAAAGGGCTACGGTTTCATCACCGTCGATGAGGGGGGACAGGACGTCTTCGTCCACTACTCCGCCATCGACATGAGTGGCTACAAGGTTCTTGAGGAAGGTCAGCAGGTCGTCTTCGAGGTCGGTACCGGAAACAAGGGCCCTCAGGCCGAGTCGGTCCGCCTGGCTTAGCCGGACGACACGCGCACGATGCACTAACGCCGTCCGGGCAGCCGGGCGGCGTTAGTCTTTCGTCGTGCGTACTGGGGGGAAGATGCGGCTGCGCGCCGCAATAGTGCTGGCGTCCGGCGTAGCCGTGATGATTGCAGGCTGCACGAGCGGGGACGCGATGCCCGCCGGGCCTGATGCGCAGCCGGTCTGGCAGTCCAGCTACGAGACCCCGGCGCCCACCGTGCTCGCGCCGCTCACTGGCCGGACCGTGGAACCGGATGCCCTCGACCACCCCTCGATCGCGGCGAAGATCGACAACCATCCGGCCGCCCGCCCCCAGTTCGGGCTGGAAGCCACCGACATCGTCTTCGAGGAGCTCGTCGAGGGCGGGATGACCCGCTACGTCGCCGTGTGGCATTCGACTGTGCCGGAAACCTTCGGTCCGGTGCGTTCGATCCGCCCGATGGACCCCGACATCATTTCGCCGCTCGGTGGCGTCGTCGCCTATTCCGGCGGCCAGGAGCGGTTCATCGCGATGATGCGGGATGCCCCGGTCTACAACGCCATCCACGGGCAGTCCGACACCGCCGACACCTTCTTCCGGTCCAAGGCCAAACCCTCCCCGCACAACGTGCATGTGAAGGCGAAGGAGGTCGTCGGGCAGCACAAAGACCTGGCGGCACCGGCGCAGCATTTCGCGTTCTCGCTGGATGTACCGTCATCCACGGCCGCCAAGGATGGCGCCCCCACCGCCCGGGTCGACCTTCGCTTCGGAGACTCCGCGACGCCGGCCTGGACCTGGGATGCCGCAGCGGGGACGTGGGCCCGGTTCATGACCGGCGGCGCCATCGACACCGACCAGAGCGGCGCTCAGCTGAAGGCCACGAACCTGGTCATCGTGCGCGTTCCGGTCACTGTGAGCCAGGACATCCCGAAGACCGAACTGATCGGCAGCGGCGAAGCTTGGGTGGCAACCGGCGGTGGCGTCGTGCATGCCACCTGGAGCAAGGCCAGCGCCACCGACACGATCCACCTGGTCGACGACAACGGGGTCACCGTGCGACTCGCGCCGGGCAACACCTGGGTCGAGCTGGTTCCCGACCGCGGATCCGTGGAGTTCGGCGCCCCGTAGCCCGCGTCAGGCCTCGGGAATCTCCCGCGTGCACGTCGACGGGCGCCCCTGCACCGCATGCGACTGCGGCCATGTTCTTGGCAGTGCCGAGAAGAACTGGAAGGACTTCTCGGCACGGTCCCAACTCAGCGCCGAGGACCTCGGTCCGAAGGTCGGGCTGCACTCGGAACTTGTCGCCGAAGCGTTCGCCTGCCCAAGCTGCGGGGCCCTGCTCGCGACGGATGTGCGGTGGAACAGAGACGAGGTGCTGCACGACCTCGAGCTGGACTTCACCGTCGCAGACCTGGTCTGACCGGCAGCCGCGGTCTGGCCTTCCGGTAGGTGAAGGCTCCGTGAGCCACGTCCCTGCGTGAGAAGTGTCACAGAGTTTCCGCACCCACCGACACCTGCCTTGCACTCTCAGTAGGCGAGTGCTAAAACTGAGGTTGGCACTCCTACCGTTCGAGTGCCAAATACTTGCGTTGGAAACGTCCGGGAGGGACGAGAAACACACATGGCAAAGATCATTGCTTTTAACGAAGAGGCCCGTCGCGGTCTTGAGCGCGGCCTGAACATCCTCGCCGACGCGGTGAAGGTGACGCTTGGCCCGCGTGGCCGTAACGTCGTGCTCGAGAAGAAGTGGGGCGCCCCCACCATCACGAACGACGGCGTGTCGATTGCCAAGGAGATCGAGCTCGACGACCCGTACGAGAAGATCGGTGCGGAGCTCGTCAAGGAGGTCGCCAAGAAGACGGATGACGTCGCCGGTGACGGTACGACCACCTCCGTCGTTCTCGCCCAGGCGCTCGTGCGTGAGGGCCTGCGCAACGTCGCAGCCGGTGCTGACCCGATCAGCCTCCGCCGCGGTATCGAGAAGGCCGTCGCGGCCGTCTCGGCCGAGCTGCTCTCCAGCGCCAAGGAGATCGAGACCAAGGAAGAGATCGCCGCCACCGCGTCGATCTCGGCCGCTGACCCCGCCATCGGTGAGCTCATCGCCGAGGCTCTGGACAAGGTCGGCAAGGAGGGCGTCGTCACCGTCGAGGAGTCGAACACCTTCGGCACCGAGCTCGAGCTGACCGAGGGCATGCGCTTCGACAAGGGTTACCTGTCGGCGTACTTCGTCACCGACCCGGAGCGTCAGGAAGCGGTCTTCGAGGACCCCTACATCCTGATCGTCAACTCCAAGATCTCGAACATCAAGGACCTGCTCCCGATCGTCGACAAGGTGATCCAGAGCGGCAAGCAGCTGCTCATCATCGCCGAGGACGTCGACGGCGAAGCGCTCGCGACCCTCGTCGTGAACAAGATCCGCGGCATCTTCAAGTCGGTTGCCGTCAAGGCCCCCGGCTTCGGCGACCGTCGCAAGGCTCAGCTGCAGGACATCGCCATCCTCACCGGTGGTCAGGTCATCAGCGAGGAGGTCGGTCTCAAGCTCGAGAACGCCACCCTCGACCTGCTCGGCCGTGCCCGCAAGGTCGTCATCACCAAGGACGAGACCACCATCGTTGAGGGTGCGGGTGACCACGACCTGATCCAGGGTCGCGTCAAGCAGATCCGTGCCGAGATCGAGAACACCGACAGCGACTACGACCGCGAGAAGCTGCAGGAGCGCCTGGCGAAGCTCGCCGGTGGTGTTGCAGTCATCAAGGCCGGTGCCGCGACTGAGGTCGAGCTCAAGGAGCGCAAGCACCGCATCGAGGACGCCGTCCGCAACGCGAAGGCTGCCGTCGAAGAGGGCATCGTCGCCGGTGGTGGCGTTGCACTGATCCAGGCTGGCAAGATCGCGTTCGAGACCGACGGACTCACCGGCCTGACCGGCGACGAGGCGACCGGTGCGAACATCGTTCGCGTCGCGATCGACGCGCCGCTGAAGCAGATCGCCATGAACGCTGGCATGGAGCCGGGTGTCGTCGCCGACAAGGTGCGTCACCTGCCCGTCGGACACGGCCTCAACGCCGCGACCGGTGAGTACGGCGACATGCTCGCTGCCGGCATCGCCGACCCGGTGAAGGTGACCCGTTCCGCGCTGCTCAACGCAGCGTCGATCGCCGGTCTGTTCCTCACCACCGAGGCCGTTGTCGCCGACAAGCCGGAGAAGAACGGCGGCATGCCCGCCGGCGACCCGACCGGTGGCATGGACTTCTAAGCAGTCCCACTACACGAAGGGCGTCTCCGCGAGGAGGCGCCCTTCGTCGTTAATGCAGGAACATCTGCGCATTCTGGTGCTCGATGTCGGAGTACGTCTGCGCGGCGTGCGCCAGCGCCCTGGTCAGCGCGCTGAGGTTCTCGACCACGCGCTGCTCGGTGCCGTACCACTCGGTGGCCGCCGACTGGAACGCGGTCGCCGCAGCCCCGGTCCAGGAGCCCTGGACCGCGCCGAGCTGGCCGTGCAGTGCCGCGACATCCGCCTCCAGCCGCGCGATCGAGGCCCTGGCCGCGCTTGATGTGGCGAGCACGGCCTCACTGTCTACCTGATATCTCATGCGGTCACGGTAGGCGGCGGTGGGGCCGGGCGGATGCCGCGGGGCTCAGTTGTGGGCGGTGGCAGTCCCGTGCGGAGAAGCCGTCCCGCTGGTCGAGCTTGCTGAGACCTTTCCGCCGTGCGGGGTTTCGAGACGCGTCACTCGCTGCGCTCGCGGCGCTCCGGGACCACCGGGGTGGGAGTAGCGCTACTCGGCGGCCGGAGCCGGAGCAGCGGCGGGAACTGGAACGGGCGCCAGCGGAAGGCTGACACGGAAGGTGGCTCCGCCGCCCGGGGTTTCGACGACGTCGACGCTGCCGTGATGGTTGGCGACGATCGCCGAGACGATCGCCAGTCCCAGTCCGCTGCCGCCCGTGTCGCGGGCACGCGAACTGTCCGCCCGCCAGAACCGCTGGAAGATCTTCTCCCGAATCTGCGGCGGGATGCCCTCACCGTGGTCGATCACCGAGATGATGCCCACGCCGTTGCGCCGGTCGACCTGCACGCCGATCTCAATCGGGCTGTCAGGCGCGGTGAACCGCATCGCGTTGCCCATCAAGTTGGTGATGACCTGGCGGATCTTGTTCTCCTCACCCAGCACGACCGCCGGCGTCTGCACCTCAATCGGCTGTTCCGCCTCGGTGATGACCGGGGTCTTCGCCGGCTTGCCAGCACGGTTGCGCAGCCGCGCCCAAGTCGCCTCGGCGCGGGCCAGGCGGCGCGCGGTCGGCGGCGCAGTCTGGGCGGATGCCGCGACATCCGCCTGCTCGTCGCTGACCTCGTCCGGCCGCGCCGGTATCGGATCTGCCACGACGACCGACACGGTGCGCTGCGGTGACGAGGCCATCGCGTCGAGGGCGGCGTCATGGGCGATCGGCATCAGGTCGATCGGGGCCAGTTGCAACGGTTTCGCCTCGTCGAGCCGGGCGAGCGCGAGCAGGTCCTCGACCAGTTCGCCCATGCGCAAGGCTTCCTTCTCGATGCGTCCCATGGCCTGGGCGACGTCCTCGGGCTTCTGCAGCGCGCCCATCCGGTACAGCTCGGCGTAGCCGCGCACCGAGACCAGCGGCGTGCGCAGTTCGTGGCTGGCGTCGCCGACGAATCGGCGCATCTGGTCGATCGTGCGGGCGCGGTCCTTGAAGGCGTTGTCGATCCTCGCGAGCATCGTGTTCAGCGATCGGTTCAGCCGGCCGACCTCGGTGTTCGGGGTGGTGGCTCCGGTCAGGCGCTGGGTGAAGTCGCCGTCGGCGAACTGGGCTGCGGTGGCCTCCACCTCACGCAGCGGCGCGAAGGTGCTGGTGACCAGCAGCCGGGTGATCGCGGCGCCGAGGATCACCACGTTGACGCCGAAGAAGAAGAAGATCGCGGTGAACTGGGCGATGATGCGGTTGGTCTCGGCCAGGTTCATGCCGACCACGAAGGTGTAGTAATCCGGGCTGTCGTCCGGGGAGAGCACCAGGGCCACCGCGCGCCACTGCCCGGTACGGTCCTCATCGCTCAGGGTGAAGGCGCGGCCCGCCTGCGCGTTGGCCAGTCCGAGATCGACGGGGGAGACATCCGGAACCGTCGCGTCGTCGGCGCGGTTATCGCAGAGCATGTTGCCGTCGGGGGTGACGATGGCGGTGTAGTACTCCTCGCGCAGCCCCGCAGTGGTGGAGCACTCCAAGCCGCTGTCGGTGACGGTGAAGATGGGCTGGAACTGTTCGAGGGATGCACTGAGCTTCTTGTCGACCTCGTCGACCAGGTAGGCACGGAGCACGCTGATCGTGCCGGTGCCCACCACAAGGAGCCCGAAGGTGACGAGGAGGACCGTCACCCCGGTGACTTTGGTGCGTAAGGAGATCGAGCTCCACCACCGGGAGAGACGCTCGTGCATCAGGACAGGTTAGGCCTTGCCGGCCTTGAGCATGTAACCGAATCCGCGCTTGGTTTGGATGATCGGCTCGCTCGAGTGCTGGTCCAGCTTGCGACGCAGGTAGGAGATGTAGCTCTCGACGATGCCGGCGTCGCCGTTGAAGTCGTACTCCCAGACGTGGTCGAGGATCTGCGCCTTGGACAGCACCCGGTTCGGGTTCAGCATCAGGTAGCGCAGCAGCTTGAACTCGGTGGGGCTGAGCTCGATCGGGGTGTCGCCGACACTGACCTCGTGGGTGTCCTGATCCATGGTGAGTTCGCCGGCGCGGATGATGGCGTCCTCGTCTTCCTGCATGGTGCGGCGCAGGATGGCCTTGATCCGGGCGACGATCTCGTCGAGGCTGAACGGCTTCGTGACGTAGTCGTCACCGCCCACGGTCAGGCCGGTGATCTTGTCTTCGGTGTCATCCTTCGCGGTGAGGAACAGGATCGGCGCGGTGTACCCGGAGGCACGCAGCCGTTTGGTCACGCCGAAGCCGTTGATGTCGGGCAGCATCACGTCGAGGATGATGAGGTCGGGTTCTTCTTCCAGGACTGCGGAGATGGCCTGAGCGCCGTTGCCCACCGCGCGCACGGCGAAGCCGGCGAAGCGGAGGCTCGTGGTCAGCAGGTCGCGGATGTTCGGTTCGTCATCGACGATCAGAATCTTGGGTCCATCGCTCATCGAGTCAGTATCTGCGAGTTGACTGAATCTTTCCTGAGTGCGCTTGGGGTGTTACTTCCGCGTCTGCTGGGCGCTGACTCTGGCGCAACAGCGCGCTTCCGGGCGGGGAGGGTCGACGGTGTGCTCGTCATCCGAGGCGCCATCCAGCGCGCCGGCGAGGAACGCGCCATTGATCCCGCAGACCGTCGCGGTGTGGTCGCGGGCGAGCCGGTGGAACGGGCAATTACCGAAGTCCCAGCCGCCTTCGTCGTCGGGGATCGGCTCGTATCCGGTGTTTTCGAGTACCGGTTCGATGGCGCCCGACTCGCGGCCCAGGGTTTCTCCGAGCCGCGTTGCCGCACGGTGCAGTGCATCGTCGATGGGCTGGCCGCTGTCGCGCGCCTCGTCGATGGCCGCGGCCATGATGGTGCCGGCCAAGCCGTAGGACGAACTGGGCACCGACACTGCGAGTTCCGTGCTCGCGCGGCGGTAGAGCTTTGATGGTCGCCCCGATGAGCCGAGCCTGCGGAACTCGACCTCGAGCAGGCCTACCGTGACGAGTCGCTCCAAATGGAACGCGGCCGTGCTTCGAGGCACGCCCAGGGCGGTGGCCACTTCTTCGCGCGGGATCGGATGCCCAGTGGCGGCGACGAGGTCGAACACCGCGCGGCGCACCGGGTCGTCGAGCGCCGCGACGGCGGTGATCCGCTGACTCAGGGTGCGGGGGTCCATGCGACAAGTCTACGCCTAAAAACAAGATTGGTTGACTTAAGTAGAGGGCAGTCGTAGAGTCGGCCTCATCCGCGACAGAGAGGTCCGGCGATGACCATCACCAGTTCCACCACCGCGCTTCGTGCGGTCGAACCGGCCCTGCCCGATGTTGATCGCGATCGGGCGATTGCAGCCGCGGCCGACTTGATCACCGCGCTCGGTCGCGACCTGGACACCGAGAACCTGCGTGAGACGCCGCGGCGGTTGGTCGATGCCCTGCTCGAGCTGACCTCGCCGGTCGAGTTCTCGGCGACGACTTTCCCGAACAGCGACGGTTACGACGAGTTGGTGCTGGTTCGAGACATCCCGTTCCAGTCCCTGTGCGAGCATCACCTGCTGCCGTTCCGTGGAACCGCCACCATCGGCTATCTGCCCGGTGATCGGTTGCTCGGGTTGTCGAAGGTCGCGCGCGTGCTGGAGTACTTCAGCCGCGACCTGCAGGTGCAGGAGCGGCTCACCCGGCAGGTCGCGGAGTGGTTCGAGCGCGAGGTGCAGCCGCGCGGCGTGGGCGTCGTGCTCGAGGCCGAACATCTGTGCATGACCCTGCGTGGCGTGCATGCGGCCGGCACCAGCACGGTCACGTCCGCCTTTTTCGGAACGCTTGCTCAGCCGGGAGCACACCGGCGCCAGTTCGGATTGGAGGTCGCGCCATGAGCGTCGCCAGCTTTGTGATCATCGGCGGGGGACTTGCCGGGGCGAGCGCCGCCGGCACCCTGCGCAAGGAGGGCTTCGACGGAGACATCCGCCTGCTCGCCGCGGAACCGCACCTGCCCTACATTCGGCCACCGCTGTCGAAGGAGTACTTCCTCGGCAAGGCCGAGCGCGACAGCGTGTTCGTGCATCCCGCCGCCTGGTATGCCGAGCACGACATCGACGTGGATGCCGCGACCAAGGTCACCGCGATCGATCCGCCCGCGCATCGGGTCTCGCTCGATGACGGGAGCAGCGTGCGCTACGACCGGCTGCTGCTCGCCACCGGAGCCTCCCCGCGCCGGGTCGAGGTGCCGGGATCTGGGGCCGTCGGCATCCACTACCTGCGCACGATCGAGGACAGCGAACGGCTGCGCTCGGAACTTGAGGTTGGCGGACGCGAGGTGGTGCTGGTCGGCGCCGGCTGGATCGGGCTCGAGGTCGCCGCCGCAGCGCGCGGCTACGGTAACCACGTCACCGCCATTGGCCGGGAGACGGTGCCGTTGCAAGGGCCGCTCGGCGACGAGCTCGGCGGCATGTTCCAGCGGCTGCATGAGCAGAACGGCGTGGAATTCCGGCTGCCCGCCGACCTCGTCGAGTTCAGTTCACAGGATGGGCGCGTGAGCAGCGTGCTCACGGATGCCGGCACGCTGCCCGCCGATCTCGTTGTCGTCGGCGTGGGTGCGATTCCGAACACGGCGCTCGCCGAAGCAGGCGGGCTCGCGGTGTCCAATGGCGTGCTCGTCGACGAGACATTGGCCAGCAGCGACCCGGACATTTTCGCCGCCGGCGACGTGGCGAACGCCTATCACCCGGTAATCGGGCAGCGGATGCGCAACGAACACTGGGCCAATGCGCGCGCCAGCGGCCGGGTGGCCGCCCGGTCGATGCTCGGCCAGCGCGTGGTGTTCGATGACATCCCGTACTTCTACACCGACCAGTACGACCTCGGCATGGAGTACTCGGGCTACCCGCCGCTCACCGGCGACGCCCGCCTCGTGTACCGCGGCGACGTCGACGCTCGCGAGTTCATCGCCTTCTGGCTCGCTGGCGATCGCGTCGTCGCGGGCATGAACGTCAATGTCTGGGATGTGAACGAGCAGGTGCAGAACCTGATTCGCTCGGGTCGGCAGGTGGATGCCGCGCGCCTGAGCGATCCGGCGGTGCCGCTTGAAGAAGTGTTGGCGGCGTGACCCTGCCGGCGGTGGGAGAGGCAGCGGGGCCGGTCGGGCTGCAGGGTTCCGCGCTGCTCTCGCCGGTGCCGGGCTCGCCCGTGCTGCGGTCACCGGTGCTGCGCTCGCCGGTTCGGACGATCGGCGCGCGTGAGTTCGACTTCGACCGGCAGATCGCTGTGATGGCGATCGTGAACCGCACGCCGGACTCCTTTTACGACCGCGGCCGCACGTTCGCTCTTGACCGGGCGGTCGAGGCGGCGTTGGCCGCGGTCGGTGACGGAGCCGACTGGGTGGACATCGGCGGGGTGAAGTTCGCTCCCGGGGCGCCGGTGCCCGTCGAAGTCGAGGCCGAGCGGGTGCTCCCGCTGGTGCGGGCGGTGCACGAGGCATCCGATGTCGTCATCTCGGTCGATACCTTCCATACCGCGGTCGCGCGGCAGGCGATCGTGGCCGGAGCCTCGGTGATCAACGACACCACCGGGCTGAGCGATCCCGAGCTGGCCCACGTGGTCGCCGACAGCGACGCGACACTCGTGATCGCGCACTCGCTCGCCCGGCCGAGGACGGCCTATCCGCGGCCGGAGTACGCGGATGTCGCCGCCGAAGTGTCGGGCTTCCTGCGCTCCCGAGTGGAACTCGCGGTGGCGCTCGGGGTGCCCGAGGAGCGGATCGTGGTGGATCCCGGTCACGACCTGAACAAGAACCACCCGGCACTCGCTCGAGCTGAGCCGGCGGCTCGGCGAGATCTGTGCGCTCGGGTTGCCGACCCTGGTCGCGCTCTCGAACAAGGACTTCATTGGCGAGACCCTCGGCCGACCGATCGGGGAGCGGCTGGCCGGGTCGCTCGCCGCGGCCGTCGCCTGCGTGCTGCAGGGCGCGCGGATCGTGCGTGTGCATGAGGTCGCACCGACCGTAGACGCGATGCGTATGGTGGAGGGCATCCTCGGCTGGCGCGAACCTGCCCTGCTGCGGCACAACATGGGGGACGGCAATGAGTGAGATCCGCAGGCTGCAAGGGGCGGCGGATGTCGCCAGCGATGACGACGTGCTCGGCTGGTATGCGGTTGCGGTTGCGGATCGGGCGACGCCGTGGGTGCGCGCGAACTTCGTCTCCAGTGCGGACGGCGCGGCGACCCACGATGGGCACTCAGAGGGGCTCGGAACCCCCGCCGACAAGCGCGTGTTCCAGCTGCTGCGGTGGCTGGCGGATGTGATCGTGGTCGGCGCCGGCACGGTGCGCGCCGAGGGATACGCGGGGTCACTGCTGCGCTCGCGGGGGCGTGACTGGCGGGTGTCGCAGGGGCTGAGCCCGCACCCGGTGGTGGCGATCGTCTCGGCAAAGCTGGATCTCGACCCTGGGCTCGGAGTGTTCACGGATGCTCCGGTGCGGCCTCTGGTGTTCACGGCGGAGTCGGCGCCGTTAGAGCATCGGGCCGAGCTCGCCTCGGTGGCCGAGGTGCTCGATGCCGGGGCATCCGCGGTCGATCCTCGACTGATGCGCGCGGAACTGGTCGCCCGGGGACTGCCGCAGGTGCACTCCGAGGGAGGCCCGCACCTGCTCGGCTCGCTGATCGAGGCCGGCGTGCTCGACGAGCTGTGCCTGACGCTGAGTCCGCGGCTGGAGGGTGGCACGGTGCGCCGGATCGTCGACGGGGGAGCGGTCGTGCCAACGCGGATGTCGCTGGCCCACGCGCTCGCCGCCGACGACGGCACCCTGCTGCTGCGCTACCTGCGGGATCGCTCCGCCGATTGAGGAGCGCCGCGAGCGCAGCGAGTGACGCGTCTCGAAAATCCCCTGGTTGAAGGGAGCCGCGAGCGAGTGACGCGACTGTTGAGAAACGAACCCTGGCCCCCCCCGGAATTTCGGAGGGCGGTAGTGCTTTTTTGCTGTGTCACTTCAGAGTGACATTGCAAAAACGGAGGGGTCGACGCCGTGCATCACCCGCTCCCACCCAAACTGGGTCAAGCGACGGTTGCGAGGGCGTGCGCGTCGAGGATCTCATACGAGTAGCCCTGCTCGGCGAGGAAGCGCTGCCGGTTCTGCGCGAACTCCTGGTCGACGGTGTCCCGGGCGACCAGCGTGTAGAAGTGGGCGGGCAGTCCGCTCTCCTTCGGACGCAACAGCCGACCAAGACGCTGCGCCTCTTCCTGGCGTGAACCGAACGAGCCGGACACCTGAATCGCGACCGTCGCCTCGGGCAGGTCGACCGAGAAGTTCGCCACCTTCGATACCACCAGCACGGTGATCTCGCCGTCGCGGAACTGTTGGTACAGCTCTTCCCGCTCGGTGATCGGCGTGCTGCCGGTCAGCTGCGGGGCATCCAGCGCCTCGGCGAGTTCATCGATCTGGTCGAGGTACTGGCCGATCACCAGGATCCGTTCGCCGTCGTGCTTGGCGACCAGTTGCTTGACGACCTCCAGCTTCGCCGGCGCGGTCGCGGCCAGCCGGTAGCGGGCGTCGTCGGCGGATGCCGCGTACTCGAGTCGTTCCTGCTGCGGCAGGTCGATGCGCACTTCGTAGCAGGATGCCGGGGAGATGAAGCCCTGCGCCTCGATCTGCTTCCAAGGGGCGTCGAACCGCTTGGGACCGATCAGGCTGAACACGTCGCCCTCACGGCCGTCCTCGCGGACGAGCGTCGCGGTGAGCCCGAGCCGCCGGCGGGCCTGGAGGTCGGCGGTGAGCTTGAACACCGGCGCGGGCAGCAGGTGCACCTCGTCGTAGACGATGAGTCCCCAGTCCAGCGCGTCAAGCAGGGCGAGGTGGGCGTAGTGACCCTTCCGGCGGGCGGTGAGGATCTGGTAGGTCGCGATCGTGACCGGCTTGATCTCCTTGGCCTGACCCGAGTACTCGCCGATCTCGTCCTCGGTGAGGCTCGTGCGCTTGAGCAGTTCGGAGCGCCACTGCCGCGCGGACACCGTGTTGGTGACCAGGATCAGCGTCGTGGTCTTGGCGGTCGCCATCGCGCCGGCACCGACCAGGGTCTTCCCCGCGCCACAGGGCAGCACCACCACGCCCGAGCCGTGCTCGAAGAAGTTGGTCACAGCCTTCTCCTGGTACGGGCGCAGCTGCCAACCGGACTCGTCCAGTGCGATCTCGTGCGGCGTGCCAGGGGTGTAGCCGGCGAGGTCCTCGGCCGGCCAGCCGAGTTTCAGCAGTTGCTGCTTGATCTCGCCGCGTGCCCAGGGCTGGATGACGTAGGTGTTCGGGCCGCGCTTCTCGAACAACAGCTCCGCGACCTTCTTCGCCCGGGTGATCTCACTGAGGACCGCGGCATCCGTCGCCGTCAGCGTGAGCACGCCGTCACCGTCACGTTCGATGACGAGCCGGCCGTAGCGTCCGACGGTCTCGGTGATGTCGACCGAGACGCTCTGCGGAATCGGGAACTTGCTGTACTTCTCGAGGGTCCCGAGCATGTCCGCGGCTTCGTGGCCGGCGGCGCGGGCATTCCAGAGGCCGAGTCGGGTGATCCGGTAGGTGTGGATGTGCTCCGGCGCGCGCTCGAGTTCGGCGAAGATCGCGAGGTCGTGGCGGGCGTCGTCGGCCAGCGGATGCGCCACCTCAAGCAGCACAGTACGGTCGCTCTGCACAATCAGGGGGCCGTCAGTCATAACAGGCCAGTCTAGCGCGGCCCGTTTTGGGTGCTCCTCGGCGGCCCCGGAGCGCAGCGCGCGCAGCGAGAGACGGGTCTCGAAACCGTGTGGAGGTGGTGAAGCGCGGATGTCACGCCCACGACAACCGGGATCCGCATGTCGGGCGGAGTTCAGCGGCTCGGGAGGACGATTTCGCCCGAATTCACCTTCTGAGGCACCGAAGTCCGCCCAAGCAGTTGCCGAAAAGTGGGAGCCGCCGGCGGGTGTCGAGCAAAGGCGGCGCGGACGAATCGACTCGCCAAATTCCGCCCATGGTTCTGTGAATGATGGGCCTTTTCTGGCGAGTCGGATCCGCAGGACCTGTTTGGGCAGATGTCGCATCCCCGCGACACCGGTTACCCGCATGTCGGGCGGAGTTCAGCGGCTCGGGAGGACGATTTTGCCGGAATTCACCTCCCGAGGCACCGAAGTCCGCCCGAGCGGAGGCGGGACGCCGGCGTCGGGTGGTTTCGAGACGCGGGCGACTTCGTCGCGCGCTCCTCAATCAGCGGGTAAGGCGAAGGAGCGCTACGAGGGGGAGACGGCGGTGATGTGGGACAGCGGGAGGGTGCGCTCCAGGTCGGCGAGGCGGTCTCGGCCACGCAGGCGTCCGCCGGCCAGGCCGGTCGGTTCCAGCAGGTAGTCCACGTCGCGTCCGTCGGGCATGCGCACGCTCACGGTTACGGTCAGCCGGCCCTTGATTGCCACATCCAGCTGTCGTGCCAGCCAGGCCTTCCCGGTCTCGGTCGGTTCTCCCAGGGTCGACGCGCGCAACGCCGCCACCAGATCTGCCGCCCCTCGCGGAGGCGTGGTCGCGGCAGGCGTCGCCCGCCGCGGTCGCAGGATGATCGGCGTGCCGTGCGCATCCTCGGCGACCACCGGGTAGTGCGCCTCACGCATCGCCCAGTAGACGACACCCTGGTCGAACCGGCTGAGCAGCCGATTCGGTCCGCCGCGCACCAGGCCAAGTGAGGCGAGCGACACGTCCACCGCGACCAGTCCGAGCAGGTGCTCGTCATCCGAGCGCACCGCGCTCAACCGGCCATACTCCGGCCAGCCGGGCTCGCCGCTGCCGTCGAGCGGCGCGACCCGCAGGCTGCCGAACCTGGCGGCGGTGTCTTTGATCAGGTAGTCGAGGGGCTGCGGGATGCCGGTCAGCGACAGCTGCTCGAGCATTGCGTGGATCGACTCCGCCGACTCACCGGCGGCAAGTCCGCGGCTGAGACTCGAGCCACTGATCCGGTAGGTCGCCGCGATGCCGCGCTGCTCAACATCCGCAATGCCACGCAGCCGGGCGTCGAGGTGCGGGGCGAGCGGCCCCGGCGAGACGACACTGAGGTCGTGTTGCACGTAGACGCGCTCCACCTCGGAGGGGAACAACGGTCCCATGACGCGGGACGCGGCATCCGCCCCATCGGTGATCAGCAGCGTGCCTGCCGAGCTAGGGGCCTCGCCGGCGACCACGCCGAGCAGTTCCGCGTCGCGGCGCGTGATGCGGGAGCGTTCCTGCATCCAGTCGCTGCCGGCCGGATACAGCCAGCTCACGTACTCCCCGAGGCTGGCGCCCCAGCGTGACCGGGGACGGTCGGCGAGCAGGCGCCGCACGTCCGGGCCGAGGTTCGACAGCCAGGCCTGAGCAAGCAGAGCCCAACGCTCCTTGGCGGGGGCGAGCAACCAGCGCTGCGCCGCCTCGGTGGGCAGCCAGCCCGGCCGGTCCAGTCCGACCAGTGCGGCGCGCTCGGCCACGTCGTGCAGGGCCATCACGTCGTCGACCGTCACCTGGGTCGCCTCGGCGAGCCGCTTCATCTCGGGCAGGCCGAGCCCGCCGCGGGCGAGCGGACGGGCAGGCAGCCGCTCCAGCTCGGCGAGCAGTTCAGCGATCTGGGTGATCGTCGCGAACGCGCGGTCGGCGGCGGCCCGGTCAGTGGCGTCGCGATCGACGTCGGCGACGGCATCGAGCGCAGCCGGTGGGGTCACCTTGATCAGGTCGTCGGTGGAGGGCAGCCCATCCTCGGGCCAGCCGTGCAACTGTTCGGTGACCGGCTCCCAGACGAGGTAGCGGCCGGCGTCTTCATCGAGCAGCTGCAGCTTCACCGCGGCGGCCAGCCGCTCGGTGAGGTCGTCGAGCGGCAGTCGGGCCGCGACATCCGGCAGCGTCGGCGCACCGAGCGTGCCGACCATGGCGATCGCGCCGAGCGTCGGCCGGTCCAGGCGCGCCAGCGCCCGTTGGATCGAGGTTCGGTCGAGCAGGGCATCGGCGAGATCGAAGAAGTCGCGGATGCCGGACTCCCGAACATCGCGCGAGACGATGAGCTCTTCCAGCTCGGCGTCGTCCAGAGCGCGCAGGCGAGCGGCGAGCGCGAGGGACGCCGACCTACCGGCGGGCATCCTTCGCCGCCCGGGTTCGGCGGCGCGCGTTCATGATCGTGATCACGATGATGAGGACAAAGGCGGCGGGCAGGCCGAACAGGGGAGTCATGGCCACGACAGCCAGGATGCCGCTGCCGAGGTCTGCGCCATTGAGCTGGGCGATGATGATCGCGACGAAGCACGCGAGCGAAAGCAGCACGATGGCAGCGACCATCCACGCCAGAACTCGTTCGATACGATTGGCGGTTACTGCGGAATCATCTGCCACAGTGTCAAGGATACGGGTACGGCGCCACCGGCTAGGCTGGGGGCAGCAGTCCAAGAGGAGTACACGCATGCCCACCGGCAAGGTCAAGTTCTACGACGAGGAGAAGGGCTTCGGCTTCATCAGCACTGATGACGGCCAGGAAGTCTTCCTGCACGCCTCCGCGCTTCCGGCCGGTACGAGCGTGAAAGCAGGCACCCGCCTCGAGTTCGGCATCGCCGACGGCAAGCGCGGTGCCCAGGCGCTTTCGGTGCGGGTTCTCGAAACGCCGCCGAGTCTGGCCCGGATGAACCGCAAGCCCGCCGACGACATGGCGGTCATCATCGAAGACCTCGTCAAGCTGCTCGACGGCATCGGCACCGGCCTCAAGCGCGGCCGCTACCCCGACAAGGAACACGGTCGCAAGATCGCCGCCATGCTGCGCAAGGTCGCGGACGAGCTGGATGCCTGAGCGCACCGAGATCGCCCGTCGGGCCCTGCTCGAGATCACGCCGTCGGCCACCGTCGGCTCGCTGCTCTCGGACGCGCCCACCGCTGACGGCGTCGCCACGCTTCGCTTCGAGGCGCGGATGTCTGGCTACCCCGGCTGGGAATGGAACGTCAGCCTCGCTGAGGTTGAAGGCGAAGAGCCCACCGTGCTCGAGGCCGAGCTCGTGCCCGGCGACGGCGCCCTGCTCGCGCCGGACTGGGTGCCCTGGTCTGACCGCATGGAAGAGTGGCGGGCCGCGCAGGCGGCTGCCGCCGAAACTGAAGCTGGCGCGGCGTCTGATGACGAGGCGGCGCTCGACGACGAGTCCGATGAGGACGACGAGTCGGATGAAGACGACGATGAGTCGGACGATGACGACGACGAGTCCGATGAGGACGATGACGACGACTTCGACGATGAGGACGACGACGACCTCGGCGACGACGTGTATGACGGCGTCGACATCGACTCGATCGACACGGACGCTGACACGGACAGCGAATCGGACCCGGCCGCCGAAGCGACCGAGTCCGACGACAACCGCTAAGAGTTCTCTACGACGAACTCGATCGAGCGGACGAGCTGACGCACGTCATCCGGCTCAATCGCGGTGAAGGTCGCGACGCGCAGCTGGTTGCGTCCCAGCTTGCGGTACGGCTCGGTGTCGACGATGCCGTTGGCGCGCAAGGTCTTCGCGATCGCGGCGGCGTCGATGTCATCGTTGAAGTCGATCGTGACGACCACCTGCGAGCGGTGCTCCGGGTTCACCACGAACGGCGTCGCGTAGTCGACCGACTCGGCCCACTGGTACAGCACCGACGATGACTCGGCGGTGCGCGCGCTCGCCCAGGCGAGGCCACCGTTGCCGTTCATCCAATCGACCTGGTTCTCCATCAGCAGCAGCGTCGACAGCGCCGGCGTGTTCAGCGTCTGGTTCAGTCGTGAGTTGTCGACCGCGTTCTGCAGGCTGAGGAACTCGGGGATGTACCGTCCGCTCGCCGCGATCCGCTCCACGCGCTCAAGGGCGGCGGGAGAGAACAGCGCGAACCAGAGGCCGCCGTCCGAAGCGAAGTTCTTCTGCGGGGCGAAGTAGTAGACGTCCGTCTCGGCTGCGTCGAAGTCGATGCCGCCGGCCGCGCTGGTCGCGTCGATCACGGTGAGCGCTCCGGCATCCCCGTCCACCCGCTTGATCGGGGCCATCACGCCGGTCGAGGTCTCGTTGTGCGGCCAGGCGTAGACGTCGATGCCGGCGAGCACCTCGACCTCGCTGCGCGAGCCGCCGTCGGCGTTCAGCACGTGCGGCTTCTCGAGCCACGGTGCGGCGGCGGCCTTGGCGAACTTGGCGCCGAACTCGCCGAACGTGAGGTTCTCGGAGCGCTTCTCGATCAGGCCGAACGCTGCGGCATCCCAGAATGCGGTGGAGCCGCCGTTGCCGATGATCACCTCGTAGCCGTCGGGCAGCCGGAACAGCTCGCTGAGGCCGCCCCGGACGCGCCCGACCAGGTCCTTGACCGGTGCTTGGCGGTGCGAGGTGCCGAGGATGGATGCGCCGGCCTGAGCCAGCCAGGACACCTGCTCGGGGCGGACCTTGGAGGGTCCGCATCCGAATCGTCCGTCGGTGGGGCGCAGGTCAGCGGGGATCTCGAGAGTCGACATGGACAGATTCTATTTCCCGCAGCCGCGCCCACTGTCCGCCCGCCCGGCCCGCTCAGCGGCGACCGATAGTCTTGATGAAGACCTTTTACGCCACCGGGAGGCCTTGGATGACCGATCTCGTCGACACGACAGAGATGTACCTGCGCACGATTCTCGACCTGGAGGAAGAGAACATCGTGCCCCTTCGCGCGCGCATTTCTGAGCGGATCGGGCATTCCGGGCCCACCGTGTCGCAGACCATCGGCCGCATGGAGCGCGATGGGCTCGTGGTCGTCGAGGGCGACCGTCACCTGGCGCTCACCGTCGAGGGACGCCGCCGGGCCACCCACGTCATCCGCAAGCACCGGCTCGCCGAGCGTCTGCTCGCCGACGTGATCGGCCTGGACTGGGCGTACGTTCACGACGAGGCCTGCCGCTGGGAGCACGTGATGAGCGAGCAGGTGGAGCGCCGGCTGCTCGAGATGCTGGACCACCCGACCGAGTCGCCGTACGGAAACCCGATTCCGGGACTCGATGAACTGGGGGATGCTCCGGCTGAGCGGTTCATGGACGGCGTCATCAACCTGGTGAAGTTCACGAACGGGCAGACCGAGCCGATCAACTCGGTCATTCGCCGCCTGGCCGAGCCGGTTCAGTTCGAGCCGGAACTGCTGCAGCAACTGGCATCCGCCGGCGTTCGACCCGGCGCAAACGCGTCGATTTCCACCGCCGGGTCGTACATCGCGGTGCAGGTCGATGGGTATGGCGAGGGGCTGGAATTGCCCGTCGAGGTCGCGCAGCACATCTACGTTGAACGCGAGATTGTTGCCAATTTGTGACAAAAGTCATCCATAAGGATGACAAGAGGGCTGACGTCCCGTACAGTGGCAAAGTCCTCTAGGCCAGTGAAGCCGGTCAGGGGCCGCGATCCAAGACGTTTCGTACACCCGTCTCTTGGCTCGTGTCGTAGATATGCATACGAGAAGGACGGGGCAGCGACCTAGAGCTGTCGAGGCGCAGGAGGTCACACTCTTGACATTAGGAACCAACCCCGAATCTTCGGATTCGCCGCCCAAGACTCAACCCGAGACCTCGCAGCACAGCTCCCGCCGACAGGCGCGGGAAGCCAAGCGGGGGATTCGTGTGCCAGCGATCTTCCGCCCGGCCAAGGCCCAGGCGAGCTCGCGTACCCCTGTCCGTGGCAAGAAGCCTGCGATGGTCAATCTCGCCGTGATGACCCTGGTCGTCCCCGGCCTGTTCGCCACCGTCGCGCTGCCGGCCTACGCCTTCCTTCCCGGGTCGAACACCCAGTCGGAAAACGGTGAAGCCGGATCGGCGCTGAGCGCGATCAACGCCGCCCAGTCGCAGCAGATCGTCGTCGACGAGACCGTTGCCGCTCCGGACGCCGCTCGCGACGCGATGACCGCGACCACGACCGAGCAACTGCGCGCCGCGCAGGAGGCCCAGCGTCAGCAGGAGATCTCAGCGCAGCGTGCCGCACTGCGCACGCAGACTGCGTCCTACTCCGGGCCGTCGGCGCGTGAGTTCCTGGCCAACCCGGCCTACCCGAACTTCAGCCTCGACCAGGTCGCGGCCGTCGCCCAGCAGTACATCGGTGTTCCGTACCGCTACGGCGGGGCCGACCCGTCGGGCTTTGACTGCTCCGGCTTCGTCATGTTCGTCTACGCCCAGTTCGGCATCTCGCTGCCGCACGGCGTGCGTGGACAGGGCGCCGCCGGCACCGTCATCTCCCGTGAAGACGCCCGCCCCGGCGATGTCGTGATCTTTAATGACGGCTCGCACAACGGCTTCTGGATGGGCAACGGCAACATCCTCGACGCCCCGCGTCCTGGCAAGGCTGTGCAGACCCGTCCGCTCTGGACCGACGCGTACTACATCGTCCGCTACGGCATCTAACCAGTAGACGATTCGAAAGCCGGGAGCCGCATATGGGCTCCCGGCTTTCGTCGTTTCTGCGGTGAGTTGCCCGGGCGTTACTGCCCGGCGCGGAAGCCGCGCAACCGCAGGCTGTTCGTCACCACGAACACCGACGAGAGCGCCATGGCGAGGCCGGCCAGCAGCGGGTTCAGCAGCCCAAGCATCGCCACCGGGATCGCGGCCACGTTGTAGGCGAACGCCCAGAACAGGTTGCCCTTGATCGTGCCGAGTGTGCGCCGCGACAGCCGGATGGCATCGGCGACGACCAGGAGATCGCCGGAAACCACGGTCAGGTCACTGGCCGCGATCGCCGCGTCGGTACCGCCACCCATGGCGATGCCCAGGTCGGATGCCGCCAGCGCAGCCGCGTCATTCACCCCGTCGCCCACCATTGCCACCACCCGGCCCTGCTGCTGCAGTTCCCGGATCGTCTCGAGTTTGCCCGCGGGAGTCACCCCGGCGCGGACGTCGTCGACGCCGACCTGCGCCGCGATCGCCGCAGCGGCACCCGGGTTGTCGCCGGTGAGCAGCACAGGCGTGAGGCCCAACGCGCGGAAGCGTGTAATCGCCGCGGCACTCGTCGGTTTGACCGCGTCGGCGACGACCAGGATGCCGCGGATCTCGCCGTCCCAGGCGACCGTGACCACCGTGCCGGCGTCGGCCTCGGCCCGTTCAGCCGCCGCGGCGAGGGCCGGCGGCATCCGCAGTGCCCAATCCTCGAGAAGCCAGTCGGCCTTGCCGACCCCGACCGCGTGCCCGTCGACCGTGGCCGTGACCCCGAGCCCCTGGTGCGACGCAAAGTGGGTCGCCGCCAGGGTTGTGCTCGCGGCCGCGGCAATGGCGCGGGCGATCGGATGCTCCGACCCGTGTTCGGCCGCGGCAGCCAGGTCGATCAGCTGCTGCCGGTCGACGCCGTCGGCGGGGATGGCGTCGGTCAGCGACATCCGCCCGCTGGTAACGGTCCCGGTCTTGTCGAGCACGATGGTGTCGACCCGCCGGGTGGACTCGAGCACCTGCGGCCCGCGGATGATGATGCCGAGCTGCGAGCCGCGCCCGGTGCCGACCAGCAGCGCGGTGGGTGTGGCGAGGCCGAGCGCGCACGGGCAGGCGATGATCAGGGTCGCGACCGCGGCGGTGAAGGCCTGCTCGATGCTGCCGCCGAACAACAGCCAACCGGCGAGGGTGGCCAGCGCCAGGCCGATCACCACCGGAACGAAGATGCCCGAGACCCGGTCGGCGAGCCGCTGCACCTCGGCCTTGCCGGACTGCGCCTGCTCGACCAGCCGGCCGAGCCGGGCGAGCTCGGTGTCGGCGCCGACCTTGGTGACCTGCACGGTGAGCAGTCCGCCGGCGTTCACGGTGCCGCCGACCACGCGGTCGCCCTCGCTGACTTCGACCGGCACGGACTCTCCGGTAAGCATGCTGTTGTCGACCGCGGAGTTGCCCGCGGTGACCAGTCCGTCGGTGGCGATCTTCTCGCCTGGCCGCACCCGGAACAGGTCGCCGACCGCGAGCGTGCTCACCGGCACGCGGGTCTCGACGCCGTCGCGGACGAGGGTGGCATCCTTGGCGCCGAGTTCGAGCAGTGCCCGCAGCGCTGCACCCGACTCCCGCTTGGTGCGCGCCTCGATGTAGCGGCCGCCGAGGATGAACACCGTCACCGCCGCCGCAACCTCCAGGTAGAGCTCGCTGGCACCCTCGCCGGGCGCGCTGAACAAGCTGAAGGTCATGGTCATGCCGGGCATGCCGGCTTCGCCGAAGAACAGTGCGTACAGCGACCAGGCGAACGCGGCGAGCACGCCCACGCTGATCAGGGTGTCCATGGTCGCGGCACCGTGCCTGGCGTTCACCAACGCGGCCCGGTGGAACGGCCAGGCTCCCCACACCGCGACCGGCGCGGCCAGGGTGAGCGTGAGCCACTGCCAGTTGGTGAATTGCAGCGCCGGGATCATCGACAGCAGCACGACCGGCACGGTCAGCGCGGCCGAGATGACCAGCCGGGTACGCAGCGAGGTGAGCGGGTCGGATGCCTCGGCCGGCGCGCCGGACCGTTCATCCGTCTGCGGCGGAGCCGGCAGTTCGGCGGTGTACCCGGTCGCCTCGACGACGGCGATCAGCTCGTCGGCAGTCGGCCGCGTGGCGCCGTCCGTCACGGTCACGGTCACGGTCGCCTTCTCGGTGGCGTAGTTGACGGATGCCTCGATGCCAGGCAGCTTGTTGAGCTTGCGCTCAATGCGGTTGGCGCAGGCCGCGCAGGTCATGCCGCCGATCTCGAGTTCGAGCAGGTCACCGGCCATCTCAGGCGTCCGCGAGCGAGTAACCGGCCTCGTCGATCGCTGCGCGAACCGCGTCCGGGCTGAGGGAGGCGTTGCTGGCCACCGTGACCGTCGAGACGCCGCCGGCGTTCAGCTGAACCTGCACGGACTCGACGCCGTCGATGGCGGAGAGCTCCTCGGTGACGCTGGAGACGCAGTGCCCGCAGGTCATGCCGGTGATCTGGAGCTCGGTCGTGGTCGGCTGGACAGGGTTCTGCTGGGTGGCGTCCTGCTGGGCGGAGTCCTGCTGGGTTGCGGTCACCACGGTCGGCTGGGCGCTGGCCGCGGCATCCGTCTCCTTCGCCTTCGCGCTCTGCTCGTGGCCACCACAGCCGCATGCGCAACCGGCGGTGGCGTTCTTGTCGGTCAGTCCGAGGTCGTTCAGCATGGTTCTCCTTGAGTGTCGGTGGTGCTTGATGAAGTGAGTGCGTGATCAGGAACGGACGAGGCGGGCGATCGCCGCCGACGCCTCGCGGATCTTCTCCTCGGCGACCGGTCCGCCTTCGCGGGTGGCCTCGGCGACGCAGTGGCTGAGGTGGTCATTGAGCAGCTCGAGGGCGACGGTCTCGAGTGCCTTCGTCGCGGCGGAAACCTGGGTGAGGATGTCGATGCAGTAGGTGTCCTCTTCGACCATGCGCTGGATGCCCCGGATCTGACCCTCGGCGCGACGCAGCCGCTTGATGAGCTGGGCTTTGTTCTCGACGTACCCGTGGGTGTGCATCGTGTCTCCTTTCCTGTGGTTGAGGAGCGCCCGCCTGATCCGGCCGCGTCTCAAAAACCACGCTTGACGATACCCCCTAGGGGTATACGATGCAAGCATGCATGATGAGAAGGACCACGCCGGTCACGAGCATCACCACGACCACAGCGCGCACGAGTACATGGATCACTCGATGCACGAGCACGCGGACCACTCCGGACAGGCGACCCATGAGCACGCGGACCACTCGGCGCCGGCGACCCGCGACCACGCTGCGATGGCAATCACTGACCACAGTGCGGGGCATAGAGGTCACGCGGCGGATGAAGGCCATGCCGGCCATGCCGGCCATACCGGCCATACCGGCCACGCCGGCCACGGCGACCACGTCGCGCAGTTCCGCCGTCTGTTCTGGATCATGCTGATCCTCGCCGTCCCGGTCGTGACCCTGTCGGGCATGTTCGCCGAGATCATCGGCTACGAACTGCCCGCCATCGCCTGGCTGCCCTGGGTCTCGCCGATCCTCGGCACGGTCATCTTCATCTGGGGTGGCCGGCCGTTCCTTACCGGCGCCTGGGCCGAGTTGAAGGCCCGCAAGCCTGGGATGATGCTGCTGATCGGGCTCGCCATCACGGTCGCGTTTGTCGCCTCATGGGGTTCCACCCTTGGCGTGCTCGACCACGGCCTCGACTTCTGGTGGGAACTCGCGCTGCTGATTGTGATCATGCTGCTCGGCCACTGGCTGGAGATGCGCTCGCTCGCGCAGACCTCCTCGGCGCTCGACTCGCTTGCCGCGCTCATTCCCGATCAGGCCGAGCGTGTCGACGGTGACGTGGTCACGGTTGTCGCTCCCGCCGAGCTCCGCGTCGGTGACCTGGTGATCGTCCGCCCGGGTGGCCGGATCCCCGCCGACGGCGAGGTCACCGAGGGCACCGCCGAGGTGGACGAGTCGATGGTCACCGGCGAGTCACGCACGGTCAGCCGCGGTCCCGGGGCACGCGTGGTCGCCGGCACTGTCGCCACCGACACGGCTGTGCGGGTGCGGGTCACCGCGGTCGGTGAGGACACCGCGCTCGCCGGCATCCAGCGGCTCGTCGCCGACGCGCAGGCCTCGTCATCCCGTGCGCAGCGCCTCGCCGACATCGCCGCCGGCTGGCTGTTCTGGTTCGCGCTGGCCGCCGGTGCCATCACCGCGTTGGCGTGGACACTGGCCGGAGATCCGGATGCCGCGGTGATGCGCACGATCACCGTGCTGGTAATCGCCTGCCCGCACGCGCTCGGTCTCGCCATCCCGCTGGTGGTGTCGATCGCCACCGAGCGCGCCGCCAAGGCCGGCGTGCTGGTGAAGGATCGGCTCGCCCTCGAAAGCATGCGCACCGTGGACACCGTGCTGTTCGACAAGACCGGAACGCTCACCCGCGGTGAGCCGGTGGTCTCGGCCGTCGCCGCTGTCGGTGGTCACACCGAAGATGAGGTGCGAGCGCTCGCCGCGGCCGCCGAAGCCGACAGTGAGCACCCGCTGGCGAAGGCGATCGTCCGCGCTGCGGAGGGAAGGAGGGTGCTCCCAGCCACCAACTTCACATCGTCGCCCGCGGTCGGCGTGACCGCGACCGTCGACGGCCGCAGCATCGGCGTGGGCGGGCCGTACCTGCTCGAGCAGCACGGCGTGGCCGAGCTCGAGATCGCCGAGGAGTGGCGGCGGGAGGGCGCGATCATCCTGCACGTGCTCGCCGACGGCGAGGTTATCGGCGCGTTGAAGCTCGCCGACGAGGTCCGCGCAGAGTCCCGGGCCACCGTTGACCGGCTGCATCAGCTGGGCGTGCAGGTGGTCATGATCACCGGTGACGCCGAAGCGGTCGCCCAGTCGGTTGCCGCCGAACTCGGCATCGACCGGGTGTTCGCCGGGGTGCGTCCAGAAGACAAGTCGGCCAAGGTCGCCGAGTTGCAGGCCGAGGGACGACGGGTCGCCATGGTCGGCGACGGCGTGAACGACGCTCCGGCGCTCGCCCAGGCCGACGTGGGCCTGGCGATAGGCGCGGGCACGGATGTCGCGATCGCCTCAGCCGGTGTCATCCTGGCCAGTTCCGACCCGCGTTCGGTGCTGTCGGTGATCGAGCTTTCCCGTGCCAGCTACCGCAAGATGAAGCAGAACCTGTGGTGGGCCGCCGGTTACAACTTGATCTCGGTTCCGCTCGCCGCCGGCGTGCTCGCGCCGATCGGATTCGTGCTGCCGATGTCGGTCGGCGCGCTGCTGATGTCGCTGTCGACGATCGTGGTGGCGCTGAACGCACAGTTGCTGCGCCGACTCGACCTGCGGCCGGAGCGGATGGCGCGGGAGACCGTGTCCGGGGAGCGTGAGCCGGAGGCATCCGTCGCCCGTTGATTGCGGAAGGACATGTGAACGTCCTGTAAACGCGGCGCGCCCGTGGACGACACGCCCGGAAATCTGCCTTACCCTAGAGACCTCACCAGTTCAACGGGATCTCGGGAGAGCCTGATGGAGTACAGAGGAAGCGTCCAATCCGTGGACGCGCGCGCCCTGCATTCCATACGGCACAGCAGCCAGCCGGTCGTGCACTGTCACGACCTTTTCAAATAGGCATCGTCGTTCGCACGACGGTGCCTTTTTGTTTGCGCTGCTCTTTCGAAACCACCGAGCCAGTGAGAAGCAGTTCGAATGCCTGCAAGCCGTGCAGGCGCTTTCGAGAGGAACGCAATGCGCACCCTGGTCCTGAACGCGGGCTACGAGCCCCTTGCCGTGGTCTCCTTCAAGCGAGCCCTCTTGCTCGTGATGAATGAGAAAGCGACAATCCTCGCCCACGACGGGGCGCACCCGGTATGGGCGACCACCGGGCGGTGGGAGCGTCCGTCGGTAATCCTGCTGCGGCGGTACGTGCGATTGCCCAATGGCCGCGCCATCCCGGTCTCGCGGCGCGGGGTGCTGCGCCGGGACGGGCACCGCTGCGCCTACTGCAGCGGCTCCGCGTCAACCATCGACCACGTGCAGCCACGCTCGCGCGGCGGCGCGGACAGCTGGGAGAACCTGGTGGCCTGCTGCCTGCGGTGCAACAACACCAAGGGCGACCGCACCCCGGCCGAGATGGGTTGGTCGCTGCGGATCACTCCGCGTCCGCCGTATGGATCGGCGTGGCTGGTGCGGGGCATTGAGCACTCCGAGCCGGACTGGGAAGCCTTCCTGACTCAGGTCGCCGCATAGCGTCGAGACGCAAGACCCTTAGCTTGCCGCCCGTTTAGGGTCCCTTGACTCTCCCCGGACGCGAGGGTGACACTGGCCGTCACGATCTGTTCCGGAGGCGCCGATGCGAGCCATGGTGTACCGCGGGCCGTACAAGGTCCGTGTCGAAGAGAAAGACATCCCGCCGATCGAGCACCCTAACGATGCCATCGTGAAAGTCACGATGGCGGCGATCTGCGGATCGGACCTGCACCTCTACCACGGCATGATGCCGGACACTCGCGTCGGCATGACGTTCGGGCACGAATTCATCGGCGTGGTCGAGCGGGTCGGCTCATCCGTGGAACACCTGAAACCCGGCGACCGGGTGATGGTGCCCTTCAACATCTTCTGCGGCTCCTGTTATTTCTGCGTGCGCGGGTTGTACTCCAATTGCCACAACGTGAACGCGAACGCCACGGCCATCGGCGGCATCTACGGCTATTCCCACACCTGCGGCGGTTATGACGGCGGCCAGGCGGAGTACGTGCGGGTGCCGTTCGCCGACGTTGGACCGAGCATCATCCCGGACTGGATGGACGATGAGGACGCGCTGCTGCTGACCGATGCCCTGCCGACTGGCTACTTCGGGGCGCAGCTCGGTGACATCGACGAAGGCGACACCGTCGTCGTCTTCGGTGCCGGACCCGTGGGTCTGTTCGCCGCCAAGTCGTCCTGGCTGATGGGCGCCGGCCGGGTCATCGTGATCGATCACCTCGACTATCGGCTGGAGAAGGCGCGCAGCTTCGCGCACGCGGAGGCGTTCAACTTCACGGAATTCGAGGACATCGTCGTGCATCTGAAAAAGACCACGGACTACCTGGGAGCGGATGTCGTTATCGACGCAGTAGGCGCCGAGGCGGACGGCAACTTCACCCAACACGTCACGTCAGCCAAGCTCAAGCTTCAGGGCGGCTCACCGGTTGCCCTGAACTGGGCCATCGACTCGGTACGCAAGGGTGGCACCGTTTCGGTGATGGGCGCGTACGGTCCCATGTTCAGCGCGGTCAAATTCGGGGACGCCATGAACAAAGGGCTCACCCTGCGAATGAACCAGTGCCCGGTGAAGCGGCAATGGCCGCGACTGTTCGAGCACATCCAGAACGGATATCTCAAGCCCAGCGACATCGTCACTCACCGGCTTCCCCTCGAGCACATCGCAGAGGGTTACCACATGTTCTCAGCCAAGCTCGACGACTGCATCAAGCCGATCATCGTGCCGGGCGCAGCCACCTGAGAGGATCACCGACCATGCCTTACACCGCAGGTGAGCCCAGACGCACCGTGCCCGAGGAGGTCCGCGCCCGTATCCCCGGCTGGGGAGCGGACCTCGACCCCCACAACCGTCCGGCCTTCCCGCGCGAGCGGTTCGACCCGGATGCCACGGGCGCTCACTGGGAGTTCCCCGACCGCCAAGAGGAGAAGTGGCCGCGCGAGCGTTCAATCGAGCACAAGTTCCTCACCCCGGTGTTCGGTACCGCGACTCCGCCGCGCGGGTTGTCGGGCGTCATCCGCCGGCTCGCATATCGCCGGTACAGCGAGGGCCGCGCCGCGCACTGGCTGCTGCTGCTCGCCGGAGACCGCGTCGACGCGGTGGAAAGCCACCTGCGTTCGCTCGGCAGCATGCGACCGGATGACCCCATCACCGAAAGCGGCGTGCTCAGTGAACGCCGTCGGCGTCCCATCCGCTCCCGATTCGGACGCGGGCGGGCGGATGTCTCGCACATGTGGCTGGACCCGGTGATCATCGTCGGACCGTGGCTGCTCGCCGGATGGCTCGTGTTCTCACTGGTGAAGCGGTTCGCCGGACGTCGCCCGGTCTGATCGCGCGGTTCGCCTACTCGTAGCGCTGGGTTCACTACATGCGGGAACTATCTAACCGAATGAGGAGCTCGGGGGAATAGTGGAGTCCACGTAGTTAATGAGTACCTATCGCAACAAAGGAGACACTATGTCGAACACGCCAGGAGGCCCGGCACGACGCGACCCGGTAATCGGCCGAGCTTGGAATGAGACAAAGTCCGCCCTCAAGTCGACCGAGTTCTACGCCTGGATCGTCGTGTCCTTGGCGATTCTGATCGCCTCCGCGGTCGTTGACAACGGTGATGACGGTCAGGGCTTCGGCGCCAACAGCGCCTGGCTGTATGTCTCTATTGTTACGGCTGCTTACATCGTGAGCCGCGGTATCGCCAAGTCCGGGGTGAACAAGCCCCACGACGACGCTCGAGACGTAAGCGGCCGATAGGCCGCACCAGGGCCGACTCGAGACTGTTTCCCGGGCAGCCGAGTCAGATGACCTGCCCCGCTGCGGAATACTGCGGCGGGGCGGTCGGCTCAAACGTGACCTGCTTGCATCGGGGACAGTCGATGCGGATTACGGACCTGCCAGTTCGATCGTAAGCTGCACCGGCACAGCACGCTCGACCGCGTCCCAGACGGGGCAGTGCGCCGTCCCCCACTCGATGATTTCCCGCACCTTTGCATCATCGGAGGTGGTTTGCGCCCTCACGATCACGCGCATTGAGAGCGGGCCAGCTGCAACTTCGCCGATGCCGAGAAGGCCGCGGTCGTCAGATTCGCTGTCGACCACGACCTCAAGGCCGGGTAGCTCGACACCTTCTTCGGCGGCTCGCATTGCGATCAGCGTGGCAACGCACGATGCAACGGCCGACCGGAAGATCCAACCGGGGGACGGAGCTGATCCTTCTCCGCCGACACCGGCAGACATGTCCGTGACCGTGAATTCACCATCAGGGCCGGTAACTTTGACGCGAAGTCCCGCCTCGATAGTGGCGGTCGCCGCGCTGTCTCGATAGCGCGTCTCAGCATGTTCCGCGAGAGCGTCTCGCACGCGGGTGATCGCCGATGCGATTCGTTCCTGATCCATCGCGAGCGCCTTTCGTAGGACGAGGAGCGTCGTAGCGCTACCCTCTGCTGACAAACAAAGCAGTCCTTGCCGCGGAAGGCAATGGATCTCACCTGGCGGACCCGCAGATGGAACAATCAGGCATGTCACTCTGCAGCGACAGCGCTGATCTTCCCGCGCCCGAAGCCGCGGCGTAGCATCACGCAGGTGACCTCTCCCGCGGGGACATCGCGCACGCCGGGCAGCACCTCCAGCAGCACGTCGAGCCCGCTGCCATTCGCCTCGGAACCGCCGCCCCGGCTGGAGTCGGTTCCGCGGTTCTTGCTCTGGCAGGCCAGCCGGCAGAAGCAGTTCCTCATCGGCGGCATCCTCTTCGGCGTCATCTGGATGCTCTGCCAGGCCTTCTGGCCTTACCTGCTCGGCCGGGCGATCGACGACGGCGTGGCCAACCCGTCGCCAGACGTGCTCTGGTGGTGCGCCGCGCTGCTCGGTGTCGCGATCGTGCAGGCGCTGACCGGAATGCTGCGGCACCGGATGGCGGTGAAGAACTTCGTGCGCAGTGCCCTCCGCGCCGGCCGGCTGATCGGCCACCACTCCGCCGAGACCGGATCGGCGATCACCGCGACCACCGCCTCCGGCGAGATCGTCGCCACCGTGTCCACGGATGCGCTCAGCCTCGGCGTCATGTTCGACGTCGTCGCCCGGCTGATCGGCGGCATCGTCGCCTACCTCGTCGTCTCCGGGATCATGCTCACCACCTCGGTCGAACTCGGCCTGGTGGTACTCATCGGGGTGCCGGTGCTGGCGGCACTGCTCACCTTGCTGATCCGGCCTCTGCACTCCCGGCAGGCCGCCTGGCGAGAACAAACCGGACTGCTCACCACCCTCGGCGCCGATACGGTCGCCGGGCTCCGGGTGCTGCGCGGCATCGGCGGTGAAGACGAGTTCGTCGCCCGCTACGCCGCCCGCTCGCAAGGCGTGAGACGAGCCGGCACGCACCTCGCCCAGCTGCAGTCCTGGCTGGACGGGCTGCAGGTGTTCCTGCCCGGCGTGTTCCTCGCCTTCATCGTCTGGTACGGCGCCCGCCTGGTGCTCGACGGCGCGATCAGCGTCGGCGAGCTGGTCGCCTTCTACGGATACGCGACTTTCCTGGTGATCCCGCTGCGCACCGGGGTGGAGGCCACCCAGATCTTCGCCCGCGGGCTGGTCGCCACCCGCCGGATCCTCGACGTGCTGCGTATCCGCGCCGCAGCGCGGGACGTCGAAGGGCCGAGCCGGGCCCCTGAGGCCGGCGCGGAACTGGTGGATGTGGCATCCGGCGTCATCATCGAGCCGGGACGCTTCACCGGCCTCGTCGACGTGGACCCGGATGCCGCGGCCGCCATCGCGACCAGGCTCGGCCGGTTCCGGGACGATGTGCACGAGGAGGCGCCGGTGCTCTGGGGTGGCGTCGACCACCGCACCGTTCCGGTTGCCGAACTGCGCCGCCGGATCGTGGTCAGCGACGCGCACCCGCACCTGTTCCAGGGTTCGCTGATCGACGGCCTCGACGTGAAGAAGGCCCGCGACCCGGCGTTCGAGAGCACCGAAACCGCGCAGCTGCGGGCGGTCAGCCGGGCGCTCGAGCACGCCGCCGCGACCGAGACCATCGCCGGGTTGCCAGCCGGGCTTCACGAGGTGGTCGCCGAGCGCGGCCGCTCGTTCTCGGGCGGGCAGCGGCAGCGGCTCAGTCTCGCGCGGGCGCTGCTCGCCGACGCCGAGGTGCTGGTGCTGATCGAGCCGACCAGCGCCGTGGACGCGCACACCGAAGCGCAGATCGCTGAGAGCCTGCGCCAGGCCCGCGCCGAGCGGACAACCGTGGTGGTGTCGGCGAGTCCGCTGATCCTGGACCGGATGGACGTGATCCGGGTGCTGCAGAACGGCCGGCTGGTTGGCAGCGGCATCCACGGCGAGCTGATGCGGCAGCAGGACGAGCTCGGCTACCTGTATCGGTCGGTGGTGGCGCGCAGCATGAGCTCCGCCGAGCCGGCCGCTGGGGAAGACCTCCAGGATGCCGGCACCGGCGCCATCGAAACGCTCTGGCACGAGGCCGAGCAGACCGGCGCCATCCCGATCATCACAGCGCCGACGCACGAGCAACGGCAGGAGGCGAGGACGGATGTTGCTGCCGATCGCTGACGCGAAGACCGTGCGCGCCACCGCGCGGGCGCTGATCCGCGAGCACCGCGGCGCGCTCGCCAGCGTGCTGGTGCTGCACAGCATCGCCGCACTCGGCGGGCTGGCCGGGCCGTGGCTGATCGGCCGGATGATCGACGCGATGACCACGGGCACCGCCACCCAGCTCGGCATCACCATCGCCGCGCTGATCCTGGTGGCCGCGTACTCGGTGCAAGGCTTCGTCAGCCGGTTCGCGCAGAAGCAGGCGATGGTGCTCGGCGAAACCGTGTTCGCGAAGCTGCGCGAGCAGTTCATGGCCACCGTCGGCAGACTGCCGCTGTCGGTGGTCGAACGTGCCGGCACCGGCGACTTGCTGGCACGCACCACCAACGACATCTCGAGCCTCTCGCAGACGGTGCGCTTCGGCATCCCGCGCGTCCTCGTCGCCGCGGCAACCACGCTGCTGACCCTGGTCGCCGCGTTCCTGACCAACCCGCTGGTGGCGCTCGGGCTGCTGGTCGGGGTGCCCTCGATCGCGCTGGTGACCCGCTGGTACCTGCGCCGCTCCGGTCGCGGTTACCAGCGGCAACTCGCGTCGCATGCGCTGCTGAGCGGAGTGATCTCCGAGACCGTCGAGGGCGCGCGCACCATCGAGGCACTCAGCCTGGCGCCGGCGCAGCAGGCGAAGATCGACGCCGCGGTGCTGGAGCGGCGCGAGTCCGAGCGGTACACGCTGAACCTGCGCACGGTCTGGCTGCCCACCACCGAGCTGTCGTTCCTGGTGCCGATCGTGGTGGTGATCGGTTGGGGCGCCTATCTGGTTTCCACCGGCGCGGCGACCGTCGGCGAAGTCACCGCGGTGGCGCTGTACGGAACGCAGCTGATCGGCCCGGTGAACGAGCTGCTCGGCTGGATGGACGAGCTGCAGATTGGCGCGACCGCGCTGTCGCGGATCATCGGCGTCGCCGACGTCCCGCCCGACCGGGAGCCGGTGCCGGACGCGATGCCCGCCGACGAGAAGCTGGTGGCCCGTGCGGTGAAGTTCCACTATGGCGACGGACGCGAGGTGCTGCACGGCATCGACCTGGACCTGTCGATGGGGGAGCGGTTGGCGATCGTCGGGCCGTCGGGCTCGGGCAAGTCGACGCTGGGCCGGCTGATGGCCGGGATCAACGCGCCGACCAGCGGGTCGATGAGGGTCGGTGGGGTGCCGGTCACCGACCTGCCGCTGGAGACGCTGCGCGGGCACGTCGCGCTGGTCACCCAGGAGCACCATGTCTTCGTGGGGACGATCGCCGACAACCTCCGGCTGGCCAAGCCGGGGGCGGATGTCGCGGAGCTCGAGTCGGCGCTCGCCGTAGTTGACGCGCTGATCTGGGTGCGGCACATGCCGGACGGGTTGGAGACTCAGGTGGGTTCCGGCGGGGTGGTGCTAACGCCGGCGCAGGCGCAGCAGATCGCGCTGGCCCGGCTGGTGCTGCTTGATCCACAGACGCTGGTGCTGGACGAGGCGACCTCGCTACTGGACCCGGGCGCGGCGCGCGATCTGGAGTCCTCGCTCGAGAGGGTGCTGGCCGGCCGGACGGTCGTCGCGATCGCGCACCGGTTGCACACCGCGCACGACGCCGACCGCGTTGCGGTTGTGCAGGCCGGGCGGATCGTGGAGCTGGGTCCGCACGAGTCGCTGGTCGCGGCCGGCGGCGAGTACGCGGCCCTCTGGACTTCGTGGCACCACGAGGACGCGGGCCACGCCTAATCCGTTGGTCGAGCTTGCCGAGGCCGCGAACGGCGGGTCTCGGCAAGCTCGACCAACGGATCGGTAAACAGATCAGTCCTGCGGGCTGACGCGAGCATCCTCAGGGTCGGCCAGCGGGGTCACCGCCGCGCGTTTCGGCGTCTTCCTCCACAGGTAGACGCCTGCCCAGATCATCCAGATCCAGAACAGGAAGACGAAGAAGGTCAGCAGGTTGACGATTTCGCTGAATGCGGGCGCGATGAGGAACTGAGCGACGATGAGCGGCACTGCGCTCACTATGCCGATGATGCCGAGTGCCTTCGGGAACAGCCCTGAACGCAGCATCACGTACGACGAGCACAGGATTGCCACGCCAAGGCCTCCGGCGATCATCCAGTTGAGCCAGACCCCGGCCTGATCGAGGAAGAGGGTTCCAGTGACATCGTTCTCCGCGAAAGTCGCCGCTGCGGTCGACATCGCGTACGCCGCGATCTCCATCGCCACGCTCACGGTGGCGGCCAGCACTGCGAAATCGAGCAGTGGGTGCCCGTGCCCGGAGGAGACCAGAGCGTGCCGTAGCGCAACGAAGACGAGGATCCGACCGAGCAGCACGACGGCGAACCATCCCGCCATCCACGCGACGACGTCGACGCGCCCGGCGTATGCCTCGACCATGGAATCCGTCTGGCCGCTGGCAGCGTGGGTGTCCGCCACGCCAAGCAACCCGCTCCCGATGATCGCCACCCATTCGAGCAGATAGACGATGCCGCCAACGAGCATCCACTTGTTTCCAACCAACGTGCGTCCGTGATTCAAGGTGGACATTTCCAGCCCTTCTCCTGTGAAAAACCTTCGAATACGCGAAGTGCCTGAAAGCTATCAGCTTCTCTCCGGGTGGTCGAGTGGCACCTGGCGCATGCTGGAGTCATGGCTGATCAGCGAGCGGTAGTGCGCATGTGGAGCGGCGTCGTGCGTACCGAGGACCGGGATGCTTACGTCGACTATCTGGAGGGCACGGGGATGGCCGCCTATCGCGCTACTCCGGGCAACCTCGACGCCTGGCTGCTCGCGCGCGACCTTGAGGGCGGTCGCACCGAAATCACCACTGTCACTCGGTGGGAGTCGCTCGAAGCGATCACTCGATTCGCCGGCACCGATGTCGAGCGTGCCGTGTTCTATCCGGAGGACGAGATGTACCTCGTGGAACGGGACAACCGCGTGCGCCATTACCAGCAGATGATTTGAGCATCTTCAGAGATGCGTGAGCACAGGGGAAATGACCGACACCAACGACCGCTCAGTCGCCGACTTTCTCGCTTCGCTTGACGAGCAGTCAGCCAAAGACAGCGAGACGCTGATCGAAATGATGCAGCGGATAACTGGGCACGAGCCAACGCTATGGAATGTCGGCACCATCGGGTTCGGCACCTACCACTACAAGTACGACAGTGGGCGCGAAGGCGACGGTCACACGATCGGCTTCTATCCGCGAAGAGGCAAAACTGACCATCTACCTCATGGATGGCACGGCACGCCACGCGGAGCTGCTGGCAAGACTGCGCAAGCACTCAACGACCGGATATTGCCTGTACATCCGGCGCCTCAGCGATGTCGAGTTGCCAGTGCTCGAGCAGATCGTCCAAGAGTCGTATGAGTTCGTCGAGTCGAAGTCCCGAGAGGGGCCGATCCGTCAGATCCTGTGGAAAGCCGAACGGTAGCCAACGAGGTCAAGCACCACGCGCGGTGTCCACAAGACCCCGCCGATACTCCGTCGGGCTCTGCCCGAACTGCCGCTTGAACGCCGTGCTCAGCGCGAACGGACTCCCATACCCGACCCGCTCAGCGATCGCAGCAGTCGTGAGCGACGGAGCGGCGAGCAACTCGCTGGCCAGCAGCATCCGCCACCTGGTCAGGTAGCCCATCGGTGGTTCGCCGACCGCGGCACGGAAGCGGTGCGCCAGCGTCGCCCGCGACACGGCCAGGCGGGCGGCGAGGCTGTCGATGGTCCAGTCCGCGGCGGGGGATTCGTGCAGCAGGTCGAGGGCGTTGGCGACGAGCGGGTCGCGGCTTCCGGCGAGCCATCCGGAGGCGGCATCCGGATGCTCGTTCGCCCACGCCCGCATGGCGTGCACCAGCACCACGTCGAGCAGCCGGTCGACGGTGCCGCCCTGGCCGGGGTCGTCGGTGGTGATCTCGGCGTCGAGCAGGCGCAGGAGCGCCGGGTCGAGGCCGCCGGCGCGGATGACCGCGACATCCGGCAGCGACGCGGCGACTGTGGCGCCGATCTGCGCGTCGCTTTGGTAGGTGCCGATCAGCATCGTGGTCTGCCCGGTGGCGGCGTTGCCCCAGGTGCGCAGGCCGTGGCTCATGCTGAGCTGGACGCTCTCGCCGGCGAGCGTGGTGCAGCGCTGGTCGGGGTGGATGATGATGCCGGCCGCACGGTCCGGGGAGTCGGCGACCGTGTACGGGGCGGGTCCGCGCACGATGGCGACGTCGCCGGCCTCGAGCAGTACCGGGTCCGCGCCGGTCAGCCAGGCGGTGCCCGCGACCATCGCGATCAGGGTGAGCGGTGCCTCGTCGCGCACGTCGATGCCCCACGGCGGGTCCATCACGACGCGCAGCGCGAAGGCACGCTGGGCGCGGGGTCCAGTGAGCAGGTGGCTGAGTGGGTCCATGCGGATGACTCTAGACGATGCCGTATGCAATCGACAGCCTGAGCTATTCATCATCTGGAAGGACGTTGATTGTCTAGGGGCATGACAGAAAACACAGTTCTCGTTCTCGGCGGCACCGGTCGCACCGGCCAGCGCATCGTCAACCGTCTTCACGCACGTGGCATCCCCACCCGGATCGGCTCGCGCTCGGCCGCGCAGCCGTTCGACTGGGACGACCCGTCGACCTGGGACGCCGCGCTCACCGGCGTCTCGGCCGCCTATGTCTGCTACTCGCCCGATCTGGCCTTCCCGGGCGTTTCCGACCTGATCGCCGACTTCGCCGAGCACGCCCGCCGCCGCGATGTGCGTCGGCTGGTCATCCTCTCCGGCCGCGGCGAGGAGGGCGCCCTGGCCAGCGAGCAGGCGATCCAGCAGGCCACGGATGAGTGGACCGTGGTGCGCTCGTCCTGGTTCGCGCAGAACTTCAGCGAGCACTTCCTGCTCGGGCCGGTGCTGCGCGGGCGGCTGCTGCTGCCCGCCGGCACCGTGCGCGAACCGTTCGTCGACCTCGATGACCTCGCCGACGTCGCCACCACGGCGCTCGTCGACGACGGCCACGCGGGCCGCGTCTACGAGCTGACCGGGCCGCGGCTGCTGTCGCTGGCGGATGTCGCGGACGAACTCTCCCGCGCCACCGGCCGCTCGATCGAATACGTGCCGAGCACGCCAGCCGAGTTCGTGGCGGATGTCGCCGCCGACGGCATCCCCTCAGAGGAAGCGGCGCCGCTGGCCGAACTGTTCGAGTCGATCCTCGACGGCCGCAACGAGTCTCTGACCGGCGACCTCGAGGCGGCGCTCGGCCGTCCGGCAACCGACTTCGCCGAGTACGCGCGTCGCGCCGCCGCATCCGGTGTTTGGGACGTGGAAGGTCAGGTGGCCTCATGAGCGCGATCGAGACGGCGGTGACCGCGTCGGCAGCCGTCGGTGCTGGGGCAGCCGGCGGCGTCTACCTGGCGTTCTCGGCGATGGTCTCGCCCGTCCTGCGGACGCGGCCGGCCGCGGAGGCGGTGGCCAGCATGCAGCGGATCAACGAGCACGCGGTGCGAGCGCCGTTCATGACGGTGTTCTTCGGTGGGGCGGCCGCGGCGTCCGCGGTGCTGGTGACCGAGCTGGCGTCTGGGCCGGCTGGCTCGAACCCGGCGCGAGCTATCGGCTCGGCGCTAGCTCTGGCGTCGTTCGTCACAACGGTCGTGGCGAACGTTCCCAGGAACAACGCGCTAGCCCGTGCCGATGCTGGGGGAGCGGATGCCGCATGGAAGGCGTTCGACCGTCCGTGGTCCCGTGCGAACCACCTGCGGGCGGTGTTTGCTTTGGCAGGTGCGGCGCTCCTGGCCCTGTCCGGTGGTTGAGGAGCGCCGCGGCCCCATCCGCTGGTCGAGCTTGCCGAGACCCGCACTCCCGGTGGTTGAGGAGCGGGCGACGGAGTCGCGCGCGTCTCGAAACCACACCACCCCAGTACTTCGCTAAACTCAACCGGTCAGCCTCTGTAGCTCAATGGAAGAGCAGTTCCGTCCTAAGGAAAGGGTTGGGGGTTCGAGTCCCTCCAGGGGCACTGCGTGATGTCTGAGGAGCGCGCTGTCGGTTCAACCGGCGAACGATGGTGTGCGGCTCGCGCTCTAAGCAGCAGATAGTATCAAGCGAGACGCACGGGGGACGTGCGTTTTCACGCTAGTTTGCAATCCAATGGGGGATGCTGTCGATGGCCGCGACGGTACAGGTTGTGGGGTCAGGGCTGATCAAGTTTGAGTTTCTCGTACAACGCTTGGGGAGTCGAGAAGCTGCGAGAGACGCATTCGAACAACTCGTTGAAGACGTTGTCTCCCTTGTCCACCCCGATGTTCATTCGGTGAAGGCAAACCCTGGCGACTGGGGGATAGACGCTTTCGTAGGCGAACTCACACGAGGTGGAGAGGTCTTCGTCTGGCAAGCGAAGTACTTCATTGACGGCTTCGGGAAGACTCAGCAGCAGGACATACGCGATTCCTACGCGTCGGCAATGAAGGCAGCGGAAACAAACGGATATAAGTTGCGGAGTTGGACCCTCTGTCTGCCATGCACGCTTGATGCCCCCAATCTGAAGTGGTGGCAGGGATGGGTCAAACGCAACAGCAAGGACGGTGTGATCAAGTCCCTGTGGGATGAGGGGGAGCTTCGTCGGCGTTTGCTTTCAGATGCGGGCACCGATCTCCGGAACGGCTACTTCGCCCCCGTGTTCGTCTTGGATGGGGAGCCGGCGGAGGGCGGAACCCGTGCGCTCGCCGACCTCGAAGACGAGACACGCTACGACGACACGCTCTTCGTTAGGCAGATGCATGCGGCGGAGTTGATGGAAACCTCGCAGGCCCGTGAGGCGTTCTTCAACGCCGAAATCTTGACCCAGGAGATCGAGGACAAAGGCGTGCCGGCGGAAATCGAGCGGTTACGCAACTGGCGACTTCGAGTGCGGGCGACATGGTCGCACCACTACAACGATGCCGCCCAGCGCGAGAGCGGCGACCAATTTCCCGGCCTCTACAAAGGGGTAATGGATGACATCGAACAAAAACACGCGCCCGAATCCAAAGCGCTGCGAGCTTCGCCAATCCATGGTTTCGGGATCATGCACCAAGCCGTTGAGAGCCAACGTGCAGGCTGGGTGCGAACCTGGAGAGCTATTGCAGCGGAGCATGCCGCGCCTGCGCCAGAGTGGACGTCCGATGTAACGGTGGCATCCGGTACAGCATCCCTCGATACGGAGCAAGGTGCTCTGGTGGCGCTGGGATCGAGTTCAGCCCCCTCTTCGAGGCACTTCACCGATCAAAGCACGGAGGCTGATAATGCTGTCTGAGGTAGACGATGACTTGTTCGCGCCAAGCGGTGCTTACCTTCGCGCGGACGCTGTCGCAGAGTTCCGCATGGCGCAGCTGCTGATAACCATCGCAGCGGAATTCCCGTCGCAACAATCACTCGATCTTGAGCGGTTGGCAATCGTCGAGTTCCTGGCGGCCAACCCTTTCCTCGTCTTTGACGAGGATGAGGAGCTTGCCACGAGACTCAGGCTCGCGGGATTCGGTACTCATTCGCTCTCGTATGCAGCCCCGGGGCAGAGATATGCCACCCGACGGGAGCGCCTCTTCAGTGATCTCAACAGGTTGGTGGCATTCGGCCTCGTCTCTCTGCGCGTTGTCGGCGGAAGGCGCGTTCTCGACGCAACACCCCTCGGGATGACAGTCGCAGCCGAGATGACCTCGACGTACGCCGACGCATTTCGTTCAAGCCTTAAAGTTGTTGGTCCCGTTGTGGCCCGACTGAGTGACGCAGCATTGCGACAGCAGCTTGGCGTTTGGCTACGCGCGGATCCTCTGTTGTTCGACCTGCTCGACCTGGAACATGTGTCGCCACCCGATGACCCGGCCTTTCTAATGGCGCCTTGGAGCGAACAATGAATGCTTCGCGTGAAATCCCGCCCATTCGTATTCGAGCTCTCAAGTTGGTCGGTCCAAAGCACGAGTATCTGATCGACTTCAACTCTGGTCCTGCGTCAACTGCTCAACAGCTCTCGATTATTGCTGGCGAGATCAGCACAGGGAAGACCACCATCCTTGAATTCATTGACTACTGCCTCGGCGCGAAACATCATCCCGAGCACGATGAAGTGCTTGACAACGTCCGGACAGCGCAGCTAGCGATCGAAGTCAGAGAAATCGCTGAAGTTGAGAGCTCCGGTGACGGCGGCAGCATACTTGTCCGGGCTTCGCCGTACGTCATTGAGCGGCCTTTGGGGGATTCGAACACGCGTGCGTGGCTCTACCGAGGAGGCCACGACGATCTCTCCGAAAGCCCTATTCAGTCGTTCACCACAGATCCGGCCGACCCGGAGTCGCTGTCCCAATACTTGTTACAGATATGCGGGCTGGGTGGGGTGAGACTGAAGGATGCGCCGACACAGGAAGAGTCGGACACCAGCATTCTCAGTTTCCGTGACGTTCAGCCTCTGTGGTTCCTCACGAACCGGAGGATGGATAACGCTGATCTAGTTCTTGAGAAGAATCCGCACAAGTCGCTAAAACTTCGGCAAGTCGTGGACTACTTTTTTGGTGTAAATGATGGTGATACTTCAGTTATCGCAGGGCAGATCGATGAGCTTCGCAAGGAGTTGAACACAGCGCGGTCTACGCTTGGCGGCCTGCGAAGCTTTCTTTCGGATGCCGGAATCCAGGATCTCGCGGTTGTCGACAATGAGGCCGACAAGATACGAGTCGAATTGGCGGACGCTCGCGCCCAAGTGCGTGCGATCGATCTGAGGCTCAGTGCTTCCACACAGTTTGCCGCGAACGCGAGGGAAAGCTTCCATGCCGCTGCTCAGCACGCGCGAGAGGCCGAGGCCAAGCTCAGAGAGCGGGAAACTTTAGTCAAGCGACTAGACCCGCTCCGCTCCCAGTACGCCGATGACATCCGAAAGCTCGAGTTGCTTCAGGAGTCGCGACGTCTATTTGATTCGTTATCAGTGACGAACTGTCCCGCTTGCCAGTCCGAGCTTCCCCCGGTCCACATGGTCGACGGCACCTGCTCGCTTTGCCGGTCGACCGTGAGCACGCACACCGGACACGACACCCCAAGTAGCTTGTCACCGGACGAGGAAGACGGAGCACGCGAGGACGAGTCGACGACCGTGGATGAGGCCTTCTTAGCTCGGGAGAGGTGGGGGCTCGGGCGGCGACTGGATCAGCTCAAGCGGTTTGCCGCAGAAGTTCGCGCGGAAGCAGATACCGCTCGCGGAGAGTTGGAAAAAGCGGAGATCGCGGTTCGGGAGGCGCAGGTCGCTTTGGACGCATCCACGAGTGCGATCATCGCTCCATTCGTTGCCGAGCGCGATGTACTTACCACCAGGGCGTCGACGCTCGAGTCGTCGCTTGCAGGGCTGTCAAGAACGAGAAGACTGCTCCTACAGTTGCAGCAGCGAGAGAATCACGTGTTCCAAACCGATGCGGCGTTGAAGGATGCGATCGGCCGCTTGCGGGCCCTGGAGCAGACTCAACAATCGAGAGACGTTTTGCTCGCCACCCTTGGCGCGCGGTTCGAGGACACGCTAAAGGCTTTTGGGTACCCGAAAGTAAGCGGCGTGCGGCTGCAGAAGAATCTTGTTCCGGTGGTGAGGAATCGGCGATATGACTTAGTGGGATCGTCGGGCGCGATGACACTGATTGCATTGGCATGGCAGCTCTCCATATTCGAGCTCGCCATCGAAGTCGGAGGCGGGCACCCAGGATTCATGCTTATCGACAGTCCGCAGAAGAACCTTCGCCCTGTGTCCAATCGTGAAGCCTCTACCGGCAGCGACGAAGCGGAAATTGCAGCAAATCACGCGAGCATCGTGGAACGCGTATATGCGCACATTGAGTCGTGGTTGGCTGCGCATCCCGAGGCGCAGATCATTATCGTCGATAATGAGCCGCCCGATCGCGCTGACGAATCCGTCGTCGTCACTTACTCCGCCGATCCAGACCAGCCGCCCTATGGGCTCATCCACAATGCAGATGGTCGCGACGCGTCAGCCCTCACAACCCCTAAGTCGGTCAGCTAGTGGCATGGCGGAGTGGACGCACGCGGATCGCAGCCTCTCTCATCTCGAGGGGTAGAGGGGTCTGCCATCGGGAAGTAGCGTGCGCTCCATGAACTGGAGTGACCCGGGCACACTCGCTGCGTTCATCAATGCCGTCGCGCCCAGCTTGATCGGGGGACTCCTCGCATTAGCGGGTGTGATCGGGCTATTCCTACTTCAACAACGAGAAACGAGGAGGGCCGAGACGCGCAAACGACTCGAGGATGCTGCGGAACGCCTGATGGAAACCCTGGAAGCGGCGCGAGTCGCCTACACCGCTAAGAAGGCGCGTTCTCCAGCCGATTTGAGCGACATGCTTGCGAAGTCGTGGCGCTTTGCCTGGCTTCTCGAGAAGAAAGAGCGCCCCGTCGCAGATTGGGCGTGGGGAAAGTTGTTTGAGTCAACGCGCGTATCAAAAGGCAGGTCGCAATTCGAGCGTGAGCGAGCGGCGATCGATATGTTTGCGGCCGTGATGGCACGGTTGAATGACTGGCGCGTGGGGAACATACAAGTCTCATGGTTCGTCGCAGACCTCGCTCGAATGAAGGCAGACAAGAAGGCGTTGCACGCGCATCAGCGGCGCGCAATCGGTATGAATCGATGACTATGTGGGTCACGCATCCCCGCCTCACTGGCAAAATCCGAGATGGCGACCTGACCACGTCTGAATCTCAGGGGCGGAGCCAATGAATGCCTAACCGCCACCCCCTTGGCGCCTCCTACTGGAAGCTCTGGACGTCCTCCGGCATGTCCAACCTCGCCGACGGTCTGTTCAGCGTTGCCCTGCCGCTCGTCGCGATCGCCTACACCCAGGAGCCGATCCTGATCGCGGGCGTCGCCCTCGCACTGCGGTTGCCATGGCTGCTGTTCGCCCTGCAGGCCGGCGCGCTCGCCGACCGGCTCGACCGACGCTGGCTGATGGTCACCGCGAACTCGATCCGCGCCGCCGCGCTCGTCGTACTCGCAATCGCGATGTTCCTCGACCTCGGATCGATCTGGCTGATCTACGTCGTCGCACTCGGCATCGGCTTCGCCGAAACCATTTACGACACGAGTGCGCAGTCGATCATGCCCCAGATCGTGCCGAAGGATCAGTTGTCCCGTGCCAACGGCCGCCTCTATGCGGTCGAGCTCACCGCGAACGCGTTCATCGGCCCGCCGCTCGGCGGCTTCCTCGTCGCCGTGGGCGCCGCGCTCGCGTTCGCCAACGCCGCCGGGCTCTGGATTCTCGCGGTGGGCGTTCTGCTGCTCATTCGCGGCAACTTCAAGGTCGAGCGGACTACGCGCACCAGCATCCGGGCCGACATCGCCGAAGGCCTGCGCTACCTGCTCGGCCACCGCATCCTGCGCACCCTCGCGATCATGACCGGCATCTTCAACCTCGCCTCGAACGCAGCCTTCGCCGTGTTCGTGCTGTACGCCGTCGGCCCAACCTCGGCGATGAATCTCACCGAGGCGGGGTACGGCCTGCTGCTCACCGCAACCGCCGTCGGCAGTCTGCTCGGGTCGCTCGTCGCCGAGCGGGTCGAGCGCCGGCTCGGTCGTGCTCGCACCCTCGGAATCGTTGTGATGACTGGCGGGCTGGTCCTCGCCGTGCCGGCGTTCACTGACAACCCGTTCATCATCGCCGCGGGCTTCTTCATCGACGGCATCGCGATCGTGCTGTGGAACGTCGTCGCGGTCTCGCTCCGGCAACGGATCGCCCCCGCCTACATGCTCGGCAGGGTGAACAGCAGCTATCGACTGCTCGCCTGGGGAACGATCCCGCTGGGCGCCCTGCTCGGCGGCCTGTTCGGACAGTGGCTCGGTTTGCCGTTCGTGTTCCTTGCCGCTGGCCTGCTCACGGTTGGTCTGGTCGGGTTGCTGTGGATCCTCACCGATGAGGCGATGGATGCCGCGGAAGCCGAGACTGCGGAGTAGAGGATTTCGAGACGCGTCACTCGCTGCGCTCGCGGCGCTCCTCAATCAGCGGGTGGGGTATCGACTACCAGCGGGCGATGCCCATGACAACGATCACCGCACCGATCAGCGCCAGGATCACGCTGGTGACGGCCTCACCGTGTCGACTCATCCACTCCTTAATTCGCACCAGCCGGGGTGTCATGCGGGCCGGCGCTGCGAGCGTTGCAATCACCGGCGCTGCAACGGTCGATGCGGCGATGAGGGTATAGATCGTGACCGCGAGCAGGGCGGATGTCGTGGACTCCGCATCGGCGCGAATTGAGAGCCCGGCGGCGCCAGCAAGGAGCAGCCCCTTCGGCCGCAGGTTGAGGAGGAGTCCCAGGCCAAGCGACGACCACGGACCGAGCATGTCGACCTTCTTCAGCCAATTCGCTCCTGTCGGTCTCGACTGATGGCGTGACCTCAGCCAGGACCATGCTGCGACCCCAATGATTGCCACGCCGAGCAAAATTTCGAGGGCGGCAACAACCGTGTCCGGTCGGCGCGGGGAACGGGTGGTGGGGACGACTTGGGCCAGAAGCGTGCACAGGAGCACCACGACGAATATGCCAACGACCCAGCCGACAAGGAACGGCAGCGCTGCCCGCGACCGGTTGGGCGCAAGCAGGATGAAGATGCTCGCCATGATCGGTACCGAGCTGAGCGCATCCGCCAGCGCGATCGGGAGAATCGGAACGATCGCCTGCAAGTGCCGTCCCCCTTTCGAGCTTGGGACTGAATGACGTCAAATGCGGCTACACCTCGGCCCAGTCTGCCCGACCGAGTTGGATCGCGAATCGTCTGGATCGAGTGAGAAGAAGGCTGATTTCGAGACGCGTCACTCGCTGCGCTCGCGGCGCTCCTCAACCAGCGGGGGAGAGCGGCGCCCACCCTCATTCGGGGCGGGGAACTGCACGCAGTAGCTAGAGCGCATCCTCGAAGAACTCCTCCGCGGCATCCATCGCCTCGCGCCACTCGTCATCGAAGAAGATGTGCCCGGCGCCGTCGAGTCGCTCCAGTTCCACGTCCGCACCGGCCGCGGCCCAGGCATCCGCGGTCTCCTCCGACCAGTCGATCGGAGTGACTGCATCCTCCGTGCCATGGATGATCAGCAGCGGCGCCTCCGCCTGCTCGGCGAAGGTGCGCGCGGAAAGGTCTTCCCAGAACTCGGGGTGCTGCTCGGGCGTACCGAAGCGGGCGTACACCCGATCGCGGGAACCGCCCGCCATCGGGCTGAGCTGCTCCACCAGTTCGATCGGGTCGCTGCTGGCCGGCGCGAGTGCCACGACCGCGTCGACGAGGTCGGGCTTGGCGACCATCGCGTTGATCACCAGCACTCCGCCCATCGAGTGACCCAACAGGCTGATGCGGTCCTCGTCAAGCGAGGGCAGGTCGGCGCTCGCGAGCGCGCGCACCGCATTGATCACGTCAAGGGTGGCGCCCATGTCGATGCTGAGTGCGGTCACCTCCTCGGTGCCCGGTTCACTGCTGCGCAGGTCGGCGCTCAGAACCACATAGCCGGCGTCGGCGAAGTGATGCTGTTCGCGCGGCATCCCACTGCCATCGGTGTAGGACTCCGGATCGACCAGACCGTGCGCGAGCACCAGGCCGGGATGCGGCCCGTCGCCCGTTGGCACGCTCAGCGAGCCGGACACGGTGATGCCGCCACTTTCATAGGTCACCCGACGGGTCGTGTAGGCGCTGCCGCCCCCGGTGCGCTCGCCCAGTTCGAGCTGGGGCTTCTCGTCACTCTCGGCGAGCGTGCGCAGGGTCATCCGGTCGCCGGGGGCGGCCGTCTCATCCGCGGTGACGGCGGGGTCGGTTGCGCCGCAGCCCGCGAGCAGCAGTGCAAGGGCGACGCCGGATGTCACGAGCGTGCGCCGCGCGACGCGGCGAGCGGTGCTGGAGGCGTAGCGGGACATTTGTGTCTATTGCATCTGACGCGGCCGTGTTCGTCCAGCTACGGCCCATCCGGTGTCGAATGAGCTACCTTCAGGATATGAATTCCTTCCTCTGGGGCTCGATCATGTGGGTGCTCATGTTCGTGTTCATCCTCGTGGTGCTGGCGTCTCTTGTGGCCCTGATCATCGCGGCGATCCGCGCGCTCAACGCGTACGCGCACGGCCAGCGGCTGCGAACCGCGATGCTGCTCGCGGAGCACAAGGAAGGCTGACCGCCCAGCCCGCTCAACGCGAAGGCGGGCTCGGGATACAAGATCCCGAGCCCGCCAGCTTTGTGCAACGAACCGTCAGCTCTCCGGCCGACCCGGCTTAGCGGGCGACGAACTCCTGGGCGGCGGTGACAACCTCCGAGGCGAAGGTGCCCTGCGTTACGGCGGTCGCGCCGCCGTCGACGGGGATGACCGTGCCGGTCACGTACTCGGACAGGTCACTCGCGAGGAACGTCGCTACCTTCGCGATGTCATCGGCGAAGCCGACACGGCCGAATGGCTGGGTCGATCCGAGTCGATCGGCGAGGAACGTGGTGAACTCCTCCGCCTGGTCCGCGGGGACGCCGAACGTGCGCGCCATGATCGGCGTCATGATGATGCCCGGCGCGATCGCGTTGGACCGGATGCGGAGGGGAGCAAGCTCCGCCACCGACTGCCGCACGATGCCGACGATGGCGTGCTTGGCAATGGTGTAACCGGCCGCGGACCATCCGCCCTGGAGTGCTGCGGCGCTCGCCGTGGTCACAATGGAGCCACCGGTTCCCTGGGCCTGGAACTGCCGAGCCGCATACTTGTGCCCAAGCAGCACCGAGCGGGTGAGGAGCGCGATGGTCTTGTCGAAGCCTTCCGCGCTGATCTCAGTGATGGCCGAAGGGTCACCCTGAGCGCCAGCGTTGTTGTACATGACGTCGAGCTTGCCGAAACGCTCGACCGTCTTGGCGACAAGCGCCTCAATCGCAGCCTCGTCCGTGACGTCGGTGTGGATGTAGGTGACGGACTCGCCGAGCCGGTCCGCGATCGACGAGCCGAGCTCGTCCTGGATGTCGGCGATCGCTACCTTCGCGCCTTCGCTAACGAAGCGCTCTACGGTCGCGAGCCCGATTCCGCTCGTGCCACCGGTGACGATTGCTACCTTGCCGTCGAGTAGTCCTGACATTGTTTCTCCAACCTTCTTGCTCTTGGCTGATTTATTGATCAGTCATCAGGTTCAACCGTGCCGCGTCACCGGATATTCCATGTGTATGTATTGACTGACTCACATGTGCCGGGTGTATCGCCGCCAGAGCACTGCGTCCATGGCGACATCCGGGAGCAGCCGTCGCCCGAGCACCACCGCCCGGGCATGTCGGCCGATCGGGTAGCGGGTCTTCGGATGCCGCGCCTTCACCGCCGCGGCCACCGCGTCGGCGACGACGGTCGGCAGGGAGCCTTCGCCCGGGGCACCCGCCGCCGCCATCTCGGCCGCGACGCTCTGCGCAAGTGGTCCGTACGCGGTGTTGCCGGAGACCTCGAGCAGGCTGTCACGGGCGATCGCGTTCCACTCGCTGATGATCGCGCCGGGCTCGATGATCACCACGTGGATGCCGAAGGGTTTCAGCTCGAGACGCAGGGAGTCGCTCAGCCCCTCGACCGCGAACTTGGTGGCGTGGTACCAGCTGCCGAGCGGCTCGTACATCTTGCCGCCCATCGAGGACATGTTGATGACTTTCCCGGAGCGCTGGGCGCGCATCGTCGGCAGCACCAGCTGGGTGAGCCGGGCGAGACCGAACACGTTCACGTCGAACTGGCGGCGGGCCTCGTCGAGAGGGACGTCTTCGAGCGCACCGTATGAGCCGTAGCCGGCGTTGTTGACCAGCACGTCGATGCGTCCGGTGTCGGCAAGGATGCGCTCAACGCCCGCGGTCATGGAGGCGTCGTCGGTGACATCCATGTGCAGCAGTCGGATGCCGTCGGCCTCGAGGGTCGACATCCGATCCAGGCGGCGGGCGGAGCCGTAGACGGTGAGGCCGAGTCCGGCGAGGCGGCGGGCGGTGGCTTCGCCGATTCCGGATGACGCGCCGGTGACCAGGGCGACTTTGGGGGTTCGCATAACCCGGACACTACGCCGGGGGCGGCGCTGCTTGCACGGCGCTCCGCGTCTGTGCCTGCTCGGTACATCCGAGCCCGCTCGAGCGTGCGCGAACGTACCGAACGGGCACAAACGCTTGACCAGCGGGTGTTACCGGGAGCCTGCGGCTTCCAGGCTGCTCAGCAGCGTGCGCAGCTGCGCGGCGAGCGGCTCGCGTTCTTCAGGGGGAATCACGCTGATCAGATCCGCCTCGGCATCGAGCACCGCCTGGAGGATCGGAATCATCTTTTCGCGCGCCTTGTCCGTCAGGGTGATGAGCGCGCCCCGGCCATCCGACGGGTTGGCTTCACGGGTGACCATCCCGGAGTCGACCAGCTTCTTCAGACGCTTCGTGACCCCGGCGGCGGAGCAGAGCGCCTGGGTAGCGAGCTCGCTCGGGGTCATCGGGCGGCCGGTGCGGACGAGCAGGGAAAGGATGTCGAACTCGGACCGGGTCACACCGAGGTCCTCGAGCACACGCTCGCTGCGCAGCTCGATGACGTGCGCGATCCGCATGATGCGGCCGACGATGCCCGCGGGTTCGGTCTCCAGCTCGGGCGCGATCTGCGCCCATTGCGCGCGGCTCTTATCGATGTAGTCGTCCACGGTGGTCACTCTACTTATCCTGGATGAAATCTCAGCTTAGGGGTTGGGGGAGGAACAGAAGGGGCGGCCGGCAAACGCCGGCCGCCCCATTCCACTTACGGAAGCTGTGGAGCTTGCTTCTTTGCGCCGATCAGCTCGATCAGCAGCCGGTCACGGGCCTTCAACGTCTCGGCGAAGTCGTAGCCCTCGAGCTCAGCGTCCACACCGGCAGCCATCGGGCCGATGTAGTCGTCGGTCTCGGGGTACTCGCCGAGGTCGCGTGCCCACTCGCGCTGGGCCGGTCCGATGTGCTCGAGCACGTGGGTGATGCCACCGTCGCCGCCCGAGGCGTGCAGGTTCAGGAACGGGCCGAGCAGTGCCCAGCGCAGTCCCGGGCCCTGCGAGATCGCGGTGTCGATGTCGGCAACCGACACGACGCCGTTCTCGACCAGCGAGAAGGCCTCGCGCCACAGGGCAACCTGCAGGCGGTTGGCGACGTGACCCTTGACTTCCTTGTTGATCCGGATCGGACGCTTGCCGATGCGGGTGTAGAAGTCGAGCGCCTTCTGCACGCTTTCTTCGCTCGTCTCCTTGCCGCCGAGAACCTCGACGAGCGGGATGAGGTGCGGCGGGTTGAACGGGTGACCGAGCACGATGCGCTCAGGGTGCTTCGCCCCGGCCTGCGCGTCAGTGATCAGCAGCCCGGACGACGAGGTCGCGATGACCGTGTCGGCGGGGGCGGCCGCCTCGATGCCGGCGAGGATCGCCCGCTTGATGTCGATCCGCTCGGGGCCGTTCTCCTGGATGAAGACGGCGTCCTTGACGGCGACGGCGACATCGCTCGAGAAGCTCAGGTTGTCCTTCGAGGCGCCCTCGGCGAGGCCGAGGGTCTCCAGTGCGGGCCAGAAGTCGTCAACCCAGCGACGCAGGCGGTCTTCCGCGCCCTCGCCGGGGTCGGATGCCGCAACGGTGAAGCCCTGGGCGAGGAAGTATGCGGTCCAGCTGGCCCCGATGACTCCGGTGCCGACGACGGCGACCTTCTCGTTGATGCGTGATTCGGTCATGGTTACTTTCCTTCCTCAGCGTTCACGGGGGCGAACTTGTCTTCCAGAGCGCTCTTGCCGCGGGTCATCATCAGGCCGCCGATGATGGCCAGGATGCTGGTCAGCCCGAAGACCACGAGGGCCGCGGTCCAGCCGCCGGTGGCGGCGAACAGGGCGCCGCCGAGCAGCGGGCCGAGCGTTCCGAACAGGTAGCCGGTGCCCATCGAGAATCCGGCGATGGAGGCCGAGCCCTGTGGGGTGCGCGTGCGCTTGTTGAACATGGTGATGGCGAGCGGGAACGCGCCACCGCCGATGCCGGCGATGAATGCCCAGAGCACGGCCTGCTCCGGAGCGATGATGATGCCGGTGTAACCGATCGGGAACACCAGGGCGAGGATCACCGCGACCGGGGCGACGTTCTTCAGCTTGGTCGCGAGGATCGGCGTGATGGCGGCCATCGGCAGCGTCAGGAAGGTGAACACCGAGAACGCGGCTGCGGCGTCGGCCTCCGACATCCCACCGTCCTGGAAGATGGTCGGCATCCAGGCCAGCATGGCGTAGGTGTTGAGCGACGCCATCGCATAGAACAGCGCGGTGCCGACGGCGATCGGGCTCTTGATGAGCTGGCCGAGGCCGAGCTTCGGGCCGGTTGGAGCCGCAGCAGCGGTCGAGGTCGCGGATGCCGCGTTCCGGTCCTTGCGCATCTTGACGAGCTGCACGATCCACGGCAGCGCGGCGAGCACGGAGATGATTCCCCACGAGGCGATCGAGAAGCGCCATCCCGCTGCGTCGGCGAGGGGAATCGCCGTCATCGCGGGAAGGGTCGCACCGGCCTGCATGAGCAGCGCGAACACGGTGAGCATCGCACCCTGACGGTCCGGGAAGTACTTCTTCACCAGCGGTGCGCCGACGACGTTACCGAAGCCCATGCCGAACAGCGCCACGGCGCTCAGCACGAAGAACAGCGGCACGCTGTCGGTCATGGCGCGACCGATGGTGCCTGCCGCGGCCAGGAGCATCGCCAGGGCGGCGGTGAGCTCGGGGCTCCACCGGCGGATGAGCACCGGTGCGAGGAATCCGGCGACACCGAAGCTCAGCGTGGGCAGCATGCCCAGGAAGCTGGCGCCGGCGACGTCGATGCCCATCTCCTCGCGGATCGTGGTCAGCAGCGGCGACATCCCGGTGATCGCGTAGCGAAGCGTGATGCCGAGCAGGACGATGCCGATGATCAGGCCGATGCGGCCCTTCCACAGGCTGACCTTGGTGAGGCCGGATGCGTGGTCGGCGGAAGCCGCCGGGGCGGGGGCGGAAGAGGTCGTAGACATTACACGGCCGCCTTAGAGTCGCCATCGATCGGGAACATCTGGCCCGAGATGGTGCGCGCGTGCGGTCCGGCGAGGAACACGATGAGCGCGGCGATGTCGTTCGGGTCGATGAACTTCTTCACCGACTGGTTGGCCATGGCGGAGTCGATTTCCTCCTGCACGGTGCGGCCCGAGACCGAGGCGCGGCCCTCGAAGACGCTCATGATGCGGGGGCCGTCAACGGCGCCCGGGTGGATGGTGTTCGAGGTGATGCCGAACGGGCCAAGCTCCATGGCGAGGGTCTTCGCGAAGCCGACGAGGCCCCACTTCGTGGTCGAGTAGGCGACGCGGTTCGGGTATCCGAAGCGGCCGGCGAGCGACGAAATGGTGAGGATGGACGCCGCATCCGACTCCTTGAGCAGCGGGATCGCGGCCTGGGTGACCAGGAAGGTGCCGGTGAGGTTGATCGACACAACGGCGGCCCACTGGGCGGCGTCGTACTCGTCGACCGGCGCGGTCGGGCCGGCTATGCCAGCACCGTTGATCAGCACGTCGAGTCCGCCGAGCTCGCGCTTGACGTCCTCGAAGAGGGCGGTGACCGACTCGGGCTTGCTGACATCGGTGACCGAGCCGGTGATGTTCTCGTACTCGGCAGTGAGCTTGGTCACCGCTTCTTCGTTGACGTCGGCAATGTGGACGCGGGCTCCCTCGGCGATGAACGCCTTCGCGACAGCCAGACCGATGCCACCGGCACCAGCAGTGATCAATACACGCTTGGTCACGTGATCTCCTTAATACGTGGCCTCTGAGGGATCTCCTGCGAAGCCGGAATTTCTTTTACCGGTAAACCATAACACCTATTTCGCCGGTGTATTACTTTGCATAGAAACTACGCGGCGTAGTAGTTCGGCCTGGTAGCGGGAGACTGGCGACTGCTGTCTCGAAACCGCCTCAGTATTCTCCTGGCGCGACTATCAACAGACTAGCCGGGTGTGGCAACCGGTTGCCAATCGGAGCCGGCCGACGGGCTCCCTGCCGGAGGGCGAAGGTTCACGCATGCCCTTCCGCCACACCAGAACGCGCCCGTGTCCGAGTGGACATGGGCGCGTTCGGGCGAGTGGGTTAGTGGCTGAGTCGGGTCAGCGCACCAGTTCGGCGACGGGTGCGCTCACGCCTGGCCGGACGGGTGTCGTGCCGATCAGCGGCGCCTTGCCGGTCTCCCGGCTGGTGAGCACCGCGATGCCGGTGATCACGCTCAGTCCGGTGAAGAACAGCGCAATGAGCCAGGTGTTCGTGCCGCCGCCGGCGACCGCGAGTAGCGCAGCGGCAATCAGTGGGGCGAGTCCGGCCCCGAGCGTGCTCGAGATCTGATAGCTCAGCGAGACGCCGGTGTAGCGGGCTTCGGTGCCGAACTTCTCACTGATCCAAGCGGCGAGCGGGCCGTACATCAACCCCTGCACGAGCGGGTTGCCGATCATGAATGCCAACAGCAGCGCCCACCACGAGCCATCCGTGATGAGCTCGAAGAACGGCCAGATCAACACGATGCCGAGCACCACCCCGGTGAGCATCACCGGCTTGCGGCCAAAGCGGTCGGACAGCAGGGCGAACACCGGGATGGTGAACATGTGCACGAAGTTCGCGATCGTCACCAGCAGCAGCGCGGTGGTCCGGTCGTGCCCGACAGTCACCGCGTAATTCAGGGCGAAAGTCGCCAGCAGCGACTGCAGGAACAGTGGCGCCAGCCCGCCGCTGATCGCGGACAGCAGCTGTTTGGGGTAGCGGGTGAGGATCGTGACGAGCGGTACTCCCTGATGGGCCGCGGGTGCCTCTCTGGCTGCCTCCTGTGCGGCTTCGAACTCCGGTGACTCGGTCACCTTCATCCGCATGACCATGGCGATCACGACGAGCACCGCGCTCAGCAGGAACGGCACCCGCCAGCCCCAGGCCAGGAACTGGTCCTCGGGCAGCACCGAGAACGCGGTGAGCACGAGGGTGGCCAGCACCGCGCCGCCCGGTCCGCCGCTGGCGACCATGCTGGCCGCGAGGCCGCGGCCCTGCGGCTTCGCGTGCTCCATGCTCATCAGTGCGGCTCCGGCCCACTCGCCGCCCACGGCGATGCCCTGGATCACCCGCAGGCTGACCAGGATGATCGGCGCAGCGACACCGATCTGGGCGTGCGTCGGCACCAGCCCGATCAGGAAGCTGATGACGCCCATCATCGTGAGCGTGATCACCAGCATTTTCTTGCGGCCCATCCGGTCCCCGAAGTGGCCGAACAGGATGCCGCCCAGCGGGCGCGCGACGTACCCCGCGGCGAGCGTCGCGAAAGAGGCGATGGATGCCGCGACCGGATCCAGGTCGTTGAAGAACAGGATGGGGAAGACCAGGCTCGCGGCCGTCCCGTAGAGCAGGAAGTCGTACATCTCGACCACCGTGCCGAGGTAGCTCGACACCATCGCATTGCGGCGGACGCGGTTGGGGGAGGCGGCGAGGTTAGCGCTTCTGGTCATAGAAGTTCCATTGGTTCGAGGCCGACGCTCAGGGGTGGCGTGCGCCCGGCCGGCAGTTTCGTTGACCGGTAAACCATAGCTTCCATTTGCTGGTGTATTACTTTGCATGGAAATGCGATGGTCCTCGAGCGTGGAACTCGCAGTCTGTCACCGCAGTCGGGTCACCTCAGATTCGAGCGCACTCCCGCAGCTGTTGCAGGATGCCCCGAGCCTCGGCGGCCAGCACAGAGACGTGCCCGCCCTGCGGCACCACGTGCAAGGTGGCGTTCGGAAGCCGCTCGGCCAGCCACCGGGCAGCGGCAACGGGCACGTTGGTGTCAGCCTCGCCGTGCCAGATGGACACGGGCAGTTCGCTCGGGCCCGGCTCGAAGCCCCACGGTGAGGCGATCAGCCGCAGGTCATCGGCAACCCCGGCGGTGCCATTGCGCATCGCGTCGGCGATGAACGCCGCGAACGGTGCGGCCGCCTCGGGGCGATCGGCGATGGCACGATCCGCGGGCGGCATGCTCCGGCCGGATGCCGCGATCATCTTGGCCGGGTTCTTCGTGCCCCAGCGCATGAACTTCAGCACCTGATTGGTCAGCCGAGGGTAGTGCCGCGCGAAGTGCAGCACGCGCGCGACATCCTTGGCCCGACCCTGTGCGAGCTCGGGGAACTGCGCGGGACCGGCTCCGGAGACGATCGCCGCGCCGCTCACCCGGTCGCCGAGTCGCTGCAGGCAGGCCAGCGTGGAGCCGGCGCCGATCGAATACCCGAACAGCCCGAACCGGTCGAGCCCGAGGGCATCGGCGAAGATGGCAACATCGTCGGCCCAATCCAGCAGGGTGCGGCCGGGCGCAGCATCCGAACCACCGACCCCGGGCCGGTCGATCGCGAGCAGTCGCACGCCGGCTTCGCGAGCCGCGGCATCCAAGTCGAAGAACTCGGTCTCGAGCTTCCCGCTCGGGGCCCCGTGCGAGTGGATGACCGGATGCCCGTTGCTGTCACCGAGATCGAAATAGGCCAGGCGGCGGCCATCCGGCAGCGCGACGAAATGCTCGATGGGCACGGGTCTCCTCGGGGTGTGCAATCGCGGGGCAGCAGAACAGTAGCGCAGCTCAAGCCGTCGAGTCGGCATAAATCGGACATGCCGCGCGTTCTGGTTGACGTGACAACGGCAGGAGAAGACATGGGACTGGGACCGGATGCCACCATCGGCGTTCTCGGCGTCGGACGAGTGGGCAGCGCCATCGCCCGCAAGGCACTGGCCGCGGGCTACCGGGTGAACGTCTCGAGCTCGAAGGATCCCGAGCAGATCGCCCTGCTGACCGAGATCGTCATTCCCGGCGCGACCGCCGTCACCGCCGAGCAGGCGGCCCGCGACTCCGACCTGGTGATCGTCGCGGTGCCGCTGCACAAATACCGCACGCTGCCGGTAGAGGCACTCGCTGGAAAGGTCGTCGTCGACGCGATGAACTACTGGGCGCCGATCGACGGCAGCATCGCCGAGTTCGAGCAGCGCTCGAGCAGTGAGGTGGTGCGGGACTTCTTGCCCGACTCACGCGTCGTCAAGAGCTTTGGCCACATCGGGTACCACGAGCTGGAGTCCGATGGCCGGCCTGAGGACGCGCCGGACCGTCGTGCGCTGGGCATCGCCGGCGATGACGCCGATGCGAAGGCGATCGTCGCCGAGTTCATCGGCGCGCTCGGTTTCGATGTCGTCGACGCCGGGGCGCTCGCCGCGGGCGTGAACTTCCAACCCGGCACGGCGATCTTCAGCGGGCGGCACAGCGCCGCCGACATCCGCAGCATCCTCGCCGAGGCGACCGCCGAACCAGCGGCCCAACCCGTCTGACCCGCGCCTTAGGCTTGGCAGCATGCGATTGCTGCTGATCCGCCACGGGCAGACTCCGTCCAATGTGCTGGGCGCGCTCGACACCGCGGTGCCCGGCCCGGGCCTCACCGACCTCGGACTGCAGCAGGCCGCCGCGGTGCCCGAGGCCCTGGTCGACGAGTCGATCGGAGCGATCTTCGCCTCGGTGCAGCAACGCGCGCAGCTGACTGCTGCGCCGCTTGCCGACGTGCTCGCGCTTCCGGTCGCGGTGCGCGAGGGGCTCCGCGAGATCAGCGCGGGCGACCTGGAGATGAAGTCCGACTGGAAGTCGGTCGAGCTCTACCACCGCATCAGCTTCGGCTGGTCTGCTGGCGATCTGGAACAGCGGATGCCCGGCGGCGAGAACGGCGTCGAGGTACTCGGCCGATTCGACAGCGTCATCGACGAGGTTGCCGCGACCGCAACCGACGACTCGGCCGTCGCAGTCGTGGCGCACGGCCAGGTGATCCGGGTCTGGGCTGCGGCGCGGGCGCACAACGTCGACGTCGACTTCGCTGCCCGGCACTCGCTGCACAACACCGGAGTGGTTGCGCTCGAGGGTTCGCCCGACCTCGGTTGGACGGCACTGTCGTGGACCGGCATCGCGATCGGTGGCGCGCGGCTGGACGAGGGTGCAGCGACCGGGCCTGGGGGCGAGCCCGTTTAGGGCCCACCCCTGGCGGATGCCGCAGATTAGAACGGCTCGATGAAGAATCGGCCGACCGCGACGAACGCGGCCAGCGCGAACAGCACCACGTTGATCGGAATCATCTGAGCCTCACCCCGGCGAGCATGCACAACCATCGCGCCGATCATGATGACGGCGACCCCGGTGGCGGCGATCGGCACGAGGATCGTCGCGGTATTGAACAGCGCGGGCAGGATCAGGCCGAGGGCTCCGAGCACCTCGGCAATGCCGATCAGCTTGACCTGGGGCGTGCTGAAGTCGTCGACCCACCCCATCGAGGTGGCGAGCTTCTCCTTGGGCTGGAGGGCCTTCATTGCCCCAGCGGCAAGAAAGAGGAGGGCGGCGATGCCGGCAACAATCCAGAGTGCAATGTCCATGGGTGTCCTTCGTGAAATCGTCGTTGAGATGAGGATGAATCGGAACATGCTCCTCAACTTGACGAGCGACCTCCGCATTCCCAGCCCGGCGCACCCCGTTATAGGGGTCGAACTCATGCCCGGCAGCCCGAAACCCCGCAACGCTGCACGGTTTTGCAGGACGAGGGACTTAAGGTTGCTGCGTGTGGCGTGCCGAGAAAGTAGCTGAAGTGGAAGAGACCCCGGTCCTCCCGGTCGAGAACGCTTCGCCCGAGGACGGCGGCGACAATGTCGCGGCGCCCGATTGGCAGAGCGAGCTGGCCGGCATCGGCGGCCGTTCACCCCTGCTTCACTTCGCGGACACCCCGCGCACCCGCATCGAACTCAGCGTCACCCACCCCGGCGGGCTGGCCCAGTTCATCACCGGCAAGACCACGCCGCTGTCGAGCCTGATCCGCGACGAGCTGGCCCTGCGCGCCGCGAAGGTGGCGGCATCCCTGATCGCCAACAAGGGCGGCGAACTGCAGACCACCCGCGGCATCGACGCCGTGCACCTGGGCATCGGCATCGCCGAGTGGACCCACGAGGGCACCAGCTACCGCGCCCCGGTGCTGCTGCGTCCGCTCGCGATCCGTCGCCACGGCCGTGACTTCGACCTCAAACTGCGCGGGCACGCCCTGTTGAACCCCGAGTTCGCCCGGGCGATGAAGCAGCACTTCCAGATCACGCTCGACGCGGACGCGTTCGTGCGGCTCAGCGAATCCGACGGCAGCTTCAAGCCGAACGCCGTCATTGACCGGCTGCGCGGGCTGACTAACCACCTTGAGTGGTTCAACGTCAAGCCGCGACTCGTGGTGTCCTCGTTCGCAGGCGTGGCGGATGGCATGGCCGCGGATGCCGCGGGCGCGAGTCATCCGGTACTCGACGCCCTCGCCGGCAACCCGACCGCGCGCTGGGCCGTCGACGAATCGCGGACGGATGTCGACCTCCTCACCGCGGACGTGCGCGACCCCTCCACCGACGTGCTGCTGCTCGACGCCGACGCCGAGCAGGAACGGGTCGTCACCGAGATCGCCGCAGGCAACTCCGTGGTCGTGAAGACCCTGCCCGGCACCGGCGGAACCCAGACCGTGGTGAACGCGCTCGGCGCCCTCGTCGGCCAGAACAAGCGCGTGCTCGTGGTCAGCCCGCGCCGGGCCACCCTGCGCGGCATTGCCCAGCGGTTCGCCGACATCGGCCTGACCGGACTCGCGGTCGCCCCGCGCACCCTGCGGCGCGACGTGATCCGGGCGATCTCGCGCGCCGAGAAGGCCAAGCAGTCCGATATGACCGAGGTCGACGACGCCCTGGTGCGGCTGCGCACCGTGCTGCTCGACTACCGGCAGGCGCTCGCCAAGGCCGACCCGGTGCTCGGCATCAGCGTGCTCGATTGCGTCACCGAGCTGAGCCGGCTGGCCCTGCTGCCCACCCCGCCATCGACCACGGCGCGGCTGTCGCGCACCTCGGTGGAGCGGCTCGCCCATGACCGGCACCGCGTCGCCGAGACCATGGTCGCCGCGGCGAGCCTCGGCGAGTTCCGCTACGGCCCCGGCGATTCGCCCTGGTACGGCGCGCAATTCGCCACCGGCGACGAGGCCGCCCGTGCACACGCGCTTGCCCAGCAGTTGCGCGACGAAAGCCTGCCGCGCCTGCTCACGCGCGCGAACGATCTGATCGGGTCGACCCGGATGCGTCCGTACGAGTCGATCCACGAACTCGGCGTCTACCTGCGACTGCTCACCGACCTGCGGGACACGCTCGACAAGTTCCTGCCGGTGGTCTTCGACCGCTCGCTGAGCGATCTCATCGCGGCCACCGCGCCGCGCCGCGAGTCCTCGAGCATGTCCGGCGGCAACCGGCGCCGCCTGCGGCAACTGGCCAAGGAGTATGTGCGTCCCGGCGTGCACGTCGGCGACCTGCACGACGCGCTCACCCGCATCCAGCAGCAGCGGATCCTCTGGCAGCGTTATGTCGCCGTCGGGGTCACCCCGGAGGTTCCGGTCGGCATCGCCGACGTCCAGGTCGCGTACCAGCGGGTCACCCAGGACCTCAGCCTGCTCGACGGCCCGCTCGGCCACGCCAACCGCGACTCGCAGCTGGCGTACCTGCCGATCGAGCAGCTCAGTGCAACCATCCACGGTCTTGCCGCCGAGTCGGACGTGCTGACGAACTTGCAGGAGCGCACCGCGCTCATGACCACGCTGCGGGACCTCGAGCTCGATCCGCTGATCGCCGACCTCGCCTCGCGGCACGTGCCCGACTCGCAGGTCGGCGCGGAGCTCGAGCTGGCCTGGTGGCAGTCCGCGCTGGAGTCGCTGCTCGCCGCCGACCGTGCCCTGCTAAACGCGAACACTCCGGTGCTCGACCGACTGGAGGCCGACTTCCGGCTGGTCGACGAGGCACACGCCGCCGGCAGCGCCGGCCTGCTCAGTTGGCAGCTGGCCGAGAACTTCAAGCTCGGCATCGCCGACTGGCCCGACGAGGCCGATGCGCTGCGCAAGGCGCTGAAGCGCGGCGAGATCACCGCATTCGACCTGCAGACCAGCGCGCCGCACCTGTCCCGGGCGGTCGCCCCGGTCTGGCTGGCAACCCCGTACGAGGTGCATGAGATCACCGACACGATGCCGTTCGACACGGTCATCATCGTCGACGCCGGCGCCACCACGGTCGCCGAGAACCTGGGTGCGATCCGCCGCGGTCGGCAGATCGTGGCGTTCGGTGACCCGGTCACGCAGACGCCGGCTCCGTTTGTCATCGCGATCGACGAGTCGGATGCCGAGGTTGAGGCCGAGTCATCCGCTCACCTCGACCTGCACGCGGAGTCCGCACTCGCGAAGCTGTCCAGCCTGCTGCCGACGCTGTCACTCACTCGCAGCTACCGGGCCGGGGGAGAGGACCTCGCCGAGCTGGTCAACCGGCGCTTCTACGGCGGACGGATCGACTCGATGCCGTGGGCGGGCAGTTTCCTCGGACACGGCAGCCTCACCCTGGACTACATCGAGGACGGCACCGGGATGCCCGACCCCGACGACGGCTCGGTGGAGAGCGTCGACGCCGAGGTCAACCGGGTCGTCGAGCTGGTGCTGCAGCACGCGGCATCTCGTCCGCAGGAGTCCCTGATGGTGCTCACCGCGAGCCCGAAGCACGCGGTGCGGGTGCAGCAGGCGGTGCTCGGCGCGATCGCCTCACGCCCGGAGCTGTCGGAGTTCGTGATCGGCGATTCCGCCGAACCGTTCGTGGTGCTCACCGTCGACCAGGCGGTGGCGCAGAGCCGTGACCGGGTGATCTTCTCGATCGGCTACGGTCGCACCCCGCACGGCCGAGTGCTCAGCGACTTCGGTGCGCTCGGCGAACCGGGCGGCGAACGACTGCTCGCCGTGGCGATGACGCGGGCCCGCAGGCACCTGAAGATCGTGACTTGCTTCGAGTCATCCGACATCGAGCACGGCCGCATGAAGCACGGTGCCGTCGCCCTCGCCGAGATCCTCGCCGAGATCAGCGCCCGCGCCGCCGAGGAGCCGCTGCCGGATGACAGCGACCCGATGCTCGTCGACCTCGCCCGCCGACTGGAGAAGCGCGGCCTCGTCGTCGCGCTTGGCCACCGCGGCAAGTTGGGCCTGGTCGCGGCGCACGGCGGACGCTGCATCGCGATCGAGACGGATGCGGTGCTGCACCGCTCCACGCTGCGTGAGTCGCTGCGACTGCGGCCGGAGATGCTGCGCCGTCTCGGCTGGCATTACCTGCGCGTGCACGCGTTCGAACTGTTCAGCGACCCGGACGCCGTCGCCGACAAGGTGTGCGCCATGATCGGCGCTCCGGTCGGGCCGTTGACCGAACCGATCCAGGTGGTCGGTGTCTGAATCTGATGGGAAGCTCCCCGCTGGCGCCGAGTCAGCGGCGGGGGAGTCGCGGGGTGAGGCGGCCGGTAAGTCGCCTGGTGAGTCGGCGCCACGGGAGCGGAAACGTCGGCGGGTGACGACTCCGCCGCCTCCGGGCACCGATCCAACGCCGACCGCGGAACCGCCGCGTCACAACGAGCACGAGAACGACGACCGGCTGAAGGCCGACAAGCCGCCCCACTGGGGGTAGTCGCCACCCGGTCGCGAGCCCGCGCCGGTTGGTTGACGCGCGCCGCGGCCGCCATCCAGTGGTTGAGGAGTCCCGCAAGCTCCCCTTCCGGTGGTTGAGGGGCGCCCCGAGCCCCACTTCCGCTGGTTGAGGAGCGCCGCGACCGAAGCGAGTGACGCGTCTCGGACCACCCCGCATCCGAATCCGGCCTGAGCCTACGACTCCGCGGAGGTTTGTGCACCCCGCCCTACGACTCCGCGGAGGTTGTGCACCCCGCCCTACGACTGCGCGGTGTTGCGAGAACTCCGCTGGAGTTAGAACCCGCGCGCAGTCAGCGAAACACCGCGCGGTCCAAAGTTGCGGGCGCTGGCGAACGTTCAGCCGCGCACGCAACTTCCCGCGGCGCGCCGCTCAGCGAGAGCACCGGGAGTGCAACAATGGCCCGCGCGCGCGGCCAATGGTCGCTGGTCGAGCCGGCCGAGACCTGGTCTCGGCAAGCTCGACCAGCGGAAGCGTGCTGTGTTCCGATGTTTTCGGGAAGACCCGCCGTTCTCGGAATGTCACCGTGGGGTGACATTGCAAAAACGCACTACCTTCACCCGATCCATGGCCACCCGATCCCCGTTCACCCGAAATGCGCCCTGGTCCACGTCCACCCGAAATGGGCCCGGGTCACGTCCACCTGAAGTGCGGTCGCCGTGCGCTTCAGCCGGAAAGCCTACGCGCCCGAGTGGCGGCCCGTCTCGTTGCGGGCGGCGATCAGGTCGCGGATCTCGGCGAGCAGTTCGGTCTCGGTGGGCGCTGACTCCTCGACCGATGCGCCGGGCTCGCCGGCTCGGCGGGCGGCGGCATGCTCCCGGAACTTGTTCATCGGGAACACGAAGACGAAGTAGACGACCAGGGCGACCAGCAGGAACTGGATCACCGCCGCGATGATCGCGCCGAAGCCGAGCTCGGCGGCACCACCGGACATGGTCGGGATGCTGACGACGAACGCGTCCTTGAGGCTTTCCGCGTTGAACAACGCGCCGACCAAGGGATTCAGCAGTGAATCGACCAGAGCATTGACAATCGCGGTGAACGCAGTGCCAATGACCACGGCGACGGCCAGGTCGATGACATTGCCGCGCGTGATGAAGTCTTTGAATCCCTTGAGCACTGATACTCCTTCAGTCCGAGCGAGACAGGCGGCGCGGGTCACCCAGCGGCAGGGCTGCTGGAAGTCGTTGTCTTGCTCGTGGAGGAGCTTGAGGAAGAACTGGAAGAACCGGAAGAACTGGAAGAGCTCGAAGAGCCCGAAGAGCCCGAAGAGGAGCCGCCAGAACCAGACGACGAGCTCGAGGAGTCCGAGGAGGAGCCCGAGCCCGAGCCGGACCCCGCCGCCGCGCGGCTGTCCGTGCGGTAGAAGCCCGACCCGTTGAAGGTCACGCCGACGGTGTTGTAGAGCTTGCGCAGCTTGCCGCTGCAGCTCGGGCACACGGTCAGCGAGTCATCCGAAAACGACTGGTGAATGTCGAACGAGTTCTGGCACTCGGTGCAGCGATAAGAGTAAGTAGGCACAGTCAATCCTTGAAAGAAACGATCCCGGACGGGGTGACGACCCCGTCCACGGGTTGATCATGCACTTCTCTGGGCACGGTCTCGACAAACTCGTTGTCGAAGACCACAGCATAAACCGGCGGGCATTTTTCCATGGAACCCAAGGTCTTGTCGAAATATCCGCGACCCCAGCCCATCCGCATCCCGGTGCGGTCCACGCATGCTGCGGGCACCACGATCAGGTCCACCTCGTTGATCACGATGGGGCCGAGCAGCTCGCTGCCCGAGGTGGGCATGCCGAGCAGGTCCTCTTCTTCGGAGCCGTCGTAGACCGCCCAGTCGAGCAGCCCGTCGTCGCGTGAAACCGGGATCAGCACCCGGATGCCGCGCTCGTGCGCCCAATGCACGAAGTCCCGCGTAGGCGGCTCATCGGGCGTGGACAAGTAGGTCGCCAGGGACTGCACATCCCGACCGGCTGTCAGATCCTGCAGATTACGGGTGAGAGCATCCGCAGCATTAAGCCGTTCCGGTGCCGTCATCGTGCGTCGTCGCTCACGGAGTTCGGCTCGAAGCGCGCGCTTCTCGTGGCTCGGGTCGGGGGCCATACTCAAAGTCTATTCGGGTCTGACCACTAACCTTGGCCCATGGCGTTCCACATTTCGAAAGCAGTCATCCCCGTCGCAGGCTTGGGTACCCGATTTCTTCCGGCCACGAAAGCCATGCCGAAGGAAATGCTCCCCGTCGTTGACAAGCCTGCCATCCAGTACGTCGTCGAAGAGGCGGTGGCCGCCGGGCTGACCGACGTCCTGATGATCACCGGCCGCAACAAGAACGCTCTCGAGAACCACTTCGATCGTGCGGGCGAGCTTGAAGCTGCGCTCACGAGGAAGGGCGACACCGACAAGCTCGAGAAGGTCAACCACTCCAGCCACCTCGCCGACGTGCACTACGTGCGCCAGGGCGACCCGCTCGGGCTGGGCCACGCCGTGCTGCGTGCCAAGATGCACGTCGGCCACGAGCCGTTCGCAGTGCTGCTGGGTGACGACATCATCGACGCCCGTGATGTACTGCTCAGCCGGATGATCGACGTGCAGAGTGAGCGCAACTGCTCCGTCGTCGCGCTGCTCGAGGTTGATCCGGAGATCGCGCACCTGTACGGTGTCGCCACGGTCGAGCCCACTGATGAGGATGACGTGGTGCGAATCACCGGCATGGTGGAAAAGCCCGCCCCTGGCACCGCGCCCTCGAACCTGGCCGTGATCGGACGCTACGTGCTGAAGCCCGAGGTATTCGATGTGCTCGAGAAGACCAAGCCGGGCAAGGGCGGCGAGATCCAGCTCACCGACGCGCTCGAGGAGCTGGCGACCGCACCGGATTGGACCGGCGGCGTCTACGGCGTGGTGTTCCGCGGTCGCCGCTACGACACCGGTGACCGCCTGGACTACCTGAAGGCCATCGTGCAGCTCGCCGTTGACCGCCAGGACCTCGGCCCGGACTTCGCGCCGTGGCTCAAGGACTTCGTCGCAGGCCTCGACTAATACCGATTCGTCATGCCCGCCCCGATCCCCACGCTGAGGTCAGGCCAGACCGGCATCCGTCCTATTCGGTTGCGGGATGCCCGCACCCTCGAGCACGAACTGGCAGTGAACCGTGGCTGGCTGCGGCGGTGGGAGGCCACCAACCCGGCCGGCCAGGGCAGCTACGACGCCCGGGCAACTATTCGCTCGCTGCTCGCGAATGCGCGCGCGGGGTCGGGGCTGCCGTTCGTCGTCGAGTCGAACGGTGAATTCGCCGGGCAGTTGAACGTGTCGTCGATCAGCTACGGGTCGCTGTCAAGCGCCACGATCGGGTACTGGGTGTCGGAGCGCTTCGCCGGCCGCGGCGCGACCCCGACCGCGGTGGCGCTCGCCACCGACTACTGCTTCTTCTCGCTCGGCCTGCACCGGATGGAGATTTGCATCCGCCCCGAGAACGAGCCCAGCCTGCGCGTGGTCCAGAAACTGGGCTTCCGCTACGAGGGACTGCGCCGCCGGTACATCCACATCGACGGCGACTGGCGCGACCACTTCTGCTTCGCGCTCACCTCCGACGAGCTGCCGCAGGGCGTGCTGCGCAGGTGGCTCGAGGGCCGGGTGCCGGAAGGCGCCGGAGTGGTGCCGGCCTCCGACCGGGCGTTGGCGCAGACTCCGCTGCGGCTCGGCTGAATCCGCTCGCGAGTCGTCCGCGACCGGTGATTTCCGTCGCAAGACACCCCACTGCGCGACATGCGTTGCATGACACGCCCACCGGATGGTGAATCCCACGCCTGCCGGATCGATACGGTAGTGACATGGAATCCTCGGGGGTGGGTACAGCGGTCATGCTGGCCGTTGCCGCGCTGTTGTGGCTTGGCTACCTTCTGCCCAGTTGGGTGAAGCGCCGCGAGTACCTGGCGACCGAGCGCAATGCGGTGCGGCTGCAGCAGACCCTGCGGGTGATGGCGCAGACCGCCGAAGTCCCGCACGCGGTGCGCGCCGAGTCCACCGCCCGTGAGGTTGCCACCCAGCAGCGTGCCCTCCGACTGCAGGCGCAGCACGACGAAGCCGTCGCCCGTGCCAGGGAAGCGGCTGCGGCACGTGCGTCCGCTCGGCAGCTTGCGGACACCGATCCGCTGATCGCGGCGCAGGTCGCGGCATCCGCGGCCGCCGCTCGCCTTCGACGCACCCGCGCGGTCACATCGCTGGTGCTGCTCGCCTCGTTCATCACGTTCATCGCCCAGGTCGGCCTGATGGTGACCACCGGGGCTGTCGTGGCGTCCTGGCTGGTGCTTGGTGCGGCCACTGCTGTCGGCGGTGTCGCACTGTGGATGCTGGGACGCCTGGCCGCAACCGGACGCGCCCGCCTGGCCCGGGCGATCGCCGAGCCGATCGTCGTCGAGGCTCCGCGTCGGGCGCGGGTCGTGGCACCTCCCGTCGAACAGGTCACTCGCGAGTGGACGCCGGTGCCGGTGCCGAAGCCGCTGTACATGTCGAAGCCCGCGCCGCAGAAGCCGGTCGTGGTCGGCGTCGATCTGATCGAGGAGCTGCGTGCCAAGGAGGAGGAGCGCCAGCGTGCCCTCGTCGCGGCGCACGCCGAGCCCGAGGTCGTGCCGATCAACGCCAAGGTGCAGAGCCGGTTCGCGAACATGGGCATCGTGGCGGATGTCGACACCTCCGCCCCGGACCTCGACGCCGTCCTCCGCCGTCGCCGTCGCGCGTAACCAGTCGCCCCCGCACTCCTCCGCCGGGCGTATCCTGCCCTCATGCCCGACCACGAGCTCACGGATGCCGGCGACCCGGTCTGCTGGCTCGATCAGGTCTGCCCGGACTGCGGTCGAATGATCGAACGCACGCGGCACGTGTGTGAACCGGTTCCCGCAGGGTGATAACCTGTTCAGGCAGTTTGGGCCTATGGCGCAGTTGGTAGCGCGCCTCGTTCGCATCGAGGAGGTCAGGGGTTCGAATCCCCTTAGGTCCACCAAAATGCACACAAGCCCCCGGTCGCAGAACGCGTCGGGGGCTTGACTGTTCCGAAGGGGGACTCATGAACGTCGATCCCGCCCAGTTCGACGCGGCCATCGCCAAGCGAACCTTCACTGGCGTTGCCACCGTCGACGTCGCCGACGAGCGGACGCTCGAGCGGTGCGGGGGGTATCTGCACCGGGCTCACAGGGTGCCCATGACTCCCGATGCGCGCATCGGGATCGCCAGTGGCGGTAAGGGTTTCACGGCTCTCGCGGTGATGCGGCTGGTGGAGCAGGGCACGTTGCGACTCGACCAGCCCGCGCGCGTACTCCTCGGTGACGACCTTCCCCTCATCGACGACGCCGTGACGATCGAGCACCTGCTCACGCATACCTCCGGCATCGGCGACTACCTCGATGAGGAGTCCGACTGGGAGCCAAGCGACCACGTGCTGAGCCTCCCCGCGCACACCCTCACGACGGCAGAGGCGTTCCTACCCATGCTCGACGGCCATCCGCAGGCCTTCGCGCCCGGAGAGCGCTTTGCCTACTGCAACGGTGGCTACATGGTGCTGGCGGTGCTGCTCGAGCGCGCCACCGGAGAGACCTACCACCAGGTCGTACAGCGCCTCGTGTTGGAACCCGCCGGTCTCGAGCGCACGGGCTTCCTTCCGCTCAACGCGCTGCCGGGCGACGCAGCGCTGGGGTACATCGATAGCGAGGGCGACCTCGCCAACACGTTGCACCTCCCGGTACTCGGCAACGGCGACGGGGGAATCTTCACGACCGCCGCTGACCTGCACCGCTTCTGGCTCGCGCTGCTGGAGGGCCGCATCGTCGCGCGCGCCACGGTCGACGAGATGATCCGCCCGCGCCACGACGTGCCCGACGAGCGCAAGCGCTACGGAATGGGCTTCTGGCTGCACGCCACGCATCCTGCCCTGATCCTCGAGGGCTACGACGCGGGTACATCGTTCCGCTCGACGCACCTGGTCGCGACTCAGACGACGGTGTCCGTGCTCGGGAACAGTTCGGAGGGCGCCTGGCCGGTGATCGGCGCTCTCGCCGAGGCGATCAACACGTCCCTCCGCTGAGACCCACTACCAGGGGGCGTGGTGGTCACGCGGGTTTGCTCTCCATGCCGTCGAGCCAGAGGACTTCGGATTCGTCCCGATGCGAGCCGGTCGTACCGACGTGCTTCGAATCAATCTGAGGCCCCTTCTTGATGACGTGCACAAGAGCCATCCCATGCCCGCGGCCCAGTTCGTAGTCGGCCTTCAGCCACTCGAGAATCTCGCCCGCTTTCACCGCGGGGTCATCGAATCCTTTCGATTTGGCGATGTCGACCAACTGACGAGGCGTAAGCCCGGTCTTGGTTTCAATGGCGTCGAGGTAGGCCTGAAACGACATGTCGTCTTCTCCCATGGGCGCGGTTAGTGAATGCTGCTCGACATAGTACGTGGTGTTCGTGCGCTGCGCGATGACGACTCCCCGGCGTCGGCGCAATACGGGAAGACGGCGGATACAGCCGACACCGTGAGAACCGTCTCCCCGCAGCTCACCGCGATTCCCGCGGGCGCGATTGAGCTGCGCGACGCGCGGTCGGGGTTGTCGCGCGAGGTCACCCTCCGCGGATTCGAGAGCGGCCGAACTCCGATCACCCAGGCTGAGTACGAGGCGGTGCTCGGCGCGATCGACACCTCACAGGAACGATCGGATGCTCCGGCTCACCCTGTTACCTGGTTCGAGGCGGTTCGCTGGTGCAACGCGGCATCTGCAGCATCCGGATTCACTCCTGCATACGCGATCGACGACCGCAACGTCGTCTGGGATGTCAGCGCCGACGGCTTTCGCTTGCCGACCGAGGCGGAATGGGAGCGGGCCTGCCGGGCGGGCTCGACTGCGCCGACCTATGGACCGCTGGCGGATGTCGCCTGGACGACCGCCGACCAGGTGAGTGAGGCGCAGGGCTGGTCTGCCACAGCCGATCGTGAACGCGCCGACATCCGCGGGCCGCTTCCGGTCGGGTGGACGCCGCTGCGCTGAGCATTCCGTTCGAGGCCGGGTCTCGGCAGGCTCGACCAGCGGGCGGTGCAGGCTCGACCAGCGGGTGGTGCGAGGCGTAGCGTGAGCCGCATCCGCTCTCGAAGGAGATGAGCAACCATGCGTGCTGTCGTGTTCTCGGACTACAAGACATTCCCCACCTTGGAGGAGGTGGAACGCCCCCAGCCCGGCCCCGGCGAGGTGCTGCTGAAGGTTGCCGGCGCAGGCGCCTGTCACTCGGATGTCGCCATCTACAACTTCGAGGAGGGCGCGCCGGGGTCTCAGCGGCCGGCGTTCACTCTCGGCCATGAGAACTCGGGCTGGATCGAGGAACTTGGTCCCGGCGTGCACGGCTTCACACCCGGCGACGCGTTCCTGGTCTACGGTCCGATCGGCTGCGGTCATTGCAGGGCCTGCTCGCGCGGCCAGGACACCTACTGCGAGAACGTCGCCACCATGCCGTACCTGGGCGTCGGCCTGGGCCGCGATGGCGGTATGGCCGACTATGTGGTCGTGCCGGCGCGCAACCTCGTGCCGCTCGGTGATGCCGACCCGATCGCGGCGGCACCGCTCAGCGACGCCGGCCTCACCCCGTACCACGCGATCAAGCTCGCCCTGCCGAACCTGGCCGGTGGCGGCCGGACCGCGCTGGTGATCGGCCTCGGCGGGCTCGGCCAGATCGCGGTCCAGATTCTCACGGCACTGACCGGCGCCACCGTCATCGCCACCGACATGAAAGAGGACGCGATGCAGCGGGCCGCGGCCAGCGGCGCCGTCACAGTTCCAGGCGGCGAAGATCAGGTGGCGGCGATCCGCGATCTGACCGACGGGCAAGGCGTGGATGCCGCATTCGACTTCGTCGGCGCGGTGCCGACGATCAAGACCGCGCAGGCATCAATGGCCAAGCAGAGCCGACTGACCGTGGTGGGCATCGCCGGCGGTGCGACTGAATGGTCGTTCTTCACGACGCCGTACGAATCGACGATCACGAACACCTACTGGGGCACGATCGCCGACCTGCACGAGGTCGTCGACATGTACCGGGCCGGGCAGATCACGCCCGAGGTTGAGCGGTACTCGATGGATGACGCGCTTGAGGCCTATCGCAAGCTCGAGTCCGGCCAAATCAGCGGCCGCGCCGTGGTGGTGCCGCACGCCAGCTGAGGTCGCCCTCCACGTGCGCTGTGAGTTCGGCGCGGCTCATCGCCACGGGCGTAGCGTGAACGGATAGGCAACCCCAGACCCTGGTCGCCCCCTGCGCAGAGTCTGGAGATTGTCATGAGCCCCGTCGAACCGGTGGCGCCGCGCGTCCTCGCGACCCATCCGAAAACTTCCGCCACGCCAAGCAACAGCGAGTACACCGAACTCGCCCGTGACATCCGTGCGTCCGGATTGCTGCGCCGCCGCTACGGCTACTACTGGACCAAGCTGGCAGCCATCCCGGTTCTGGTTGGCCTGTTCATCACCGCGTTCATTCTGATCGGCGACTCCTGGTGGCAGCTCGCGCTCGCCGCCGGGTTCGCGGTGCTGTTCACGCAGATCGCCTTCGTCGGCCATGACGCCGCGCACCGGCAGATCTTCAAGTCGGGCAAGTGGAACGACTGGGTCAGTCTCGTCGTCGGCGACCTGTTCATCGGCATGAGCTACGGATGGTGGCAGCACAAGCACACGCGCCACCACGCGAACCCGAACAAGAAGGGCGAAGACCCGGACATCGACCTGCCGGTGATCTCCTTCACGCCCGAGCAGGTGGCCCGCCGTCGCAACCCGGTCACCGCGTGGCTGGTCGCCCATCAAGGGATCTTCTTCTTCCCGGTGCTGTTCCTGGAGGGGCTCTCGCTCCACGCGGCGAGTGTTCGCCGGGTGTTCCAACGTGAGCACGTCGACCGTCGCGCTATCGAGATCCTCTTTCTGGCCATCCGGCTGGGCGGCTTCGCCACGCTCGTGTTCCTCGTGCTGTCCCCAGGTGTCGCAGCCGCCTTCCTCGCCGTGCAACTGGGCCTGTTCGGCTTCTACATGGGCGCATCGTTCGCCCCGAACCACAAGGGCATGCCGCTCGTCTCGCGCGATGTCAGCCTGGACTTCTTGCGGAAACAGGTGTTGATGAGCCGCAACGTTCGCGGCAGCCGGCTGCTCGATTCCGCGATGGGCGGTCTCAACTACCAGATCGAGCATCACCTCTTCCCGTCGATGCCGAGGCCGCACCTGCGCCGCGCCTCGGTGATCATCTCGGCGTACTGCCGTCAGCGGAACATCCCGTACACGCAGACCGGCCTGTTCGAGTCCTACGGAATCGTGCTGCGGTACATCAACCGGGTCGGCCTGGGCGAGAAGGACCCGTTCGAGTGCCCGCTCATGGTGCAGAGACAGAGCATCGGATCCAATGACGGATGACACGGCCTTCGCCGCAACGGGTATCGGGGACGGTGCTGAACTGTGCCAGCCCTTCATCGCCGTGCTCGCGGCCACTGGTGCAGCGATCTCGACTCTGGGCGATCCCTTCGGTATCGAGATGGTGTGCGCATCGGACGCCGCGGCGGCGCACTTCGACGAAGCGCAGATCGATCTCGGTGAGGGGCCGGGCTGGGATGCGGCATCCGCCCGTCTGCCAGTGATGGTGTCCGACATCCGCACCGAAGCAGGATCCCGCTGGCCGATGCTCGCGCGCAGTGTTGATCGAGCGTACGTGCGAGCGGTGCATGCGTTCCCGCTGCGGGTCGGCACGCTCGGCATCGGCGCGGTCACGGTGTACAGCGACGAACCTGGCGCGATGGCTCCGCAGGCGTTGACCGTCGCGACCGGCCTCGCCTCGGTCGCCGCCGCGCAAATAATGCGACGCGCATTGGACCGCGACCCGCAGGGACTGACGGATGTCGGCTACTCCCGCCGCGAGGTGCATCAGGCGACGGGGATGGTCGTCGCACAGCTACGGGTCAGTGCCGCGGATGCCCTGCTTCTCATCCGGGCGCACTCCTTCTCGAGTGGGCTCTCGGTTCGGGACGTGGCAGCCCTGATCGTCGGCGGGGTGTTGAATCTGTCGCGGTGAGTCGCCCGGGCGTGCGTCGTAGAATTCTGAAATGGCGGGCGAAACTAGAGAGAGCCGGCTAGTCGAGGCTTTCGTCGGTCTCGCCGATGCCCTGGTTCTCGGCTACGACATTGTTGATCTGCTGCACTCGTTGGTGGAGCGTGTGGCGGACCTGCTCGAGGCGACCGATGCCGGCATCCTCGTTGCCGACGGTGACGGTGAACCGGGTGTGATCATCGCGTCCACTCGCGAGGATGCCCAGTTGATCGACCTGCTGCAGATGCCCGCCGGACCCGGCGCGGAGGCGCGGGCCACCGGCGAACCCATCGCCGTCGATGACCTCACCCGGGTCGATGCGCGGTGGCGGGACTTCGCCACCGGGGCGGCCGCGCTCGGCTACGGGGCGGCGCATGCCGTGCCGTTGCGGTTGCGTGAGAACGTGCTCGGCTCACTCACGGTCTTCCGTGCTGATCCCGGCTTTCTCAGCGACCAGGATGCCACGCTCGCACAGGCGCTCGCCGACGTCGCGAGCATCAGCATCGTGCACGAGCGGGCGCTCCGCGCGGGCGATGTCGTGCGCGAGCAGCTGCAGCACGCGCTCAATAGCCGAGTCATCATCGAGCAGGCCAAGGGCGTGCTTGCCCACACTGAGCACGTCAGCATGGACGAGGCGTTCCGGCAGATCCGCGTGCACGCGAGGAACAGCGGGCAACCGCTCTCGGAGGTTGCCCGCTCGATCGTGGCGCGCGCTCAGCAAGGCTGACGCCGAGCGTGGCGGGTGATCAGTGCTCGCCCTTCGGCACCACCGTGAGCACTTGCTTGATGAACATGTCGAACTCCTCCATGAAGTTCCGGAGGAAGTCGGTGGTGCTGTCGACTGTCACTTCACCGTCGGCGGTGATCAGCCCGGGCGTCATGTGAATGTATGCCTCGGGCGCGTTCATCTGCGGTGAGTTGCAGAACGAGAGCACGCTCTTGATGTTCTGCTGCGCGACCGCGGTGCCGAGGTGGCCAGGCGAGGCGCCGATCACGGCGGACGGCTTGCGGTTGAACGAATTCTGTCCCCACGGCCGGCTCGCCCAGTCGATGGCGTTCTTCAGCGCGCCGGGGATCGACCGGTTGTATTCCGGGGTGATGAACAGCACGGCGTCGGACTCCACGATCTGCCGCTTGAACTCGCGCGCTTCCGGCGGGAAGTCGTTGTCGTAGTCGTAGCTGTACAGCGGCAGGTTGCCGATCGGGATCTCGGTCAGCTGCAGGTCGTCCGGCGCCAGTCTGACCAGGGCCTTCGACAGGATGCGGTTGATCGACCCCTGGGCGAGACTGCCGACGAAGTAGCCGACCTTGTACGGGGGCTCGTGTTCGATGATGGTGGCCATAGCGCTTCCTTACTTTGATGGGACAACGGGCAAGCGCCCTTTCAGTGTCATCCCGAGGCATCCGGATGTCACGTCCCTCCCAGCGGAAGCGGAGGGTCGGCCCCGCCCGCTGGCCGAGCGTGCCGAGACCTCGCCGGTCAGGCGCTCTGCTTGACCGGGTTGCGGATGCCGATGAAGGAGATTGCCCCGCCGATCAGGAACAGCACGGCGGTGACGATCAGCCCGCGCTGGAAGCCGGCGACATCCAGTTCCGGGCCGGTAATGAAGCCGAGGAAGGCGATTGCGATCAGGCCCGCGACGCGGGCGATGGCGTTGTTGATCGCCGAGCCGATGCCCGACTGCGCGGGATCGATCGAGCCGAGAATCGCCGAGGTCAGCGGTGACACGGTGATCGCCAGGCCCAGCCCGAACAACAGGATGCCGGGCAGCACCTGGGTCCAGTAGTTCACGTCCGGGGTGATCGTCAACATCAGGAAGTAGCCGAGCGCGATCACGATCGGTCCGAGGGTCATGAACAGCCGTGGCCCATGCCGGCCGGCGAGCCCGCCGACGGTGGAGGACAACGCGATCAGGATCACCGACACCGGTACCGAGGCGAGGCCGGCCAGGGTCGCCGGGTAGCCGCCGATCTCCTGCAGGAAGACGACGATCAGGAAGCTGCCGAGCGCGATCGCGGCGTAGATGAAGGTCGTCGCCAGATTGCCCCAGGCGAAGTTGCGCACCGCGAACAGGCTGAGTGGCATCATCGGGTCGGGGGTGGTGTGCTGCCGCCAGAGGAACGCGGCGAAGCAGAGCAGCCCGATCCCGAGCGGCGCCCAGATCACCGGGCTGCCCCAGCCGTACCGGCCCTGCTCGATGAGCGCGAACACCGGTCCGCCGATGCCGATGATCGCCAGGGCAGCGCTCGGGTAGTCGATGTGGGCGCCCGCCTTGCGTGCGTCCCGATGCCCGAGCCGGGCGAGCAGCCACAGGGTCACCGCAATCGGCAGCACATTGATGCCGAACACCAGCCGCCACGAGATCAGGTCGATGAGCAGGCCGCCGATCAGCGGGCCGGCGATGAAGGCGCCGCTGGTCCAGGCGGTCCAGGATCCGATCGCCTTGGCCTGCGCCGCATCCCGGAACGAGGACATGATCATGGCAAGCGAGCTGGGCACCAGCAATGCCCCGGCGACGCCCTGCAGCGCACGCGAGATGATCAGGAACTCGGCGGTCGGCGCGATCGCGCAGAGGATTGACGCGACTCCGAAGCCGATCAGCCCCCAGCGGATGACGGAGATGCGACCGTACACGTCGGAGAGCGACCCGGCGACGAGGATCAGCCCACCCAGCGTGATCAGGTAGGCGTCGACGGCCCACTGCTGGGTGATGATGCCGCCGCCGAGCTCGTCGGTGATCGCCGGCAGTGCGACGTTGATCACCGAGCCGTCGAGGAACGCCACGAACGAGGCGAGGATCGCGATCGCGAGCACCAGACGCTGTTCGCGGGTCATGGGGCCATTGTTGCCCAATTCCGAAGGAGCGTCGAGGCGCGGCTACGGCTTCGGGTCGAGCGCGTCGTACTCGCGGAAGCCGCGCTGGGTTCGCAGCAACAGAGCGATCAGGGTGACGATCAGGACGCCGCCGAGCACCGGGGGTATCCACAGGGCGAGCACGGCCGCAGTAACCCCGATGTACAGGTCGCCCAGCCGGGGGCCGCCAGTGACGACGACGGTGAAGATGCCCTGCAGGCGCCCGCGCATGTTGTCCGGCACCGCGGTCTGCATCATGGTGACCCGGAAGATGGCACTGACGTTGTCGGCGGCGCCGCTGCCGGCGAGGAACAGTGACGCGGCAACGAGCGCAGGCAGGTTGACATCGTCGATGGACTCCGTGATCGGATGCGTCCAGCCGGTGCTAGCGATCCCGAGCACGATCCCGAAGCCGAGCACACTCAACCCGTAGACGGCGATCGCCCAACCGATCGCACGGCCCTGCCAGCGCACCTCGCCGACTCGACCCGAGAACAGGCTGCTGATCAGGGTGCCGATTGCGCTGGCGGCGGTGAGGATGCCCACCGTGATGGCCCCACCGCCGATCACCAGGGCGCCGACCGCGGGGAACAGCGCATGCGGCCGGCCGAAGGTCATGGCGATCAGGTCGGCGACGAACGAGGTCCGGATGTTCCCGGCGTGCTTCAGGAACCGCAGGCCCGAGCGCACCGACTCCAGGCCCGGCCGGTGACGGTCGCCCTCGGGCACGATCGGCGGCAGGGTGACGATGCCGAGGAAGGCGGCGCCGAACAGCACCAGGTCGATCGTGTACGTCCAGCTGAACCCCACCGCAGCGACCAGCACTCCGGCAAGGGCGGGGCCGACGGTGACCATCAGCCCGAAGTTGATGCCGTTCAGGGCGGATGCCGCGGGCAGCAGTTCGCGGGGGAGCAGCCGCGGGATGATCGCGCTGCGCGAGGTACCGAGGATTGTCGCGGCGACCGCGTTCAGCATGGTGAACAGGTAGTACGGAGTGAGGCTCTCGATCTCCAACCAGGCGCTCGCCGCGATGCCTGCGGTGGACAGCCAGGCGATGATCGCGGCGGCGAGGGCCACTTTGCGCCGGTCGAAGGCGTCGGCGAGCATGCCGCCGTAGAGGCCCGCGATAATCATCGGCACCAGGGCGACGGTGCCGACCATGGCCACCGCGAACGTGGATCGGCTGAGATCGTAGACGTGCAGGCCGACCGCGACGATGGTCAGCTGGCTGCCGATTCCGGCGATGACGTTGCCGACCCAGAGCCTGGCGAACGCGGGACTCTGCCGGAGCGGGGTGAGGTCGACGAAGTGGTTGCGACGCTCGGAGGGGCTGGAAATCTCGGTGGCCAATCTCGTGACGAACGGGATTGAGCCTATCGCCGTCGGGGATCAGTGCCGGTCGAGGATGCCGCGCAGGTCGCTGCCGGCCGGCAGGGTGCCGTACAGTCCGGCACGGTCCGCGCCGAGCCGGGCGCCCACGAAAGCATCCGACACCGCGGTCGGCGCGTACCGCACGAGCAACGACGCCTGCAGGGCAAGGGCGAGCAGTTCGACCAGCAGCCGCGCGCGCGGTGAGGCGGAGACATCCGGGTCGTCCAACATGTGCTGCACCCGGCTGATCAGCGCGTCCAGCAACGGGTGTGCGCCGGAAGCCAGCGAGACCTCGGTCGTGAAGGCTTTGGTGGTTTGCCGATCGCGCAGTGCGCGCAGCACATCGAGGGCGATCACGTTGCCGGAGCCCTCCCAGATCGCCATCACCGGTTGCTCCCGGTAGCGGCGGGCGAGCGGGAACGCCTCGGTGTAGCCGTTGCCGCCGAGACATTCGAGCGCCTCATAGGCGTGGCCGGGCCCACGCTTGCAGACCCAATACTTGGCCACCGCGGTGGCCAGCCGACGGAACGCCTTCTCATCGTCCGAGGCATCCGCGTCATGCGCGCGGGCGAGCCGCAGCGCGGTCGCGGTGGCCGCCTCGGACTCGAGCGCAAGGTCGGCGATCACGGCGGTCATCACCGGCTGGTCGATCAGGTGCGCGCCGAACGCCGACCGGTGCCGCACGTGCCAGATCGCCTCGGCCACCGCCTGCCGCATGCCGGCCGCGCTGCCGAGGACGCAGTCCAGCCGAGTGCGCGCAACCATCTCGATGATGGTGCGGATGCCGCTGCCTTCCTCGCCGATCAGGTAGCCGGTGGTCGCCTGGAACTCGACTTCGCTCGACGCGTTCGAGTGGTTGCCGAGCTTGTCTTTGAGTCGTTGGATGAGAAACGGATTCCGGGCGCCATCGGGCAGCACGCGCGGCACCAGGAAGCATCCGAGGCCCTGGTCGGTCTGCGCGAGCACCAGGAAGGCATCCGACATCGGTGCGCTGCAGAACCACTTATGGCCGTCGATCAGCCAGCTCCCGTCGCGGGCGTCGACGGCGCTTGTGGTGTTCGCTCGTACGTCGGAGCCGCCCTGTTTCTCGGTCATCGCCATGCCGAACAGGGCGGAGGTCTTCGACAGGGAGAGGGTGGCGTCGTAGTCGCGGCTGAGGGCCCGGGGCATCCATTCATCCCGCAGTTCGGCCGGCGCGTTCTGCAGCACGGGCACCGCCGCATGGGTCATCGAAACCGGGCAGGCATGCCCGGGCTCGACCTGCGCGAAGAGCATGAAGGTGGCGGCGCGGGCGACGTTCGCGCCGGGTCGCGGGTCGGTCCAGGCGGCGGAGTGCGCTCCATGCGCGAGCGCCTCGCGGATGATGCGGTGATACGCCGGGTGGTACTGCACCTCGTCGATGCGGGTGCCGTAGCGGTCATGGGTGTGCAGCACCGGTGGCACCTGGTTGGCCAGTTCGGCATCATGCTGGAACACCGCGGAGCCGACCAGTCGTCCGGTCTCGCGCAGCTGGCCGAGCGCCCAGGCCGCGTCGAAGTGGGCGACGCCCTCGACGAGTGGCCGGTTCAGGCCGAACTCGTCTACATCAACGCGCGGCGGCGGCTGATTGGTGGCCGGTTGATCGCTGACGGGTTGCTTGATGACCTCGGGCATGGCCTCGGACTCCTCGGCGCCTCGGGCGGCACCTCGTCGCAGTATCTAACGGATGCCGCGCGGGTGCAACGCTCGCCGCCGCTGGAGCTCTTCGCTGATCGAGCTTGCCGAGATCTCGACAAGCTCGATCAGCGAGCAGATTACGCCGCGGCATCCTCGGTGAACTCACCCGGGGTGACGACCGGGAACTCGATATCGGTCGCCATTGCCTTGTTGAAGAAGTTGGTCAGGGTGTTGAGCCCAACCGCACCGACGACCTCGGCCAGCTCGGCGTCGGACAGTCCCGCAGCCCGTGCGGCGGCGACATCCGCCTCGGACACCTCGCCGCGTCCCGCGTTCACGGCGCGGGCGAACGTCAAGGCACCCTGGATCTTCGGGTCACTCGACTCACCGCGGCGGGCGGCATTGATGTCGGCGGTGCTCAGGCCGGCGCCCGGCGCGGTCTGGGTGTGCGCGGACAGGCAGTACGAGCACTCGTTCTGCTCGCCGATGGCGAGCGCCAGGCTCTCACGCGTGGCGGCCGACAGCACGCCACCGCTCAGCGCGGCGTTCAGGCCGAGGTATCCCTTGAGCACGGCGGGAGCGGTCGCCATCGCCTGTGCCATGTTCGGCACCATGCCCATCCCCTTCTGCACGGCTTCGAGCATGGGAGCGGCGGAGCCGGTAGCGGCGGCGGGGTCAACGGTGGCGATGCGAGTCATGGATCCTCCAAGTAGTTCTAACGGTTAGGTCATATTTGAACCGTGAGATCAACCAGACCACACTTTTCTATCGGTTGCAAGCCGGTGTTACCATGAGAACCATGACCGAGTACGTGGGTGGTGCGCCGATCCGCGGCGAAGCCCTCGCGCTGGACTTGATGAACACGTGGTTCGCCGTCCGCGGGAAAGAGCGGGACGGCATCCGCTCGGCTGCTGATCTCGACGCCTGGATCGCACAGCTTGAACCGCGGCTGATTGCGAAGGGCGCATCGGATGCCGCGGCCGTCGCCGCAACGGACGCCGACGTCGACCGGTTCAAGGCGCTGCGCGCCGCCGCTCGGGGCGTGGCGCGTGCCGCCGTTGACGGGGTTGCAGCGAATCCCTCGCACATTGCAGCGATCAACGCGGCGTCCCAGGCAGCACCCCGGTGGGCTGCTTTCACGCCAGGCGTCGGGGTTGACGGCAGCTGGCTGCGATCGGAACAGTTCGGCTCCGGGGGGCTGGAGCAGGTGTTCGCGGCGCTCGCCACCGACGCCATCGACCTGATCACTGGCGACCAACGCGCCCGGTTGCGTGCCTGCCAGGCGCCAGGGTGTCCGCTGTTCTACCTCAAAGATCACCCGCGTCGCGAATGGTGCTCTCCCGCTTGCGGCGCGCGAGTGCGTGCCGCCCGCGCCTATCGCAAGCGCATGGCGGCGCTCTCCGCTGGCTGAGTAGCTGCTCTTGCCGCTGGTCGAGCGCGCCGAGATCTCGACAAGCTCGATCAGTGGGGAGCCGAGATCTCGTGCTCCTCAACCACCGGACGGGGCGCCCTCGATTCGCGCTGGCGGTACTGGCAGGATGAGGCCATGGCGGTGCGGCTGAAACGCGTGTACGACGACGCCGATGAGGCGGACGGTTTCCGGGTGTTGGTCGACCGGCTCTGGCCCCGCGGAGTCACCAAGGAGCGGGCATCCGTCGACCTCTGGCTGAAGGATGTCGCGCCGAGTCCCGAGCTGCGCAAAGACTGGCATCACCATCCCGAGCAGTGGGACGACTTCGCCGCCCGCTACCGCGCCGAGCTCGAGGACAACCCCGCGGTCGCCGAGCTTGAGCGGCTCACGCGCGAGCACCCGACGCTGACCCTGCTCTACGGCGCGAAAGACCCGGTGGTCAACCACGCGCGGGTGCTACTCGACGTTCTCCACGGGCGTTGATGCCACCGTGCGCCGCCGGGTCGTCCGCACGATGAAGATCACCAGCAGGGCGAGCACACCGAGCACGACCAGCCACGGCAGCAGCACTCCGGCCAGCACCAGCAGTCCGCCGAAGAAGCCGACGAGCGCTTCCCAGCCGGCGATCAGACCCGAGAGGAACGTGTCCGGCTGCTCGGGCACGGCCTCCTGCTCGGAGACCAGGTTCAGGGTGATGGTCGCGAGCGCGACCTGGTCGGAGTAGTACCGGCGCTGCGACTGCAGGCTCTCCAGTTCCGCCTGCCGGCTGGACAGCGCCTGCTCGACCTCGATCAGGGTGCTGGTGTCGGTCGCGGTGGCCATCAGCGCCAGCAGCCGGTCGACGGATGCCTGGAGCGCAGTGATCCGGGCATCGAGGTCCTGGGTGACGACGGTCACGTCCTCGCTCGAGATCGAGGTCTCCCGCGGATCGCCGAGCGCCTCGATGTCCTCGAGCACCGCCGTCAGCCGGTCGGCGGGGATCCGCATCAGGAGAGTGGCGCTGCCGCGGTTCTGCTCGGTGGCGGCTCGTTCGGTGCGGCTGTCGATGCGCCCGTCGGCGGCCTCGACGATGTCGGTGGCTTCGTCCGCGGCATCCGTCGGCTCGTCGACGACCACCGTCATCTGGCCGGTCATGATGATCTCGCGATCGCGCGCGGACTGGTCGACGGTGGACCCGTCGCTGTCCCGCACTGGACCGTCGGGAGCGGGCACGCCCGGCGCGAATTCCTCGGATGTCACCCCGCCCGAGTCTGAACCGCTGCCGTTCATCGGGCTGGCAACGCAGCCGCTCAGACTCAGTGCTCCGATCAGCACGGCCGCCGCAACCAGTACTCGCCTCATTCCACCAAGGTAGGGCGCGGATAACGCTGAGCACTACCCAACGATTGTCACGATTCGAGCGTCAGGGCGCGGACGGTCGTCGGCCGCCGATACCGGACTGCCATAATCGGGGACCGTGGGTTGGTTCGACAGGCTCAGCAGGCCGAAGGCTCCGCTGCTGCACATCGCTCGCGACGAGGGCCATGGTCCCGTCGTGATCCTCGTGCACGGTATCGCGTCTTCCTCGGTCACTTTCGAGTACCTGGTTCCGATGCTCGCGGAGCGGCGCCGGGTGATCTCGATCGACGTGCTCGGTTTCGGGGAATCGCCGTCGCCCGCCGGCGCGAACTACACCATGGAGGAGCACTTCCAGGCGCTGGATCGCACGATCCGCTCACTGAAGCTGAAGCATCCGTTCGTCCTCGTCGGACACTCGCTCGGCAGCCTGATCGCCGCCCGCTATGCCGCCGTGCGCAAGAAGAACCTCACCAAACTGGTGCTCGTCGCGCCGCCGATCTACGTGCCGCCGACCGCGGTGTCCGACCCGCGGGACCGGGCAGCGATGGGCCTCTATATGAAGATGTACGAGTACCTGCGCGAAAACAAGGACTTCACCATCCGTACCGCTGCCCAACTCGGTCGGCTGTCTCCCATCAAGAACGTGCTGGACGTGTCCGAGCGCAACTGGGTGGCGTTCGTGAACACGCTGGAGAACGCCATCGAGTCGCAGACCAGCATCAGCGATATCGCGGCCGCGCAGGTGCCGGTCCAGATCGTGTACGGCACCCTCGATCCGTTCCTGACGCCAGGTGGCCTGCGCATCGTCGAGCAGATGCGGCACGTGACCACGCACAAGGTCGAGGCGAACGACCATGTCATCCGGCGGCGGCTCGCACGAGTGGTGAACGCGGCGGTCGGCTGAGCCCGCCGTGCGCGGTCTGTTGGCACCGACGTCTGTGCCTGCTTGGTACGTGAGTGTCTGCTCGAACTGGCACAGACGTACCAACGAGGCACAGAAGCCGGATGTCCGCCTTCCCGGAACGGACTCACCTTTTGACTAGGCTGATGCAAGTGCAACGGAGCAAGAAAGACGGACTCGGCCGGGCGTTCGGCAACATCTTCACGGCCAACCTGTCGTCGAGTCTCGGCGACGGGATCTACCGGATCGCCGCACCTCTTCTTGCCGTGCGACTTACCGACGACCCGCTGCTGATCTCGGGCGTCGCCGCGCTCGCGTTGTTGCCATGGCTGTTCTTCGCCATCCCGGCTGGCATCCTCATCGACCGGATCGACCGCCGGCACGCCCTCGCGATCGCGAGTGGAGTGCGTACCCTGCTCGCTGCTGGCCTGGTCGTCCTGGCCGCCACCGGGACGCTCACCATCTGGTGGCTGTACCTCGTCATCTTCATCTACGGCGTCTTCGAGACCGTGTACGACGGCGCGATTCGCGCGGTCGTCCCGTCGGTCGTGCCGAAGGCGAACCTGCATCGGGCGAACTCCCGCATCGAGGCAGGCGAGCTCGTCGTGCAGAACTTCATTGCGGCGCCGTTCACCTCGGTGCTGTTCGCGGTGTCGGTGCTCATCCCGCTCGGCGTGAACGCCGTGGTGTTCGGTGTTGCCCTGGTTCTCGCGCTGTTCCTGCCCGCTGCCGCCGCCGGTGCGCACCGCACCAATCCGGACGACGCGCCGCGAGTGCCCTGGTACCGGCAGTTCGTGGACGGCTACCGCTTCATCATGGCCAACCGGATGCTGCGGACCCTGTGGTTCCTCAGCACGTTCATCGGCATCTGCTTCTCGGCGGGCGTCTCAATCTGGGTGCTGTTCGTGCTCGAGCGCCTCGGCATCACCGAGGCCTGGTTCGGGGTGTTCATGCTGGCCGGCGCGGTTGGCGGCATCCTCGGCAGCATGGTGGTCGGTCCGCTCAAGGAGCGGTTCGGCACCGGGATGACGATGGCCATCGTGAACGTCGGCTGCGGTGTGACCATCCTGCTCGCCGGCCTCTGGCCCGATGTCTGGGTCGCCGGTGTGATGCTGGCGCTGTCGTCGGCCACGGTCACGATCTGGAACGTGCTGATGATGTCGCTGCGGCAGAGTGTGATCCCGAGCCGGCTGCTCGGCCGGGTGCACGGCACCTGGCGGACCCTGCTCTGGGGGACCATGCCGCTCGGCTCGCTGATCGGTGGCTTACTCGGCCGGATCGACCTCACCATGCCGCTGATCGTCGGCGGCGGCTGCGCCACCCTCGCCGCGTTGCTGTACTTCCGCTTCGTCGCCCGGCTGCCCAACCCCGAGGATGTCGACAACGGCGACGCGGCTCCGACCCCCGCCGGACTTCCCGTGCGCGAGGAGTAGCGGCGGCACCCGCGACCAGTGGCGGCGAAACCTCTAGCTCGGCTGCACCGGCACCGGCACCCGTTCGGTGTCGGGCATCGCGTTGGCGCACCCCACACTTTCGTGGAGCCTCCCGAACACCGCGGAGTTTCGTAAACAGCGCGGCTGTTTGAACCACCGCATGGTTGATCAAACACCGCGCTGTTTTGAGGGCAGACGGGTGACGTTGAAACCACGGCTTTGCGCCATGAATCGCCGCGCGGTTCCGGATGCTGCCACTTTTGACAGCGCGCGCGGCTGGAAGTTGCAGCATCCGTTGCGCGCTTCCGGATGCGCGGCCAAATGTTGCTTACGCGCCTGAACGTTCACCCGCGTCGGCAACTTCGAGCAGCGCACGATGTGAGGCACGCCAGACCCTGTCACTTTGAGCCGCGTGCGCGGAGAGCAATACGGCGGGGTGGACGCTTGAGAACAATGCGGGATTTCATTGACAATGCAGCGTTACGTAGCACCGCGTGGTGTGAGAAACCCCGCGCGGTTCGCTGGGGGCGGTGCGCCGGGATGCCGCGATCGAGTCCTAGCTCGGCTGCACCGGCACGGGTTCGGTGTCGGGCATCGGGCTGGCGTCCCGGCCGCGGAGATCCGGATGCCACGGCTTGCCGAGCAGCGCGGCCAGGAACGTCAGCCCGGCGAGCACTCCTGCGGCGATGAACCCACCGCTCGCACCGCCGGAATCGATCGCGAAGCCGGCAATCGCCGAGCCCAAGGCTGCGCCGATCAGCTGGCCGGTACCGACCCAGCCGTACGCCTCGGCGGTGTCGCTGAACTTTACGCTGGCCGAGACGATCCCGAACATCACCGCGAGCGCCGGGGCGAGGCCGATGCCCGAGATGAGCAGGGCGAACGACAGCCACCAGAAGTCGAGGAAGAAGCCGGCGATCGCGATGCCGACGAAGACGATGAAGGTGCGTCGGGCCAGCGCCCACGGGCCGACCGGAATGTGTCCGAAGGCCAGACCACCGGCGAGTGAGCCGACCGCCCAGATCGCCAGGATGATGCCGGCCTCCGGGCCGCCATGGCCGTAGACCGCGACGACGCTTGCCTCGACGGCGGCCGTTGCGCCGACCATGAAGAAGCCGACGATCGTGGCGAGAAGCACGGGCTTGCGGGTGAGCACCTTGCCCAGCGCGCGCTTGCTGCGCGGGATGCGGACCCGTCCGACTTCGGGGGAGGAGAGGAACCACGCCCCGCCGGCGACCAGGAACACCGCCGCGGTCAGGATGGCGAGGACCGTGGAGACCTGCACCGCGATGAACGTGGTGACGACCGGGCCGATCACCCAGATGATCTCCTGCGCCGAGGCATCCAGCGAGAACAACGGCGTCAGCTGCCTGGAGTTGACCAGCTTCGGGTAGATGGTGCGCACTGCCGGCTGGATCGGCGGGTTGCTCAGGCCGCAGATGAGACCCACCAGCATGTACAGCCCGAGCGACATTTCGACCAGCGCGATGGTGAGCATCGAGGTCAGGCTGATCAGTAGCGTGAGCGTGATCACCGGACGCATTCCCCACCGGCCCATCCACCGGCTGGTGAGCGGGCCGGCCACGGCCTGCCCGACGCTGGTGGCGGCGAGCACCAACCCGGCGGCACCGTACGAGCCGAGAACCTGCTCGATATGAAGCAGGAACGCGAGCGAGAGCATCCCGCTGGGAAAACGGGCGAGCAGCTGGGCAGAAATAATGCGCGCCACGCCAGGCGTCCGCAAGATGCTCATGTAACTGCTCACAAGGTCACCAGTCTATGGTTCCGCGGAGCGTGGGTCGGCGGCGCAGGCAGCCACAGGGACGCTTCCGATGTCCCGGATCGCGACACGCCGGAGAGCTTCGGATGTCCCGGATCGCGACACGCCGGGCGATGTTGAATCCTGCGTTAAATGTCAGTGGTGGTTGTGAGTATTTCGGGGGAGAAACCTGCGGAAAACGGCCGGAATCTGTTCACAACCATGTGGACAACCTGTGAATAATGACACGCCTGTAATTACTTCATCTAGTGCCGGATTAAATGTCAGCCACTAGATGTAGTATCGAATCAACGCAGACCACAGAATCACAGGTCGCAGTTTTGGGGAGGATTTGGGATGGCAATCACCGTTTACACCAAGCCGTCGTGCGTACAGTGCACGGCCACGTACCGCGCGCTTGACAGCAAGGGAATCGAGTACGAAGTGCTCGATGTTTCGACCGACGAGCAGGCGCTCGAAGCGGTCAAGTCGCTTGGCTACATGCAGGCTCCCGTTGTCATCACCGACGACGACCACTGGTCGGGATTCCGTCCCGACAAGATCAACGAGCTCGCCACGCGCCTGTCCTGATCGAGGGAGCCCGAGCGAGGCAATGATGAGCCAGCTGGTCTATTTCTCCAGCGTCTCCGGCAACACCGATCGTTTCGTCAAGAGCCTGGGCCGGAAGGCAACCCGCCTTCCGCTGAAGACTGGCGACGACACGATCCGGGTCACCGAACCCTACGTTCTTGTTCTCCCCACCTACGGTGGCGGAAACGGCAAGGGTGCGGTGCCCAAGCAAGTGATCAAGTTTCTCAACGACGAGAAGAACAGGTCACTGGTGCGCGGCGTGATCGCCGCGGGTAACACCAACTTCGGCACCGCGTATTGCCTTGCCGGCGACATTGTCGCCGCCAAGTGCAAGGTGCCGTTGCTATACCGTTTCGAACTTTTCGGCACACCGGATGACACCCGGGCAGTCACTTCAGGATTGGAAGAATTTTGGAATCAGCAGTCGCAGACCTCCCGGTAATCGCGCAGGCGAAGCTCGATGGGCTGGACTATCACGCCCTCAACGCGATGCTCAATCTCTATGACGCTGACGGCAAGATCCAGTTCGACATGGACCGCGAGGCGGCCAAGCAGTACTTCCTGCAGCATGTCAACCAGAACACGGTGTTCTTCCACTCCCTCAAGGAGAAGCTCGACTACCTCGTCGAGAACGACTACTACGAGAAGGCCGTCCTCGACCAGTACTCCTTCGAGTTCATCGAGCAGCTCGACGCTCTGGCGTACTCGAAGAAGTTCCGCTTCCAGACCTTCCTCGGCGCGTTCAAGTACTACACCTCGTACACGCTGAAGACCTTCGATGGAAAGCGTTACCTCGAGCGCTTCGAAGACCGCGTCGTGATGACCGCTCTCGGTCTCGCCGCTGGCGACGAGAAGCTCGCCACCAACCTGGTCGAGGAGATCATCGCCGGTCGCTTCCAGCCGGCGACGCCGACCTTCCTGAACTCGGGCAAGGCGCAGCGTGGC